>NZ_CP045292.1:0-319009 GCF_009363055.1 Flavobacterium haoranii | reverse complement strand
CGGTTATTATTAGAAAAATTCCTGGAGCAAATGCTGGAGTAGAAAACATTATTAAAACTTTACCCGGAGTTTATTCTAATAACGAATTAAGTACATCTTATGCTGTTAGAGGTGGTAACTACGATGAAAATTTAGTTTATGTTAATGAAATTGAAGTGTACCGTCCGTTTTTAATTCGTTCTGGTCAACAAGAAGGTTTGAGTTTTACCAATACAGACATGGTCGAAAATGTTGACTTTTCAGCAGGAGGATTTCAAGCTAAATATGGTGATAAAATGTCTTCGGTTTTAGATATCACCTATAGAACACCTAAAAAATTTAAAGCTGGTCTAGAAGCTAGTTTCCTTGGTGGAAGTTTAACATTCGAAGGTATTTCTAAAAATAATAAATGGAGTAATATTACAGGAATTCGTTATCGAGACAATAGTTTATTAGTCAATAGTCAAGATACGGAAACTAATTATCGTCCTCAATTTGCTGATATTCAAACTTTATTCAATTACAATGCTTCAACTAAATGGCAATGGAGTTTTTTAGGTAATATTTCTCAAAACAAGTATCATTATCAACCTTTAACTAGACAAACAAATTTTGGTACAATTAATGAGCCTATAGCGTTATTAGTATATTACGAAGGCCAAGAAAAAGACGAATATTTAACACTTTTTGGAGCTGTAAAATCGGTTTATCAATACAATGATAAAAATAAACTGAAATTTTTCGTTTCTACTTACCATACACAAGAACAAGAATATTATGACATTTTAGCACAATATAGATTAGGCGAAGTAGATGCAAATATTGGTTCAGAAACTTTTGGTGATGTTATTTACACTCGTGGTGTGGGTGGCCAATTAACTCATGCTCGTAACGATTTAGACGCTTTAATAGTAAATGTTGAAACTAAAGGGTTTCATGAATTAAACGAAAAATCTCAAATTGAATGGGGAATAAAATACACCCGAGAAGATATTAGAGATAGAATTGTAGAATGGGAAGTAATAGACTCTGCCGGATTCTCGCTACCAGCTCCTATTTTAGAGTATCAAAACGACCAACCTTATAATTCTTATAATGGTCCGCTTGCTCCTTATCACAATATTAGAGCTACAAATTTTACAAAAATCGACAGAATTTCAGGTTATGCGCAATGGAATAGAAGAGGAAATATTGGAGCACATCAATATTGGTTAAATGCAGGTGTTAGAGCGCATAACTGGCAAGTAGAATCGGAAGAAGGAAAAGGGAAATCTCAAATTACTTTTTCACCTAGAGCACAATTTGCTTTCAAACCAAATTGGAAAAAAGATATGCTATTCCGCCTTTCGAGTGGTTTATATCATCAACCTCCATTTTACCGAGAACTTCGTGATGCCGATGGAATGGTTCAACCTAATGTTAAAGCACAACAATCTTTTCATGTTGTGTTGAGCAATGACTATAGTTTTAAAATGTGGAATCGTCCATTTAAATTAGTAAGTGAAGCTTATTATAAAAGTATGACTAATGTAAATACGTACACTATAGACAATGTTCGTATTCGCTACAAAGCCGATAATAATGCAGAAGCTTATGCTTATGGTTTTGACGCTCGATTAAATGGAGAATTTGTTCCAGGAACAGAATCGTGGTTTAGTTTTGGTTACTTAAAAACTGAAGAAAATTATGATAACAAAGGATATATAGCTCGTCCTACGGATCAAAGGTTAAAATTTGGATTATTGTTCCAAGATTATATGCCAAATATTCCGAATGTAAAAATCAATCTTAATTTAGTATACAATACAGGTTTACCCGGTGGTTCTCCATCTTATGCAGATCCTTATGACTATCAATTTCGTCTAAAAGATTACACAAGAGCCGATGTAGGTTTCTTGTATGCTTTTAAAGATGAAACTATAAAATCAGATAAAAAATGGTTGCGCCGTTTTAACGAACTTTCATTAGGTTTAGAAATTTTCAATTTGTTTAATAATCAAAATGCAATTACAAATACTTGGGTTCGCGATGTATATACTAAATCGCAATATGGAATTCCAAACTACATGACTACTCGTGTTTTTAACTTGAAGTTGGTAGCTCGTTTGTAAATTTAGGAACAAAAATTAGTATATTTGATAATCAAAAATAGAACATGCGAATTTATTTAGTATCAATTATTAGCGCTTTAACTTTGGTTGCTTGTAAAAAAGAAAGTGAAAAACCAAAAGTTATTTATGAAGAAAAAGCAACTACTGAAGAGCGAAAGGTTGATTCTGCTTCTATTAAAATTGCCGATTTGCCGATTTTAATGGATGGAACCAAATATTTAATTCATCCTGTTGGCGATGTGCGTGTGTATGAAGATTATAAAAGTGTTTATGGTTCTAGTAAAACCAACCAAGTAAGCTATGCCATATCAAATTATAACCGATATGAAATTACAGGTTATTTTGATAACTTAAAATTTCAACATATCGATTCTACAACAGTTTGCGCTCTAACTACTCAAAAAGTACAAATTCAAACGGTGACATACTTAAATACAATTGCCGAAAAATCGAAAAAGCAAATTTTAGTATATTCTTTAGTAGATAGCGACACAAATAAAGATGGAAAAATTGACCAAAATGACATTAAATCACTTTACTTAAGTAATATTGATGGAACACATTTAACCAAGATTTCTGACGATTTAAACGAAGTTGTAGATTGGAATGTTATTGAAACTTTAAATCGATTGTATTTTCGTTCTATTGAAGATATCAATAAAAATGGTGCTTTCGATAAAAACGATAAAGTGCATTATCATTATGTAAATCTTTTAACAAACGATTGGACTGCTGAGGAATATTCGCCGATAAATTAAGTTTTCAAATGATTTTAGATTTAACTAATAATATAAAATTTGATGAAATAAATATTAGTGAAAGTTTATTACAGAGACATGTTGTAAAAAATTTTGAAATTTTATTTCCAGACTATAGAATAATAGAATCAGAGTATAGGCTTGTTGGCGATGTAAGAAAATTTGGGCTAAGTGGGAGAATCGATATTTTTGCCTTAAATTTAAAAGAAAATAGATTAGTAGTATTTGAATTAAAAAAAGACAATAATAAAAACATACTTTTTCAAACTATAGATTATTCAGATTTTATAAGTGAGAATTATAATTTGATTATATTGAGTACTAATAATTTATCTTTATCTGAAAAAGATATTTTACTAAAAAATAAGCAAAAACCTGAAATAATTTTAATTGCCAAAAATTTTAATCATCCAACTATAAGAAGAATTCAAAATATTGAAAATGTAATTTCTCTTTATGAGTATAAGGCTTTTCAAAATAATTTTATTCAATTTGAATTATTATTTAACAAAGGAAATAATAAAATTGTTTTCAGTAATAAAGAAAAAAAGCTATTGAAAAAATTGATTCTTCAAATGTAAATTTATTAATTAAAGAAGCTTTAAGAAATTTGGATGATTCATATTACTTAATTGATTCTGATATTTTAGCAATAAATCCGACAATTCTCTATAACTCATTTAAAGAGATTTCAAGTCATTTTAATATATCACACTTAACTAAAGGTCAATTTTTAAAACTAATTAGAGAATCTGATTTTTATATAGAAGACAGAAAAACAATGAGATTTAAAGATTATAATACTAGTGTGATATTAATAAAAATTCAATAAATGAAAGTTCTAAAATCTAACTTCTAAATAAGAATATCACTCTCTAAATCTGATTTTTCAATTGTAAAGTTAAAACCTAATTTTTCAACTAATTCGATAACCAGTTTCTTATACCAATTTTCACTTTTAGGGTGAATATAAATTTTCTCAATTAACAGGTTCAAATTTACTTCAATCTTTAATCCATTATCGATAGTTAAATTAGTTTTGCTTACATCGGAAATAATACGAATTTCTCGTTCATATTGAAAACTTTTTCTCTTGAACAAAAACGGAAAAAAAGTATCATCAAACGGAATAAAATCTTTCTTGTAATCAATATAGTTTACTTCGCCTATATATTGTTCGTAATGCTTTTCAGGTTTTAACGCTTCTTTTAATCTTCCTATTGTAGATTGTATGGCTAAACCTTCGTTGTTTTTTGTGAAAATTTGCCACATTGCAAACGATTCATATTCGTTTGCATGCCATGAACTTATAACGACTTTTTCTCTATGCGATTTGTAATAATCTAAAAACTTAGGATTGTTTGCCGCAATTTTTTTTATTTCCTCGTAAGTTGGTTCCGAAAATGTTCCTTCATATTGATCTTCAAATTTATCGGAACGCGACATAAATAATTGATGCGCTAACAACATATCTAGAAACTTAGATAAATCTAAGTATTTCCAAACTATAGTGTCATCGTTTTCGGTTAACTTTATATTTTTATTGAGTATGTACATAAAAGAAAAATCTCCATAAATTTAGTAATTATATGGAGATAATTTGATAATTTACTTATGTTTATCTGTCATTCCGAATTTAGTTCGGAATCTAATTTAAAAAAATTTTCTAATTAGAAAGATGCTGGCACGAGCGAAGGCGAACTGACGAAGTAAACAAGTTCAGCATGACAAAAGATTTATTCGAAAGATTGTAACGAAACTAATTTTGCATAAGTTCCGTTTTTAGCTAAAAGTTCCTCGTGATTTCCTTGTTCAACAATTTGACCTTTTTGCATCACTACAATTGTATCGGCGCGTTGAATAGTTGATAAACGGTGTGCAATAACCACTGAAGTTCTATTTTGCATCATATTTTCTAAGGCTACTTGAACTAATTTTTCGCTTTCTGTATCTAAAGCAGATGTCGCTTCATCTAAAATCATAATTGGTGGATTCTTTAAAACTGCTCGAGCAATTGACAAACGTTGTTTTTGTCCACCCGAAAGTTTGTTTCCAGCATCACCAATATTGGTATGAATTCCTTCTGGTAAATCTTTTACAAACTCAAAAGCATTAGCCACTTTTAAAGCTTCAATAATTTCTTCATCAGTTGCATCAAGTTTACCAATTTTAATATTTTCGGCAACTGTTCCATTAAACATAATAGAATCTTGGGTTACCAATCCCATTTGATTACGTAACGATTGCATAGTGACATCTTTTATGTTGGTGTTATCAATTTTAATTTCACCTTTTTCAACATCGTAAAAACGCATTAATAAATTGGCAATTGTACTTTTTCCTGAACCCGATTGACCCACTAAAGCAACTGTTTTTCCTTTTGGAACATGTAATGAAAAATCTTTTAAAACGGGTTCGTCATTATATGCAAAAGTTACATTTTGAATTGAAATTCCGCTTTCAAATTTTTGAATTTTTGAAGCACCTTCTTTATCTACAATTGGATTTTCTTCTTCAATAACTTCAAATACTCTTTCTGCTGCTGCCAAACCTGTTTTTACTTGATAAGAAGCTTTTGAAATAGCTTTTGCGGGCGTAAGAATCGTATAAGCTAAAGCGATATAAGTTATAAATGCAGTACTTGCCAAAGTTTTTTCAATTAAAACTAAATGTCCACCATACCAAAGTAGTACAGCTATAGTTAGTATACCAAGAAACTCACTTAAAGGCGAAGCTAAATTATTTTTATTTCCAATTTTATTAGAAAGTCTGTATAATCTTTTTAAAGAATCATTAAATTTTTCTGTAAAACTATTTTCGGCATTATATCCTTTTACTACTTTTAAACCGTGTAATGTTTCGTCTACAATAGAAATTAAAATTCCATTTTCTTGTTGTGCTTTAGTAGATTTTGCTTTCAAACTTTTACCAACTCTTTGAATAATAAATCCTGAAATTGGTATAAATATAAATACAAAAAGAGTCAATTTTGTACTAATCATCAACATTGCAATGATAGAAAAAATAATAGTAAGAGGTTCTCTAACAACAAGTTCTAATACCTGAAAGAACGAATTTTTAACTTCATTTACATCTCCAAGAATTCTCGCCATTATATCACCTTTTCTCTTCTCAGAATAATATGAAACTGGAAGTGCTACTATTTTATTATATAGCTTTTCTCTTAAATCTTTTAAAACACCATTCCTTAAAATGGTTACATGTCTAGAAGCTAAATAATTAAAAACATTCTTTAATAATGCTGCTGCGATAACAAAAGAAATTACAAACAAAAGTGCATTTTGTTCTCCTAAACTATCTGAAATCTCTGTTACTTTATAATTAAACCAATTGGAAACAAAAGATTTAATTGAACTAATTCCTTTGTATTCAGGTTTTATTAATATTCTTTCTGTTTGTTTAAAAATTACATCTAATGTGGGCATTATTGAAACCATCAACAATGTACTAAACAAAGCATATAAAATATTAAACACAACATTCCCTACAATATTAGAACGATAAGGTTTTAAGTAAGGAATTAGTTTTTTTAAATTATTATCCATTAGTTCAAATTCATTTCTGCAATAATTGTTGCAATTTTATTGTCTAATTGATTTTCAACCTTTTCAAAATTTTCAGGCATATCTAATTGTGCATGCACACTGAAATAAAACTTAATTTTAGGTTCTGTTCCACTTGGACGTGCGCAAATTTTACTTCCATCTTCTAAATAGTAAATTAATACATTCGATTTTGGAATAGTAATATCAAACTCATCATTATTCATAAAGTCTTTACCTTTTGAAGTTTGATAATCTTCAATACAAACCACACGCTCGCCAGCGATTTCTTTCAAAGGATTTTCGCGTAAATCTATCATCATCTGTTTGATTTCGTTTGCCCCTTCAATTCCTTTTTTAGTAATTGAAATTAAATGTTCTTTATACAAACCAAAATCTACCGAAAGATTAATTAATTCTTGGTACAAACTACTTCCTGAAGCTTTTGCTTGCGCTGCAATTTCGCAAACTAAAAGTATAGCGGCTACAGCATCTTTATCGCGAACTTTATCGCCTACCATGTAACCAAAACTTTCTTCTCCTCCTCCAATAAACTCTAGTTCTGGAAAATCTTTAATGAATTTTGCAATCCATTTAAAACCTGTTAAACCTACTTTACACTCTACTCCGTAAGCTTCTGCTAAATCTAACATTAATGGAGTTGAAACAATTGTTGAACCAATAAATTGTTTACCTGTAATTTTTCCAGCACGTTTCCACTGCTCTAAAAGAAAAGCGGTCATGACAACCATTGTTTGGTTCCCATTTAACAACTTCATATTTCCTTCTAAATCTCGTACTGCAACACCCAATCTATCCGAATCAGGGTCAGTTCCTACCACAATATCGGCATTAATTTTATTAGCTAAAGCTAATGCCATTGTTAGTGCTTCTGGTTCTTCAGGATTTGGCGATTTAACCGTTGGAAAGTTTCCATTTGGTTCTCTTTGCTCTTCTACAATATTTACATCATTATAACCTGCTAAATCCAAAACATTAGGAATAGCTTTTACAGAAGTGCCATGCAAAGGAGTGTAAACAATTTTTAAATTGTCTTTTGCTTCTTGAGGTGTATTAAAACTTGCATTTTCAACTGTTGATTTCCAAAATGCTTGATCAATTTTGGTATCAATATACTCGATTAAACTTTCATTTGCTTCAAAGTTAATATCGCTATATTGTAAGTTTTCAATTTCTTGAATAATTTCAGCATCTTGAGGTGGAACTAATTGTCCGCCATCTTGCCAATATACTTTATATCCGTTATATTCTGGTGGATTGTGAGAAGCCGTTAAAACAATCCCTGCGTGACAGTTCAAGTAACGAACAGTAAACGATAATTCGGGGGTTGGACGTAATTCAGAAAATAAAAAACTTTAATTCCATTTGCCGAAAAAACATCAGCTACAACTTTTGCCAGTGTATTACTATTATGTCTACAATCGTAAGCAATAGCAACTTTTAACTCTTCACCTGCAAAAACTTTCTTCATATAATTTGAAAGTCCTTGAGTATTTTTCCCTAAAGTATATTTGTTTATTCGGTTGGTTCCAACACCCATTACGCCACGCATTCCGCCTGTACCGAATTCTAAATTTTTATAAAAACTATCTTCTAATTCTTTCGGACTAGAAGTCATCATTTCTTTAATATTTTCTTGCGTTTTTTCGTCAAAAACTGGAGTAAGCCATTCGTTGACTTTCTCTAAAATATGTTTTTCAATATGCATATTCGAATATGTTAAAAAGCAAATTTACGAAGAATAAAAGTAGTAATAAAGCAACTTAAACTTCTTGCTCTATTTTATAGCGTTCTTCGTTATTTTTAGTTCGTAAAATTATTTCTCCTAAAAAGCCAGCTAAAAATAATTGTGTTCCAATAATCATGGTTGCTAATGCAATATAAAACCACGGATTATCAGTCACTAAAATTGTAGGTTCTTGATGATATAGTTTCCAAAGTTTTAAAAATCCAATGAATCCTGCTGAGATAAAACCGATGATAAACATTAAAACTCCTAAAGCTCCAAATAAATGCATCGGGCGTTTACCGAATTTAGATAAAAACCAAATGGTAATTAAATCCAAAAATCCATTAATGAAACGTTCCATTCCGAATTTAGATTCTCCGTATTTTCGGGCTTGATGCTGCACTACTTTTTCGCCTATATTAGCGAAACCAGCGTTTTTAGCTAAAACAGGAATATAACGATGCATTTCACCAGAGACTTCTACGTTTTTTACTACTTTGCTATTGTAAGCTTTTAAACCACAGTTGAAATCATGTAAAACAACACCAGAAGTTTTTCGGGCTGCCCAGTTAAATAATTTTGAAGGTAAGTTTTTGCCAATAACCGAATCGTAGCGTTTCTTTTTCCAACCTGAAACTAAATCAAACCCTTGTTGAGTAATCATATTATACAGTTCAGGAATTTCATCAGGGCTATCTTGTAAATCGGCATCCATGGTAATGACCACATCACCATTTGTTCGAGCAAAACCGGCATGCAAGGCTTGACTTTTTCCGTAGTTTCTTAAAAAACGAATACCTTTCACGGCTGTATCTTGCTGTGAAAGGTTGTGTATGATATCCCAAGAATTATCGGTACTACCATCATCTATAAACCAAATTTCGTAGGAATAGTTATGGGTTGTCATAACTTTCTTAATCCAATTATATAGTTCGGGTAACGATTCTTGCTCGTTAAGTAAAGGAATAACTACAGATATATTCATGTATTATATTAATTCTTGTGGTTTTCTTTTGAAGATTGCTGCCAAAATTAATCCAAAAATAATAGAACCAATTAAAGAACCTCCAAAACTTTTTACAACTCCCATAGTTGAGAACTGAGGTGTTTCTTCCATTTGAGTTACAACTTCTTTTATTTTCTCTGTTGGTACATTATATTTTTGTAAATTTTCTACTTGAAATTCAACCAAAGCTTGAGTTACTAAATCGCGAGTTTCTGTATCGATTACATTAAATAATAATATAGTAAAAAGCGAAGACATTAAAATTCCTATTAATGCACCCAGGAAATAACCGGTAAAACCGTCTTTAAAACTCATGTAACCACCTAAGTCTTTTCTTAAATTTATTAACTGAAATACTCCTATTCCAATATAAATAAATAACATTGAGAACCCTATCCACATATTAGTAAATAAATGATAATCAATTAAATACATTAAAAGAGTAGCTGTAATTGCAAATATTCCAGAGATTAATCCAAATTTAATGGCATTTTTTTTAATAATTTCGTTCATGTTTTTGGTTGTTTAGTTATACAAATATAGAATTTTATTATTACTACTTATCAGTATAAAATATTTAAAAAAAGTTACACTATTGCTTGTAAATTAAAAATTTAGTGTAAATTTGCACACTAAAATAAAAAAGATTAATAATAAAAGGTTATTATGTTGCTTACACCTTTTGAAAGAAAGCCGCGAAGTAACTGGTAATCACAAATAAAAGATTTACATTATGAAAAAAGGTATTCACCCAGAAAATTACAGATTAGTGGCATTCAAAGATATGTCAAATGAAGATGTATTTATTACAAAATCTACAGTAGAAACTAAAGAAACTATCGAAGTTGATGGTGTTGAGTATCCTGTATTTAAAATGGAGATTTCTAGAACGTCTCACCCATTTTATACTGGTAAATCTAAACTTATCGATACAGCTGGTCGTATTGATAAATTCAAAAACAAATACGCTAAATTCAGCAAATAATTTGTTGCAATTTTCAAAATATAAAAGCTCTGCATTTGCAGGGCTTTTTTTTATGTGCCAAAGTTGTTAAAAGTAAAAGGTGAGGTATAGCCGTGATGGAAACGGTATCTTATTTTTTGTTGTACTTCGACAGGCTCAGTATGACAAAAAATAAATAAAGTGGACAGCACGATAACTGGTGATTTGAAATCTTGTAGTGTGCTTCATATTTCTAGTAATTTTTTAGAAAAACTTTGTAACTTAGCGACACTTAAATTTATTGACTTCAAAAATCATGAACTATATACTTTTTGACGGAACGGTTCGCAATGCTTTACTTCCGTTTACTTTTACTCGCCCAGTGGCCGATATTCGTGTTGGAATTTTAACCATTCGCGAAAAATGGGAAAAATATTTAGGTTACACAACCACCACTTTAACGGAAGAGTATTTAATGGATAAATTTCCGATGGTGGAAATGGAGGAAAACATAATGATTAATGCTTCGTTTTTTCCGAATGAAGTTTTAGTAGAAATGATTTTGAATTTAGAGAAAAATCAGGCGATTATTTCGGGTGAAGAAATTATTGCTTTTTACACGAATGACACGCAAGAAGATATTGATTTTGATGAATATGACTTGATTGACTATGAAGAGGATTTTATTAGAATTGAAAATACTTGGGATATTTTTGCAAAAAATGATGTAGCTATTCGTGAAGATTTTGAATTATTGACCGAAGGTAGATTTTCGCAAACTATTCCTAAAAGCGTTAATGTAATTGCTCCTGAAAATATTTTTATTGAAGAAGATGCAAAACTTGAATTTGTTACACTAAATGCATCTTCTGGACCCATCTATATTGGGAAAAATGCTGAAATAATGGAAGGTTCATTAATTCGCGGACCATTTGCTTTGTGTGAAGAGGCTCAAGTGAAATTAGGTGCTAAAATTTATGGTGCTACGACTGTTGGACCACATTGTCGTGTGGGTGGTGAAGTAAGTAATTCGGTTTTATTTGCGTATTCAAACAAAGGTCACGATGGCTTTTTAGGGAATTCAGTTTTAGGTGAATGGTGCAATATTGGCGCCGATTCTAATAATTCTAACTTGAAGAATAATTACGAAGAAGTTCGCTTGTGGAGCTATGAAACGGAAGGTTTTGCTAAAACTGGATTACAGTTTTGTGGATTAATGATGGGCGATCATAGTAAATGCGGAATTAATACTATGTTTAATACAGGAACCGTTGTAGGCGTTTCAGCTAATATTTTCGGAAGCGGATTTCCTAGAAATTTTGTACCTAGTTTTTCTTGGGGCGGCGCTTCTGGTTTTACAACTTATTTGACCAAAAAAGCTTTTGAAACGGCTAAAATTGTAATGAGTCGCCGTCATGTAGCGTTTACCGAGCAAGATGCTGCTATATTAGAACACGTTTTTGAAGAAACTAAGAAATACAGAAAAGAATAATGTTTGGATTTGTTTTAATTTATTGGGTTGGTAAATATTTTTATAAACTAGCAGAAGAATATAAAGAAAACAAATGGCTTTATGCAATTTTAGGAATTGCTGTTTATTTTGGAAGTCAATTATTAACAGGAGTGTTTTTAGGGCTTTTAGACATCATGTTTGGCTGGAATATTGATTGGGAAGGAAATACTGCGATTAATTTACTTGGTATTCCTATTGGAGCTGTTTTTAGTTATTTATTCTACATACTGTTAGAACGAAAATGGAAAAAAGATAAAACTGCAGTTGTTGAATCTATAGACGACATAGGAATTGAAAATAATTCGGAACTATAATAAAATAAAAAACACTAAGTTAAGACTTAGTGTTTTTTGCTTTTAAGAATATTTTATCTTGAAATTATATAAAACAAAGCAACAGAAATTAAAGCAGAAATTCCAATAAAAACAATTAATTGCTTTTTTTGTTGTTTGTTTTCTTTTTGAAGTCTAGTTCTAATTTCTTCTAATAATTCTGGAGTAGCCTTTATTGGATCATAACCAACTTCATTTTCATTTGAAGTATAATTACTCCAATCTAACTTTTCTTTTCTTTGACTTCTTTTTTGAGAACGATTAAACTTTAAACTCTGAATTGCATGAGACATTGCACCCTCGCCAGCCATAATTTTTTATTACTTATACGCTCTGTTATTTTAAAAAGTTACAAAAAACTAAACTATAAGATTTTGCTAGCTAAATATTTTCCTATTTTATATGCAAAATAAACTCCGAAAACTAAAATTACATTGGTAATAAACACATATAAAGTATAGAGTAATTTATCTTCTATCGAATTGAAACAAAAATTTGAAAAAATACAAATATCCATTGGTTCTTTTACAAATTGAGTCATTACAAAACTTATCGACAGCAATCCTATTAAAACAATTAAAATATATTTTAATCCATTTTTATTTGGTTTCTTACCCGTTGGTTTAAAAATGTTCCTTTCTTCTTCTGTTCGCTTATTATTCTGTAACGACCAAATTACTTTTTTTGCTTCGTCATCTACATTCATATCAAAAACTAATTACAAGTTCAAAAACAAAGTTCAACTATTTTTATTTCAATAACGTAACTAATGTTGCAAAGTCAACTGTTTGCTGTTCGCCAGTTACCAAATTCTTAATACTAAAAACTTGTTTAGAAATTTCTTCTTCACCAACAATTACAGCATAAGGAATTGCTCTTTTATCAGCATGTTGAAATTGCTTTCCCATTTTAGCATTATCAGGATACATTTCTACTTTAATTCCTTCTTGTCTTAACTTAGCAATCGCTTTCATAGCATATTTTGCTTCTTCTAATCCTAAATTTAGAAATAAAGCTTTTGAAGTTTTTGTTACCGTTTCAGGAAATAAATTCAATTCTTCAATTACTAAGGCAATTCTATCTAAACCAAAAGATATTCCCACTCCACTCATATTTTTTAAACCAAAAATCCCAGTCAAATCATCATATCTTCCGCCACCACCAATTGATCCCATGGCAACGCCTTCTGGAGCAGCAACTTCAAAAATAGCACCTGTATAATAATTTAAACCACGAGCTAAAGTAACATCTAAATCAAAATTTGCCGATTGTAAACCTATTTCGGAAATATTATCACATATAAATTGTAGCTCTTCTACTCCTTTCATTCCTTCAGTTGAAGAAGCTAAAAGTTGTGCAAGCTTTTCAATTTTCTCAGAAATTGTACCTGTAAAATTAAATAATGGTTGAACTTTTGTTATAGCTGCTTCTGAAATGCCTTTTTCTAACATTTCTTTCTTTACACCATCTTCTCCTATTTTATCTAATTTATCTAACGCAACTGTAAAATCGATCAACTTATCTGAAGCACCAATAACCTCAGCAATTCCAGATAATATTTTTCTATTATTAATTTTAATTGTAACACCATTTAATCTTAATTGTGTAAAAACAGAATCGTACAATTGTACCAATTCTACTTCTTGCCAAAGTGAATTTGAACCTACAACATCCGCATCACATTGATAAAATTCTCTGAAACGACCTTTTTGAGGGCGATCGGCACGCCAAACAGGCTGAATTTGGTAACGCTTAAACGGAAACTCAATTTCATTTTGGTGCATTACCACATAACGCGCAAAAGGAACCGTTAAATCGTAACGCAATGCTTTTTCTGAAATCTTAGAAGTTAATTGTTTATAGTTTATGGTTTGTAGTTCGTCCATTGAAACTTTATCCAAGTAATCTCCGGAATTTAAAATTTTAAAAATCAATCGGTCACCTTCTTCACCATATTTTCCCATTAAAGTTTCCGAATTTTCAAACGAAGGTGTTTCTATAGGTTGAAATCCAAACTTCTCGAAATTCTCTTTAATAATCGAAAAAATATAATTGCGTTTCGCAACTTCAATTGGCGAAAAATCGCGTGTTCCTTTTGGTATTCCTGGCTTTTTTGACATTTTAAATTTTATTTTTGTCATGTTGAGCGAAGTCGAAACATCTCATAATGAGATTCCTCTTTTCACTCGGAATGACAAGACGTTATATTTACTGCAAATATCGAACTTAAAACTGATTCATAAAAATTAAATATTTACTCTTTTACTTTACACTTTTTACTTTTTACTTGTAACAATTTTAAGTTAGTTAAGTCTAATAGTTAACTATGGTAGGATTATTTAAAGAAAACACAAAGATAGCATTAGACTCTATTAAAAGTCAGGCGTTACGAACAACGCTTACTGTTATCATTATTTTAATTGGTATTACGTTTCTTGTTGGTATTTTAACACTTACAAAAGCACTAGAAAATAGTTTATTTGGAAACTTTGCTTCTATGGGAGCCAATACGTTTTCGATAAGTCAATATGATTTTTCTTCAGAAATTTACCAAAATAACGAAGAGTTCAAACCAAATCCTATCATAAGTTATCCTGAAGCAAAGGCTTTTAAAGATCGCTATAATTTTCCATTTACAACGACTTCACTTTCTTTTACCGCAGCTTCAAGTATTGAAGTAAAACACGAAGGAGAGAAAACTGATCCTGAGATTACAATTGTTGGTGTAGACGAAAACTTTTGTCCTAACAAGGGTTTAGAAGTAGTTAAAGGGAGAAATTTCAACGCTTTTGATATTATCAACAACAATTATGTTTGTGTTTTGGGTTCCGATTTTGAAAAAGGATTATTTAAAGATAAAAACCCAATTGATAAAACTATTTCAATTCGCGGTGCCAAATTTAAAGTAATTGGCGTTTTAAAAGAAAAAGGTTCCACTTTTGGAAACAGTCAGGATTTAAGAGTTTTAATCCCTAATCAAATTGCACGTTCTATATTTTCGCAACCTAATATTAATTATGATTTATCGGTAATGGTTAATAAAGACGGACTTTTAAATGAAGCTGTGGATAATGCTAAAATTACAATGCGTCAAATTCGTCATTTAAACCCAATTGAAAAAGAAAACTTTGGTATTTCGAGAAGTGATGATTTAATTCAACGATTGGGCGATAATATTGCTGTAATCAATTGGATTGCAATTGTAATTGGTGCTATTACTGTTTTTGGTTCTACAGTAGCTTTAATGAATATTATGTTAGTTTCTGTAACAGAAAGAACGCGAGAAATTGGTATCAGAAAAGCATTAGGTGCCAAAAAATCTACAATTGCTTGGCAATTCTTTACAGAAACTTTTGTGATTAGTCAAATTGGTGGAATTTTAGGAATAATCTTCGGAATTCTTTTAGGTTCAGGAATCGCAATGGGATTCGGATTTATATTTTCAATTCCGTGGTTAGCCATTATTGCAGCTTTTATTACCACATTTTTGGTAACCATTATTTCTGGTCTATTTCCTGCTATTAAAGCTTCAAAATTAGATCCAGTTGAAGCATTGCGATATGAGTAAATTTTAATTACAATTTACGAAGTTAGGATTACAAAAAATTGTTTTTAATTAAAAATAATTAGCTTCTGGAATTTTGATTGTTTCTTGATGTTTTTATTGAAGCCACAACAATAGCTAGAATTTCATTTCCTTCTTTTAAAAGATACTCTATTTCTATTTTTAAATCTTTATCAGTATTAATTTCAGAAATAATTTCAAGGAAAAATAAACTCTCATCTGCTTCCTCCTCAACTATTTTTAATTTATTTATAAAATCTGCTGTTGATTTAGCACGCTGAGAAGCTCTATAATTTGCCCCTACTGAGCTTGAACATCTTATTAATTGATTTACATATGCGTTAAATTCTCTTGTATGCGGCAATTTTGAACACAACAAAGAACAATTTATTGTAAACTTTTTTGTCCTTGATTTCATGTCTATTCTCATATCATTTTTTATCTAAAAAATCTCAAACTTCGTAACTCGTTATTCATACCTCTTACATTTTATCATCCTATCATTACCTTTTAAATCTTTTCTCAATTCGATATTTTGATAACCAAGTTGGATTAACATTTCAACTGTTTCTTTGCCTAAATATTGATTGATTTCAAAAAAAAGAAAACCACTAGGTTTTAAAGCTTGTAATGCCAGTTGGGCAATTTTTCTGTAGAAAAGCAAAGCATCGTTGTCTTCTACAAATAGTGCCAAATGCGGTTCATATTCTAAGACATTCTTTTTGATTTCTACTTTTTCTAAATTTCTAACATAAGGCGGATTAGAAACTATAACATCAAATTTAGGAAGACTTCTCGACTCCGCTCGAAGTGACAATAAATCTTCGACTTTTAAAATATCTGACTGAATAAAATTTACTTGAACTTCATTTTGCTTCGCATTAAACTTTGCAACTTCCAATGCTTCTTCAGAAATATCAATTGCAAAAACTTCAGCTTCTGGTAAATTAGTTTTTAAACTAATGGGAATACAGCCAGTTCCAGTTCCAATGTCAAGAATAGTCCTCTCGACTCCGCTCGATGTGACATACTTTTGACTTTCGATAATCCATTCAACTAATTCTTCTGTTTCAGAGCGAGGAATTAAAGTATTTTCATTCACTTTAAATGGCAAACCATAAAACCAAGCTTCACCTAAAATATATTGAATTGGTTTTTCTTGTTTTAAATCGGAAATGATAGTTTCCCACTCTGCAATATTTTGAATTTCAAAATCAGGTTTTAAGGAAAAATCAATACGACGAATTTTATAGAAATGCTCCGTTATCATGAAGAAAAAAATATCTATTTCTTCTACATCATAAATATTTTCTAACTGATTCTGAAATTGTATTTTAAGTTCTTTTATTTTCACTTTAACTATTTGATTATTCTCTTGTTTTCGATACAATTTTTCTTTCAGAAAATCACTCAAACTGACGAAAACTATAATTCTTTTATCATCCAAACATCGCAACTTGTATGTCCTGTTGCTCCAAGTGGTTTATCTAAATATTGAAAACCCATTTTTTCATAAAGTTTTCGAGCACTTTCCATAAAAGGTAAAGTTTCTAAATAACAATATTTAAAGCCTTGTTCTTTAGCAAATGCTAAACAATTTTCAATAATTTGTTTACCTAAACCCAATCCTCTAGCTTCTGGTGCAAAATACATTTTTTGCAATTCGCAATACGCATTTTCTCCATTTTGTAGAGATGCTAAACCTCCTCCACCTACTATTTTCCCTTCGTTTTCAATAACAAAATAAATAGATTTAGGTTCTTGATACACTTCATATAAAGTATCTAAAATAGGATCAGCGTAAGCTGTTCCACATTTTGGTGCATCTAACTCGTCAAAAACATTGCGAATTATTGTTGCAATTTGTGGATTATCTTCTTTTTTAATGGTTCTAATATTCATAATGTAAAAGTAATTAAATTCAGACAAGAAATTGAGAATCACAATCTAAAAACATTAATTTTGTAAGATGATGACACATGAACATTTTATGCAACGCGCCATTCAATTGGCAAAAAATGGATTAGGAACAACTTATCCAAATCCGCTTGTAGGAAGTGTTATTGTACATAACGGAAAAATTATTGGCGAAGGTTGGCATAAAAAAGCTGGTGAACCTCATGCTGAAGTTAACGCTGTAAATTCGGTTAAAGATAAGTCTTTACTTAATGAAGCAACTATTTATGTAACTCTAGAACCATGTAGTCATTTTGGAAAAACGCCACCTTGTTGCGATCTTATAATAGCAAATGAAATTCCAAATGTTATTGTAGGAACCATTGATCCGTTTGCTAAAGTTGCAGGAACAGGAATTCAAAAATTAAAAGATTCTGGTAAAAATGTAATGGTTGGAATCTTAGAAAAAGAATGTCAGGAGTTAAACAAAAGATTTTTTACATTTCATCAAAAAAAGCGCCCTTATATTATTTTAAAATGGGCCGAAAGTGAAGATGGTTTTCTTGCACCAGATAAAATTCTTAGACAAGCTCAGAATGACAATCGCCCTTATTGGATTACCAATATTTATTCGCGACAATTGGTTCATAAATGGCGAACTGAAGAACAAGGTATTCTTGTTGGTACACAAACTGTCTTAGATGACAACCCTAGTTTAGACGCACGAGATTTTTTTGGAACTAATCCTACCCGAATAATAATTGACAAAAGCAATAAGATTGATGAGTCCTTTAATGTGAAAAACGGAAAAATCAATACTTTAATATTTTCAGAATCTATTTTTTTAACAGAAATTCAAAAATATTCACATAAAAAAAGTATATTTGATACTCATTTTTTATTTTTCCTACTAAATGAATTATACCACGAAAACATTCAATCTGTTATAATTGAAGGTGGTAAAAAAACTTTGGAATCGTTTCTTGAAAAAAATCTTTGGGACGAAGCTCGAGTTTTTGTTGGAAAAAATAAATTATACAACGGATTAAAAGCCCCAAAAATTAAAGCAATTCATTGTGAACATCAATTCATAATGAATGATGAACTAAAAACATATAGAAATTATGATTGATGCTATTATTTTTGACTTTGGTGACGTTTTTATCAATATTGACAAAGAACATTGTCATAACCAACTGAAAAAATTAGGGTTAAAAGAATGGAATAGCGAATTAGACATTCTTAATCATAATTATGAAATAGGAAAAATTGACGAAATTCAATTTATGGGAGGTTTACAAAAACATATTCCAAATGCAAGTGTTCTTGAAATTAGAGACGCTTGGAATACTGTTTTAAAAGATTTTCCTGAAAACCGATTAGAGTTTATACAAATGCTTGCTCCAAAATACAAAATGTACTTGCTAAGCAATACTGACCGAACACATATTGAAAAATTTGAACATAAATTTGGACTATCTTTTGCGAGAGATTTTTACAGTTGTTTTGAGAAGGTTTACTTTTCTTTTGAATTTGGATTTAGAAAACCCGATGAAAAAGCATTTCAATTTATCTTAAACAATCATCATTTAATTCCTAAAAAAACACTTTTTGTTGACGACAACGCTGACAATATTGCTAGTGCAAAAAATCTTGGACTTAAGACTTGGCATTTGAATCCAAAAACTGAAGATGTTGTACAACTTTTAGATTATATGAAAAACTTAAATGATTAATATTTTATTAGCACTCTTTTTTTCAGGGTGTTTGTACATTGCTTTTAAAATCTTCAAACATTTTAATGTAGATACTTTTCAAGCAATTGTTTTCAATTATCTTATTGCTTTTATTTTAGGTTTAATTTTAAACCAATCGAATATAGAATTACACCAAGTTTACGAACAAGGTTGGTTTGCTAATTGTGTAATTTTAGGCATTTTATTTATAGTTGTTTTTTACGTAATAGGAAAAACTACTCAAGTTAACGGTTTAACAGTAGCTTCAGTAGCCAGTAAAATGTCTATGATTATTCCTATTCTATTTGGAATTTTCTATTTTAAAGAAAACGTAACAAATTTAATTGTACTAGGAATTGTTTTAGCACTTTTTGCTGTTTTCTTTGTTTCCAAAAATGAAAATGAGAAAATAAATTTTTCCTCATTTAAGTTTCCAATTCTTTTATTTTTTGGCGCAGGAATTATTGACACTTTAATTAATTACGCACAGCATACTCATTTAACAAAAGATGAAGTAAGCTTATTTTCAGGTTTTACCTTTCTATTTGCTTTTATTTTTGGCTGTTTTTCAATAGTTTATAAAATTTTAAAAAAAGAATTTCACTTTGAACTTAGAAATTTCATAGCAGGAATTGCTTTAGGTGTTCCCAACTTCTTTTCGATGTTTTATTTAACTAAAGCATTACAAACCGAAAACATGGACAGTTCAATAATTTTTACAATATTAAATATTGGTGTAATTTTGTTCACAACATTTGTTGGCATTATCTTTTTTAAGGAAAAAATGAGCAAACAAAATTATTTCGGAATTGCCTTAGCCATTATAGCGCTATTTTTAGTTACCAATTAACATGAATGAAAACGAAATTATTGACACTTACAAAACCATAGACCAACCCTCAATTGAAGTTTTATTTAAAGATAAAAACAGTAAATTTTTTGGTTACGCTATTCCAGTTACTAGTGAAGATGAAATTAAAGAACATTTAGCAGAACTTAAAAAACAACATTTTTCTGCTAGACACTGGTGTTACGCATTTCAAATTGGAACTGAAACAAAATACCATAGAGCTAATGATGATGGCGAACCTAACAATAGTGCTGGAATGCCTATATATGGCCAAATTCAATCTTTTGAAGTAACTAATGTTTTAGTAGTTGTAGTTCGTTATTTTGGCGGAGTAAAATTGGGCGTCAGTGGTTTAATAAATGCTTATAAAACTACTGCGCAAATGGCTTTAGAAGAATGTGAAATAATTGAAAAAACTATTGACAAACATTTCTTAGTAAACTTCGATTACAAAAACATGAATAAAGTTATGCGTGTTATCAAGGAAAAAAACATTTCAATAGTTAATCAGAAAATGGAATTAGCTTGTGAAATTGAAATAGCAACACGAAAAAAAAATGCTGAAGAAATCTTCAACATTTTTAATACACTTTTCGAAGTATCCATTAAAGAAAAAGAAGATTTATAAAAGCTCAACTTTTTCACTAACATATTTTGGAGCCATAGTTGGTCTTCCCGTTTTCATATCAACAAATACTAGTACGGAATTTCCAGTTGTTAATAACTCGTTTGCTTCATTATAAATTTCGTAATCAAATTCAATTTTAACAGAACTCAGTTTCTTCAAAATTGTTCTTATAGTCAGTAAATCATCGTAACGCGCCGATTTCTTATAATTCATAGAAAGCGAAACTACAGGAAGCATTACACCATTATCTTCCATCCATTTATAAGAGACTCCAAGATTCCTTAACCACTCTACTCTTCCCATTTCAAAATACTGCGCATAATTCCCGTGATAAACCACACCCATTTGATCTGTTTCAGCATATCGCACCCGGACTTGTATATCAAAAATTTTCATAAATATTTTCGTATTTTTTTTATTTTGTAAGATAACACTTTAATATTAAAGAAATGTTAAAAAAAAATTTCCTAAACCAAAAAATGGTTTACAATATTTTTTTCAAAAAATCAATACCAAATCAATTTTTTTTTACAAAAAATTGTTCACATATTTGTTATCCCAAAGAAATAAAAACCTGCTCAAGGGCTAAGCCCTGAAAAACAATTTATTAACCTTTAAGCAACTATAAAAAAGTTTATCTATGAGTAAAACTGCGCAATCAGTATGGGAAAACTGTCTGTCATTCATAAAGGATAATATCCAAGAACAAGCCTATAAAACTTGGTTCGAACCGATACAGTCAGTTGACTTAACAGACAATGCGCTTTCTATTCAAGTGCCTAGTAAATTCTTTTACGAATGGCTAGAAGAACATTATGTTAAACTTTTAAAAGTAGCATTAACTAAAGAACTTGGACCAAACGCAAAGTTATTGTATAAAATTAAGATGGAAAACTCTTATAACAATAAACTTCCGTTTACACACCAAATTCCTAGTAACGATAGACAAGCAGTAAAACCTCAAGAGGTTGATGTACCTATTGTACAAAAAGATCCTGAACTAAAAAATCCTTTTATAATTCCTGGTATACGAAATATTAACATAGATTCTCAACTAAATTCTAATTATAGTTTTGATAATTTCTTAGAAGGAGATTCAAACCGATTAGCTAGAAGTGCTGGTATGGCAGTTGCCAATAAACCAGGAGGAACTTCATTTAATCCTTTGTTAATATTTGGTGGTGTTGGACTTGGTAAAACACATTTAGCTCATGCAATTGGTGTTGAAATCAAAGAAAAACATCCTGAAAAAACAGTTTTATATATTTCGGCTGAGATTTTTACGCAACAATATATTGAATCTGTTAAGAAAAATACACGTAACGATTTTATTCACTTCTATCAATTAATAGATGTACTAATTATTGATGACGTTCAATTTTTATCAGGAAAATCTGGAACACAAGATGTTTTCTTTCACATTTTCAACCATTTACACCAAAATGGAAAACAGGTTATTTTAACATCTGATAAAGCTCCTGTCGATATGCAAGATATTGAACAACGTTTATTATCTCGTTTCAAATGGGGACTTTCAGCGGAGCTACACCAACCTGATTATGAAACACGTATTTCTATCTTAAAAAACATTTTATATCGAGATGGTGTAGAAATGCCAGAAGAAATTATAGAATATGTTGCAAAAAATATCAAATCAAACGTAAGAGAACTTGAAGGAGCAATAATTTCTTTAATTGCTCAATCTTCTTTCAATAAAAAAGAAGTTACAATTGAACTTGCAAAACAAGTTGTAGAGAAATTTGTTAAAAATATTAAACGTGAAATTTCTGTTGATTACATCCAAAAGATTATTTCAGATTACTTTCAACTTGATATTGAAACGCTACAATCGAAAACACGTAAAAGAGATGTTGTTCAAGCTCGTCAATTAGCCATGTTTTTCGCTAAGAAATACACAAAAAATTCTTTAGCAAGTATTGGTAGTCAAATTGGAAATAGAGATCATGCAACGGTTCTTCATGCTTGTAAAACTGTAGACAACTTAGTTTCTACTGATAAACAATTCCGTAAGTTTGTTGATGATTTAAACAAAAAACTATCGCAATAATGCCTACTAAAATTTTAATGGTTTGTTTAGGCAACATTTGTCGTTCTCCATTAGCAGAAGGCATCTTACAAGCTAAACTTTCCAAAAATGATTTTATAGTAGATTCAGCAGGAACAGGCGGATGGCATGCAGGCGAAAAACCAGACAAACGATCAATTGCCATTGCTAAACAAAAAGGATTAGATATTTCTCAGCAAAAAGCACGACAATTTTCAGCAAAAGATTTTAAAGAATTTGATTTTATCTATGCTATGGATATGTCGAATTACAAAAATATTTTGTCGCTAGCTGAAAATGAAGCAGACAAAACAAAAGTTACATTAATACTTAACGAATTATTTCCTGGCGAAAATGTTGAAGTTCCAGATCCATACTATGGAGGAGTTGATGGTTTTGAGAATGTTTATAACATGCTCGACAAAGCTTGTGATGTAATTGCAGAAAAACTAACAAAATGAAACCTTTACAATTTTTAGGCAAACTTTACTTAATCCCAACTACACTGGGAGAAATGAATCCTGAAGATGTATTACCTCAAACCATAAAACGAAGCATAGATTTTATTGACCATTTTATAGTTGAAAACGAAAAAACTGCAAGACGCTTTATAAAAAGTGTTCAGCCTGATAAAAAACAATCAGAACTTAAACTTAGTCTCCTTAACAAGCATACTGAAACCAGCGAACATTATAAAATGCTAGAGCCTCTTTTAAATGGTTTAAATGTTGGATTAATGAGTGAAGCGGGTTGTCCTGGTGTTGCAGATCCAGGTGCTGTAATTGTAAAATTAGCACACGACAAAGGAATTCAAGTTGTTCCTCTAGTAGGTCCAAGTTCAATTTTATTAGCTATAATGGCGAGTGGCATGAACGGGCAAAGCTTTGCATTTAATGGTTATTTACCAATTGATAACAATGAAAAGAAAGCTGCAATAAAACAATTTGAAAGACTATCACAAGAAAAAAACCAGTCGCAATTATTTATTGAAACTCCCTATAGAAACAATAAACTTTTTGAAGATTTAGTAAATATTTTACAACCCAATACACACCTTTGTATTGCTTGTGATATTACTTTACCTACCGAGTTTATTAAAACTAAAACTATAAAAGAGTGGAAAAAAAACAAGGTCGACTTACATAAGCGACCTTGCATATTCATTATTCACAAAGAATAATTAATTTTTTAATCTAAATCTACTTTAGCATTTTTATTTGCAGGAATGTGTGATACATCATATCCTTCAAATTTTTTAATGTAACTTCTTAATGAAGTTCCGAAACCGTCTTTAAAACCGCTTCTTCCGTTACTTCTCAAATACTTTTTTACAGAACCAGCTCCACCTAAATGTGCTGCTGCTAAAAGTCCAGATTCAGTAATTTCAATGCCGTTTATTTTTCTACCGCAATATTTTTCAATTTCATTGCGCAGTTCCCATTTATTTCTAGCAATTAAAGCTCTAAACGCTTTTTCTTGCCAATCGGCATTATGAAGGAATTCTTGAAAATCGTAAATTCCTAAAGTTCTTAGAGTACTTCTTCCGAATTGGTATTTTCCCATATATCCAAATGGATTTACCAAACTAAGTTTTCCTCTTGATTCTTTAAAAGCAATTGCTTCTCTAAAACCTACGAATGTTTTTCCTACAAACGGAATTACAACACTCGTTTCACTTTCTAGCTCATTTCCTTCTGAAGGCACTCCGTAAACATAGTTACTGTTTTTATCTAAATAGAATCCTTCAAGTGTTTCAGTTTTTGCTGAATTAAATCCTGTTAAAACTGATAGTACTAGGATGGTTAGTCCCAAAAAATACAAACCTTTTTTCGTCATAAATTTTCATTTCTCAGCGTCTGTCACCCATCTGAAATTTGCGGGGACAAATATACGAAAAAAATTAGAATATTGATTTACAGGTTGTTAAACTTTTCTAAAAGTAGACAAAGTGCCCTTTAACTCCGTTAAAATCACCTATTTGAAGTGTTGGTGCAGGAACTTTTATGGTATTAAATGCAGAAAAAATAGTCTTTAAAAAATGAGATTTTGTTTCAATTTTCGTCAAATCTACATCGAGAGAAAGATAAAATTCGCGACTTGGAGATTGGGAAATTCCGTTTTCAAAAGCTTCGGAATTTGACCCATAAATCATCCCAGTTCCACCATAACCCAAAGCTACATTTAACCATTTTGGTAAAACTTTTGAATGCGTAAAAGAATATAAATTAAAAGAAAGCCAATAAGTTTGTCCGTTATAATCTTTTAATAACTGCTCATTAAAAGAATTTCCTAGAGTTTCTGGTCTATTTTGAGCAAAATGAGTTTGATGGAAAGAAAATTTTGGTGTTATTCTTTGTTCGTGCCAAAGTAATTCTTGCCCCACATAAAGCCCTGTTCCCGAAGCATTTGCCAACATATCGCCCCAAGAAAAACCCCATTCTTGAGAATAACCATCGAAAATTTCTACTACTGTTAAAAATCCAAAACCAACTGTTGCACCATATAACAATTGTTCCTTTTTTAAGGCACCGCTCCAAGCTAAAACATCAGCACCAATTTTTCCAACATGGTAAGTAGAATAAAAATGTCCGACCTTATCTAGTTGTAACCATTGATTATTATCATTAATCGTATGAAAATTTGATTTTGGATAATCTTTATACCATAATTGGTTCAATCCTATTAAAGCTCCTCCTAGAGTAACACCTTCTGTAATGAGAACGGTTTTTTTTCTAGTAACATTTAAAGTATCTGAAGGTTTAAAAAAGTTATCAAAACTTGATTGTCCGAAACTTAAAAAGTTGGCAAATAAAAAAAACGACAACACCGTAACCCTGATGGAAGTGATATCCTTTTTTGTTTTCAACAATGTATGAAGAAACAAAAAAGATTTAACGTACAGCAGGAAAAAGGCAAACTGAGACAACTTATAGTTTCGTTTCAAACCTTATCTATTAATTCCTAGTTTATTTACCCAGTTGGCATACTTTCTCGCATTTACCATATGAGCATCATAATTAGAAGCAAAAGCATGATAACCAGGATTATCTGGACTAGCACAAAAATATAGATAATCGTGTTTCTCTGCGTTTAAAACTGCATCGATAGAAGAAATATCTGGCATAAAAATTGGTCCAGGTGGCAATCCAGCGTATTTATAAGTATTATAAGGAGAATCTATGATTAAATCGTTGTGAAAAACTCTTTTTATTACTTGATCAAAATCGCCTGATTGTTTTTTAATTGCATAAATAACCGTTGGATCAGCTTGTAAAGGCATTCCTGTAGCTAATCTGTTTAAATAAACTCCAGCTACTCGTGGTCTTTCACTTACTTTTGCAGTTTCTTTTTGAACAATTGAAGCCAATACTGAAACTTGTTGAGGCGTTAAATTTAAACTAGCAGCTTTGCTTTTTCTTTCATCGTTCCAAAAAATGTGGTATTCTTTAGCTAATCTATCAGCAAGTTTTTCAGCTGAAGTATTCCAGTAAAACTCATAAGAATTAGGAATGAAAAGACTTAAAACATTTTCGCTATCAATTTCATTTTTACTCAAAAAATCTTTATTAGTAAAAGCATTCATTAATTCAATGCTATCTGGCTCTAATTGATTTGCTAGACGTTGCGCAAATTTTTCGATACTTTCTTGATTGTTAAAAGCAACATTTACAGGAATATTACTTCTTAAAGCACGAACCATATCGAAACTGTTCATGTTTTGTTTTAGTAAAAACTTACCTGCTTTAGTATTGGTAAAATAATTTCTTTTATTGGCTACGAATTCAAATTTACTCCAATCTTTTACAAACGGACTTATAGCTTCTTTTACTTCTTCTTGAGTTGCATTTGTAGGAATATAAACAAACACTTCTTTTTGAACAAAAGTAGTATTAGCTGTAAAAGCTTTGTAATAAACATAACCAGCCATACTTCCTAAAACAATTAAACCTGATACAGCAATAATTGCAATTATTTTTTTTAGATTCAAGGGAACTTATTTTTCGTTAATTAACTGAAATAAAATTTCATCTTTATATTGATTGTTAATTTTATTCCATTGTTTTTTAATACCAATTTTTTGAAAGCCAAATTTAGTAAAAAGTTGCAAACTCGGTTCATTATCAGTCGATATGTTTGCATATAATTGATGTAACTGAAGATTTGAAAAACTATACTTTATTAATAAATCTAATGCTTCCGTTCCAATTCCTTTATTTCTATCAGAAGAATTTTGAATTAAAATTCCTATTCCTGCGCGAGAATGTTGTGGATCGAAATCAAACAAATCGATTAATCCGATTGCTTGAGTAGTATCATTTTTACAAATAGCTAAACGTAATTGTTTGGCCTCGTAAATATCTTGATGTGCATTTTCGAGATACTGACGAATTAAAAATTTACTATAAGGTGTTTGAGTATGACTTACTTCCCAAATAGATTCATCATTCTCAATTAAGTAAATGAACTCTAAATCTTCGGGTTCAAGAGCTCGTAAAAATATATTTTGTCCTTTTAAAGTCATTTTCATTTATTATTTCGACCAAAATGCATCAGTAATATAAAAAACAGTGTCAATAAAATAAAGAGTTTCATTTTTAGTCAATACATTTTCATCATGCAAATCTTCTAAAATTATTCCTAACTCAATATTATAATAATCATTATTTCGAGTATTTTCAAAACCGTTTTGTATTAAAAACTCTTTCACTAAACTCAAATCTGTTTTATCAGTAATAGAAACAAAAGCTTGTTTGACTATTGCATATAATACATTATCATTTTTGGTAAAACCAATTAATTCATACGCAGTATCTGCAAAAAAATAATTATGAAGTAATAAATTGTGAAAATAATCTATCCAAGAAGTATAATAAATTGAATCATTTAATTTTAAAACATGTTCCGAATCTGTTAAATACACTTTTTGTTCGGCACCTTCACTTACATATTGAGAAAAATCAACAGTATTTAACCATAAATTATTTTGAGAAATAAAAAGTTCTAATTTCTCTTTTTCTTCTTCTTTGAAGTGCTTTGTTCCTTTAGCCACTGTGCTTGTTCGCGTGCAGTTTTCAAGGTAACTGGTAATTGTTTGGATAATTGTTCCAAACCTAACTTCGTACGTTCCCGAAAAGACATTGTGTAATTCATCTTTTATAGTCATTTGTGTAACAAATATACAATATTTTAATAACTCGCTATTTCAATTTCTCCTTTAAAAACAAATTTTGCGGGGCCTATTAAAAAAACATTTTTATATGTTCCGTTATCTTCTTCGAATTTAACTTTTAATTCGCCGCCTTCAACTTGCATTGCGACTTCATTTTGAAACACTTTTTTGTTTTCAAAAAGTGCTATTGCAACCGCTGTTACACCTGTTCCACAAGACAAAGTTTCATCTTCAACACCTCTTTCATATGTTCGTACTGCAAATTTGTCATTTTCTAATGGAGAAACGAAATTTACATTACTTCCCTGTTTTCCATACAAGTCAGAATATCTAATTGAAGCCCCCTTTTCTTTAACATTCACATTTCTAACATTCTCAACAAACTCTATGTGGTGCGGAGAACCTGTATTTAAAAAGGTATATGTGTTTTCAACATCAACTTTATCAACATCAATCATTTGCAGTGAAACAATTCCTTCCGTATCAATAGTCGCAAAATGATAACCATCTATTGCTTCAAATTCAGCTTTCTTATCCACTACATTTAAATGTTTTGCAAACGCTACCAAACATCTTCCCCATTTCCACACATACTACTTTCATTACCATCAGAATTATAATACACCATTCTAAAATCATATTTATCATGATTCTCTAACAAAATGAGCCCATCTGCACCAATACCAAAACGTCTATCACATAAAAATGCAACAAGTTTGGTATCATTTTTGGGAAAATTTTTTTGACGATTATCAATCATGACAAAATCGTTACCCGTTCCTTGGTATTTGTAAAAAGTAAATTTCATTATACAAAAATACAAAATACACAGTATAAAATAGTGATTTTAATTAAATGAAAAATTGAGCAAAAAGTTAACATCCTTAATAAAAAGTTAAACACTGTTAACTACACGTTAAACTGATTTTTTGTTAAAAAAATGTATTTAATTTTACTATATAAAATAAAAGCTATTAAAAAATGAAAAGATTAGGAAGTTTATTATTAGTTTCACTTTTAAGTGGTGCTATCACATTAGGAGCTTATAAATTATTTTTAGAACCCAAATCTAATACCATTACGACTGTTGCTCCTACTTTTAGTAAAAATGTAAGTTTAGGCGCTGAAAATATTGATTTTACGGCTGCAGCTGATATGGCTGTACACAGCGTTGTACACGTAAAGAATGTAAGTGTAAGAAAAGTATACAACCCCATTATGGAATTTATTTATGGCTCTAGAGGTGGAGGAATGCAACAAGAACAAGTAGGAACTGGTTCTGGAGTAATTATTTCAGAAGATGGTTATATTGCTACAAATAATCACGTAATTCAAGATGCAACTCAATTAGAAGTTACATTAAATAACAATAAAACTTATAAAGCAAAACTTGTAGGTACTGATTCTAAAATGGACATTGCACTATTAAAAATTGATGCAGATGAAAAACTACCTTACATGGTTTTTGGCGATTCAGAAGCAATAAAAGTTGGAGAATGGGTTTTAGCGGTTGGAAATCCATACAATTTAAATTCAACTGTAACCGCAGGTATTGTTTCTGCAAAGGCTAGAGATTTAAGTAATTCGGGGTTACAATCATTTATTCAAACAGATGCTGCCGTAAATCCAGGAAATAGTGGTGGCGCTCTAGTAAATACAAGAGGTGAATTAATTGGAATTAATACCATGATTTCATCTCCAACAGGAAGTTACGCAGGATATTCATTTGCAGTACCATCAAATATTACGAGAAAAATTATTGAAGATTTAATGCAATTTGGAAATGTTCAAAGAGGAATTTTAGGTGTAGAAGGATCAGAACTTAATAGTGCTGTTGCAGACAACTTAGGAGTAAGTCAAACACAAGGATTTTATGTTGCTGGAGTTACTAAAAAATCTGGGGCTGAAAAAGCTGGAATTAAAGAAGGTGATATCATTATTAAATTAGACGATAAAAAAGTGAACTCATTTAGCGATTTAACTTCTTACATCAACACCAAAAGACCAGATGATGTTATAAATGTTACAGTTATTAGAGATGAAAATGAAAAAATAATTCCGGTTAAATTAAGCAAAAAAGAACTTTTAGTTTATGAAGCAAACGGAATTGAATTTGAAGACATTACAAATAATGACAAACAAAAATTCAATGTAGATTATGGCATTAAAATTAAATCAGTTACCAATGATGAATACAAAGGATATGCAAATGAATTAGAAGGTGCGATTATCTTAAGCATTGATGGAAAAAGAACTTCTAATGCACAAAGTGCTGCCGAATATATTAAATCGAAAGGAAATCAAAAATCTCAATATCAATTGATAACATCAAATGGTGAAATAATGAGAGCTATTTTATAAACAATTAATAATTACTGTTTGAGTGCGTGTTTTACAACACGCACTTTTTTTATTAAAATGTTTTACGAAAACGATTGAAATAAGTACTTTTGCACCAAAATTATAAACAACACTATATTTTTACTTCATGAATAATAACGTTTTATACGAGAAAGAACTTGCTTTTCAAGCCGACAGAAGAAAAGCTTGTGTAGAATTTATTAAAATTATTAGCGATTTATGGTACGACAAATCAATCGAATTGGTATTATTTAGAAATCAATTAATTGATAGAAATGTAAGCGATATCATTAATCTACACGAATATGCAGGTGCATTTGTTCAAAAACCGATTAATGTTTTTGATTCTGTAGAGATTGCCAGAGCAATTGAAAGCTTAGATTTACCACCATCAAAATTAGACATTGGTAAACTTACTTATGAATATCATTTAGAAGATGAAAAATATAATGATGCTAAAGCATTTGTTATAGACAAATTGAAAAATGCAAAAAGCTACAATGAAATTAAACCTAAAGATGTAGTACTATACGGTTTTGGTAGAATTGGACGTTTATTAGCTCGCGAAATGATGAGCAAAATGGGTAAAGGTCAACAATTAAGATTAAGAGCAATTGTAGTTCGCGATAAAAATGATGCTGTTTTATTAGAAAAAAGAGCTTCATTACTACGTTATGATTCTGTACATGGTGATTTTGAAGGTTCAGTTCAAGCTGATCCAGAAAACAATGCTTTAATTATTAATGGTACAACTGTACATATTATTTCAGCTGGAAGTCCAGAAGAAATTGATTATACAAAATATGGAATTGAAGATGCATTGGTAATCGATAATACAGGTGCATTTACAACTGAAGAAGCATTAAGCAGACATTTAACTTCAAAAGGAGTTGAAAAAGTATTGTTAACTGCTCCTGGTAAAGGTGTTCCAAACATTGTTTATGGTGTTAATCATAATGATTTTAACCCAGACGAAGTTAAAATTTATTCTGCTGCTTCTTGTACCACAAATGCTATTACGCCAGTTTTAGCTGCAATGGAAGAAACTCTTGGAGTTGTAAAAGGACATTTAGAAACTATTCATGCTTATACAAACGACCAAAATTTGGTTGACAACATGCATAAAAAATACCGTCGTGGTAGAGCTGCTGCTTTAAACATGGTAATTACAGAAACTGGTGCTGGTAGTGCAGTTGCAAAAGCCTTACCTTCTTTAGCTGGTAAATTAACTTCGAATGCAATTCGTGTTCCTGTTCCAAACGGATCATTAGTTGTATTAAACTTAGAAGTTGGTAAAGAAACTACTATTGAGGAAGTAAATAACATTCTTAAAAAATATGCTTTAGAAGGAAACTTAGTAGAGCAAATTAAATATTCTTTAAACAATGAATTAGTTTCTTCTGATATTGTTGGTAGTTCAGCACCATCAATTTTTGATAGCAATGCTACTATTGTTTCACCTGATGGCAAAAATATTGTTATGTATGTTTGGTACGATAACGAGTATGGCTACAGCCACCAAGTTATAAGATTAGCAAAATACATTTCTAAAGTAAGACGTTACGCTTATTATTAATAAGTTAGAAATTTATACTACACAAAAATAGCCTTCAAATTTGAAGGCTATTTTTTTAATATTATTTCTTTTCTATTAAAATCAAGATAATCTTCATCGTTCAACTCATTTATTAGAATATTCAATGTTGGTCGAGAAGTTCCAATTAAGGTTGCAATTTCCTTTTGAGTATAAGGATGTCGAATAACCGTGTAACCCGAAACTTTATTTACATAACCAAATTCTTCTGCTAACTCATTAATAAATTCTTTTAATCTCGTTTTGGCATCTTTAAAAAGCATTAACTGCAATCTTCTCTCTAGTTTTTTAAATCGGAAACCAATAAACTTATAAATTTTTAAGCTAAAATTTTTGTGTTGACGAAGCAATTCCAACATTTCTTCCGAAGAAATTCTACATACTGACGTTCCATTTTCTAAAACTTGAGCAAACTCATCTCTTTTTTCTTCACCTAAAATCGCTTTTTCACCAAAAATTTCGCCTTTAGTTAAAATAGCAGTAATTACTTCTTCCCCATCATCATTAACATAACCTAATTTTATTTTACCACTATTTATCAAAAAAATTTTATTAGCCTGATCGTCTTCAAAATAAATAAATTCATTCTTTTTATAGCCATCAAATCTATGTGAATGAGTTGATTTATTATACTTATGCGGACACATTAGCGAAAATAAATTTACATCATCAAAATACCAAAGCGAGTTCATTTTTCTAAAATTAAAATTAAATGTACAAAAAACGCCCAACTAAAGTTGAGCGTTTAATATTTATTTAAGATATAAACTTTTTTATGCTTTTCCTGCTGCAATTAAATTTAGCGCAGAACCCGCTTTAAACCATTCTATTTGACCTTCATTATAAGTATGATTAGCCAAAATAATATCTTTCGAACCATCAGCGTGGACAAATTCAAGAGTTAATGGCTTTCCTGGAGCAAACTCAGTTAAATCTAAGAAATTGATAGTATCATCTTCTTGAATTTTATCATAATCTGCTTCGTTAGCAAAGGTTAATGCTAACATTCCTTGCTTTTTTAAGTTGGTTTCGTGGATACGTGCAAAAGATTTTACTAATACCGCTTTAACTCCTAAGTGACGAGGCTCCATAGCAGCGTGCTCACGAGATGAACCTTCTCCATAGTTTTGGTCACCAACAACAATTGATGGAACTCCTGCAGCTTTATATGCTCTTTGAACAGCAGGAACAGCATCATAACTACCATCTAATTGGTTTTTAACTTTATTTGTTTCCTGGTTAAATGCATTTACAGCACCAATCAACATATTATTCGAGATATTATCTAAGTGACCGCGAAAACGTAACCAAGGGCCAGCCATAGAAATATGGTCGGTTGTACATTTTCCAAATGCTTTGATTAACAATTTTGCTCCTGTAATATTCTTTCCATCCCAAGCCGGGAATGGTTCTAATAATTGTAAACGATCAGAGGTTGGAGAAACCGCAACCTGAACAGAAGAGCCATCTGCAGCTGGTGCTTGGAAACCAGGATCTTGAACATCAAAACCTTTAGTTGGTAATTCATCTCCAAAAGGTGGATTCAATTTTACCGCTTCTCCCTTATCATTTAACAAGGTATCTGTAATAGGGTTAAAATCCAAACGTCCTGAAATTGCTAATGCAGCAACCATCTCTGGAGAGGTTACAAAAGCATGCGTATTCGGATTTCCATCGGCTCTTTTTGAAAAATTTCGATTAAAAGAATGCACAATGGTATTCTTTTCTTGTTTGTCTGCTCCTTCTCTATCCCATTGTCCAATACAAGGTCCGCAAGCATTGGTAAATACTTTGGTTCCCATCTTTTCGAAATCGGCAATAATTCCGTCTCTTTCAATTGTATAACGAATTTGTTCCGAACCTGGGTTAATACCAAATTCTGCTTTTGGAGTTATACCATGCGCCACAGCTTGCCTTACAATAGAAGCAGCACGCGACATATCTTCGTATGATGAATTGGTACATGACCCAATTAAGCCCCATTCCACTTTTATTGGCCAACCGTTAGCTTCAGCTTCAGCTTTCATTTTAGAAACTGGCGTTCCTCTATCTGGAGTAAAAGGTCCATTAATATGAGGTTCTAATTCAGATAAATTGATTTCTATTAATTGATCAAAATATTGAGCTGGATTTGCATAAACTTCAGCATCTGCAGTTAAATAAGAAGCTACTTTATCTGCAGCATTTACAACATCTTGACGACCTGTTGCCGCTAAATATCTTCTCATAGAATCGTCGTAACCAAAAGTTGAAGTAGTAGCTCCAATTTCAGCACCCATATTACAAATAGTACCTTTACCTGTACATGACATTGCTTCTGCACCTTCTCCAAAATATTCTACAATAGCTCCAGTTCCTCCTTTTACGGTTAAAATATCAGCTACTTTTAAAATTACATCTTTTGGAGCCGTCCAACCGTTTAATTTACCTGTTAGTTTTACTCCAATTAATTTGGGAAATTTTAATTCCCAAGACATACCCGACATTACATCAACAGCATCAGCTCCACCAACACCAATTGCTAACATTCCTAGACCACCAGCATTAACTGTATGCGAATCGGTACCAATCATCATCCCTCCTGGAAATGCATAATTTTCAAGCACAATTTGATGAATAATTCCTGAGCCTGGTTTCCAAAATCCAATTCCGTATTTATTAGATACTGATGATAAGAAATCGAAAACTTCTTTAGATTGTTTATTGGCTAACTCTAAGTCTTGTTTTGCTCCATTTTTTGCTAAAATTAAATGGTCGCAGTGAACTGTTGTTGGAACCGCAACTTTACTTTTTCCAGCATGCATGAATTGCAATAACGCCATTTGCGCGGTTGCGTCTTGACAGGCTACTCTATCAGGAGCAAAATCAACATAATCTTTACCTCTTGTAAACGCCTGAGTTGGCATTCCATCCCATAAATGGGAATATAAAATCTTTTCGGATAATGTAAGTGGACGACCAACTAATTCACGAGCTCTATCAATACGAGTTGCCATAGTTTCGTACACTTTTTCAATCATTTCAATATCAAAAGCCATACTTAATATATCTTATTTTGTTAGTTAATTTGAAAACACAATTTACGAAAAAATTGGCAACCACTAAAAAAAAGCCTGAGTTTTAACTCAGGCTTAACTTATATTAATTATCTAACTAATTGTTTGTGCGGTGGCGCAAACTTTGTCAAGTTAATACCATCAACAGCTGCAGTATATTCTTCAATATTAGGAGTTCTTCCTAAAATTGTTGACAAGACAACAACTGGTGTTGAAGATAGTAACGATTCTCCTTTTTTCTCAGCAGAATCTTCTACAACTCTTCCTTGGAATAAACGTGTAGATGTTGCCATAACTGTATCTCCTTTAGCAGCTTTTTCTTGGTTACCCATACAAAGGTTACAACCTGGACGCTCTAAATACAACATGTTTTCGTATTCTGTACGCGCAATAGCTTTTGGTGCATTATCATCAAATTCAAAACCTGAATATTTTTGTAACACTTCCCAATCACCTTCTGCTTTTAATTCATCAACGATGTTGTATGTTGGAGGAGCAACAACTAAAGGCGCTTTGAATTCCACTTTACCTTGTTGTTTCTCAATATTTTTCAGCATCTGAGCTAAGATTTTCATATCGCCTTTGTGTACCATACAAGATCCGATGAATCCAAGATCTACTTTTTTATCTCCACCATAATATGATAATGGTCTGATGGTATCGTGCGTATAACGTTTAGAAACATCGATATTATTTACATCTGGGTCAGCGATCATAGGTTCTGCAATTTGATCCAAATCAACCACTACTTCAGCATAATATTTAGCATTAGCATCTGGCGTTAAAGCAGGTTTTGATCCCGACTGAATTTCAGCAATTCTCTTATCTGCTTTTTCAATTAAACCTTTCAATACACCTTTAGCATTATCCATGCCCTTATCGATCATGATTTGGATTCTACCTTTAGCAATTTCTAATGATTCAATTAAAGTAGCGTCTTCAGAAATACAGATTGAAGCTTTTGCTTTCATTTCAGCAGTCCAGTCAGTAAATGTAAACGCTTGGTCTGCAGTTAATGTTCCAATGTGAACTTCAATAACTCTACCTTGGAATACGTTTTCACCCCCAAATTGGTGCAACATTTGAGCTTGTGTAGCGTGAACGACATCGCGGAAATCCATATACGATTTCATTTCCCCCTTAAATGTTACTTTTACTGATTCTGGAATTGGCATAGAAGCCTCACCAGTTGCTAAAGCAAGCGCGACAGTTCCTGAATCTGCACCGAACGCAACACCTTTTGACATACGAGTATGAGAGTCACCTCCAATAATAATTGCCCACTCATCAACCGTAATATCATTTAAAACTTTGTGAATAACGTCGGTCATTGAATGATACACTCCTTTTGGGTCACGAGCCGTAATTAACCCGAAATCGTTCATAAATTTCATCAACTTCGGAATATTGGTTTGTGCTTTTTTATCCCAAACTGAAGCGGTATGACAACCTGATTGATAAGCTCCGTCAACAATAGGTGAAATTGTTGTAGCCGCCATAGATTCTAACTCTTGGGCAGTCATTAAACCTGTTGTATCTTGAGAACCTACAATATTTACTTCTACTCGAACATCTGATCCTGCATGCAATACTTTTCCTGGAGTAGTTCCTACTGCATTTCTGTTGAAGATTTTTTCTACCGCTGTAAGTCCTTGGCCTTCGATTGAAATTTCTTTTGAAGGAGCAAATACAACTGGAGCTTCAATTCCTAGAGTTTTTGCAGCAAATGTTTGTAGTTTTTTACCAAATACGATAGCATAAGAACCACCTGCTTTGATAAATTCCATTTTTTGAGGAGTGAAAGCTTTTGATATATCAATCAATTCTTTATCTCCATTATATAATTTTTTTGTTTTGGTATTGATAGTTAAAACTGTACCTGTAGCAACTGAATATACTTGCTCTAAAATTGGCTCTCCATTTTCATCGCGAACTAATTCTCCGTTTGCATCTGTTTTTTTAACCCAGTTTTTTAAATCGATTCCGATTCCACCTGTTACGTCAACTGTAGTTAAGAAAATTGGGGAAATTCCGTTTGTACCACCTACGATTGGAGCAAAGTTTACAAAAGGCACATAAGGACTTGCTTGTTTTCCTGTCCAAAGTGCTACGTTGTTAACCCCAGACATACGTGAAGAACCTACACCCATTGTACCTTTTTCAGCAATTAACATTACTGATTTATCTGGATGTTGTGCTTGTAACGCTTTAATTTCTGCTTGAGCTTCAGGCGTAATCATACATTTTCCGTGTAATTCACGGTCAGAACGCGAGTGCGCTTGGTTACCAGGAGAAAGTAAATCGGTTGAGATATCTCCTTCGCCAGCAACAAAAGTAACTACTTTAATTTCTTCCGCTACTTCAGGAAGTTTTGTAAAGAACTCTGCTTTTGCATAACTTTCTAAAATAGCTTTAGCTACAGCATTGCCTTTTTCAAAAGCTTCTTTTAAACGCGCCATATCAGCATCGTATAAAAATACCTGAGTTTTTAAAACTTCAGCCGCTTGTTTTGCAATAACTTCTTCATTACCTAAAGCTAAATCTAGTAATACTTCAATTGAAGGACCACCTTTCATGTGAGACAACAATTCGAAAGCAAAAACAGGTGTAATTTCACTTACTACTGACTCGCCAATAATAATTTCTTTTAAAAATTTTGCTTTAACACCAGCTGCTGGAGTAGTTCCAGGTAAAGTATTATAGATAAAAAACTTAAGTGAATCTTCGCGATTTGTGCTATTTGAATCTTTAATTTGTGCAATAATTGCGTCTAATAATTCTGCACCATCGATAGGTTTGGGATGAAGACCTTGTGTTTTACGTTCTTCTATTTCCTTGATGTAATCGTTGTAAACATTCTTTTGAATATCAGAATCCATACTTATTAATATGTTATAGTGTTAGTAAATTTTGAATGCCAAATTTATAAAATCTTAATGAGATTTAAAAATTTTTAATAAAACGAGAAAATCAAAGAATATTTATTTATAAAGATTCTATTTTGATGAATATTTTTCAACAAAACAAAGCTTTTTTGTTTTTTATTGATAGATTATCAATTTCAAGACTTTAAATTATCAAATTGACAAATAGAGGATTAAAAATATGCTATTTCCTTATTTTGTCTCTCCAATTTAAAATTGGTTTTTCAAAAAATTGGTATAATAGGAATGAAAAAAAAGTTGTTAAAATAGTATAGCTAGCTATTAAGACAGCATCACTGATTATCAATTTTGAATTTAAAATAAAAAACTTCAGTAAAACAGAAATTACACTATAATGCAATAGGTAAATACTGTATGATATTTTACTTACCCAAGTAATACTTTTACCAATAATATTAGAAGTTCTTTTCCAAAGAATAAAAAATGGCAACAAACACAAAATTGTGATTGAAGTTAAAGTAAAATAAAACACATTAAAATATAAACTAGTATTTTGAATAGTCAGAATTTGGCTTAATTGAAAAAATTGAACAAAAAATAAAAGGATTGCTATTAGCAATAATAACATTTTAAATTTTCCAATTTCATTTTTGTAAAACTTTATAAACCAAGCTGCTAAAAACCCAAAAAGGATCGCATCTAATCTATAAACAACAACTGCTTTTACACTTTCGTTCCAAATAAACAAATCTTTTATATTGCTGTTGAGATAATTGAAATATCTAAAAAAGTGAACTGTAATAATGAGCAACAAGATACTTGTTAAAAAACTCCATTTCTTGTTATTAGAAAACTTATGAATTGTAAATAAAATTATTGGCGAAAATAAATAAGCAAATTCTTCAATAGATAAACTCCAAGATTCTGTAAAAAAAGTAATAGAATAATCATAAAAATTTTGAAAGAAGAGTAAATATTTAAACCAATTATCAAGATTAAATTCAAAATATAACGCAATCATAATATTAAGAAATAATACTAAATAATAGTTAGGAAGCGTTCTTAACCATCTTCTTTTCAAAAAAGAAATAATTGTTGTTAAATTAAATTTTTCTTCGAGATAAAGATTAATTAAAATAGAGCCAATTAAAAATCCGCTTAATCCAAAAAATAATTCAACTCCAAAATATCCAAAAATTCCACTTAATGAAATTAATAATTCATTATTGGAACCAATTAAATAATGAATATGTGAAAAGAAAACAAAAAATATTGCAGATGCACGAATTACATCTAAACCAAAAATTCTTTTATCATTTGCGTTTTCAACATTGTTCATTAATTAGCTTGAATTTTAACTACTAAAATAATTTCTTAATTAATTCTTCAACAGAAATTCCTTCAGCATCAGCTTTATAATTTTTCACAATACGATGTCTTAAAATCCCAGTTGCTACCGCTTGAACATCTTCAATATCTGGAGAAAATTTTCCATTTAAAGCAGCTTGTGTTTTTGCGGCTAAAATTAAATTTTGAGAAGCTCGAGGTCCTGCACCCCAATCGATATAAGTTTTTACAAAATCCGGTGCTAATTTATTATCAGGACGTGTTTTACTAACTAGAGTCACTGCATATTCAATAACATTATCGGCCACTGGAATTTTTCTAATTACATTTTGAAAATTCACAATTTCATCTGCAGTAAACAATGCATCAACTTTTACTTTAACATCAGTTGTAGTAGCTTTTACAACTTGAATTTCTTCTTCGAATGAAGGATAATCTAGTTTAATTGCAAACATAAATCGGTCTAATTGCGCTTCTGGTAATGGATAAGTTCCTTCTTGCTCAATTGGATTTTGAGTTGCTAAAACGAAGTAAGGTAAATCTAATTTATAATGATGTCCGGCAACTGTTACCGCTCTTTCTTGCATGGCTTCTAAAAGTGCTGCTTGGGTTTTTGGCGGCGTTCTATTAATCTCATCAGCTAAAATAATGTTTGAGAAAATTGGCCCTTTTATAAATTTAAAAGTCCTATTTTCATCTAATATCTCACTTCCCAAAATATCTGAAGGCATCAAATCGGGTGTAAACTGAATTCTTTTAAAATTCAATCCTAAAGCTTGTGCAATAGTGTTTACCATTAATGTTTTAGCTAAACCCGGAACACCAATTAAAAGTGCATGACCACCTGAAAAAACACTTAAAACAATTTGATTTACAACTTCATCTTGTCCAACAATTACTTTTCTAATTTCTGCTTTTAACTGCTTTTGTTTTTCTACTAAATGTTGGATTGTTGCTACGTCAGACATAAATTTATTTTTAAACGACCAATTTAATAAAAAAAGCCCTTCAAATGAAGGGCTTTTTTTTATTTTTTCAACCAGTTATTAGTAAAATCACATTCTTGGTATTCTTTGTCAATTTTTACATAAGTTTCTTGAATTTTTTCATCCATCCACTTAGAAATTGCTTTGATTTGTTTGTCTTTAAGCGCTAATTCTTTAATTTTTAAATAATCGTTAGCATAGTCTGCTTTATGCTCTGGAAGTTTACTATTTACTGTTAGAATTTTATAGTATTTATTTCCTCTTTCATCTTGATCGTAAATAGGTTGTGAAATTTCGCCCACTTTTAAATCAACAATTTGGTTGTATAAAGCTGGATCCATTTTAGTTAACTCGAACTTAGTTTCCATGGTTCTAGGATTAAATAAAACGCCTCCATTATTTTTTGTTTCTTTTTCATCTGATGATGATTTAGCAGCATCTGAAAAAGTGATTTCGCCATTAACAATTTTCTCTCTAATTTTTTCCACTTCAACTTTTGCTTCAGCAACAGCTTCATTAGAAACTTTAGGTGCAATTAAAATGTGTCTCAGCTCAATTTCTTGCCCTTTAATTTTTTCTACATAAATAATATGGAAACCAAAATCTGTTTCAAAAGGTTCTGAAATTTCACCTTCATTCAAACTAAAAGCTACATCTTTAAATTCTTTTACAAAAGGTGTTTTTCTATTCATTTTATAATAACCACCATTTGAACTAGAACCTGGATCTTGAGAAAATAAAACTGCTTTTGTAAAGAAACTTGAGCCGTTTAGTACATCTTGACGAATTTCCTTTAACTTATCGATAACTTTTTTTCTTTCTTCTTCTGTTACTTTAGGTTTAATAACGATTTGAGCTACTTCTACTTCAGCACCAAAAACAGGTTTCTCATCTTCTGGAATTTCTTTAAAGAAATTACGTACTTCTTCTGGTGTAATCTCAACTTCATCAATAATTTTCTTTTGCATTTGAGACGTTAATTTATTCATTTTAATAACGTCAAAGAAATAACTTTTGAAATCGGCTTCATCTTTTTTATTATAGAATTTAATTACTTTATCCATAGAACCTACTTGCTCTACCATAGCATCGATTTGTTGACCCATGAAATCAGTAACTTCTTGATCTGTAACTACAATACTATCTTGAATAGCTTGGTGTGCATATAATTTATCCTCAAGTGATTTTCCGAAAAGTTCGCAACGTGTAATATTTTTAATATCTACTCCTTGTGCTTTTAATTGAATGTATTCTAAGTCAATATCAGAGTCTAAAATTACATATTCTCCTACAACTCCAATAACTCCGTCAATTTTAGTTTTTTTAGGTTGAGCAAATGTAACAGTTGTAAATAAAAGGGTAAGGGCAAATAATTTATTTATAAATTTCATATTTATCATCTTTAATCGCGTCATCAGTAATTTCCTTTTGCAGCTTTTGTATTAATTCTAATTTTCTTTTGTTAATAATTACTTGTTTTATTGTGGGCTTTACAAATTGTAAAGGTGTTGGACTATCTTTTGGTAAAACTTGTTTTACTTTAACCAGCCACATGGTTGTAGAATCTGGATATTGATAATTTATTCCATCACTTATATATTGTGTTTTATTATCGGCATTTATAAAAGGTAGTTTTTCATAAACTTGATTAATATCTACCCAAACCGAATCGTTAAATGCATAACTTTTAAATTGAACTGCTAAATCGGCTAGTTCTTTTTTATCTTTGGGTGTAAAGGAACTAAACTTTGTTTTAATTTTATCAAATTTTGGATTTTCTTTAACTAAATTAATATAACGTAGTTTTACCAGTTCGCTAGAATTTTTAAAAAATTGCTTGTTAGCTTCATAATACTCATTTATTTGAGCGTCTGAAACAACTGTATCAATTTGTCGCACTACAAGTTGTTCTAAGTAGGCTCTTGTATATAAATCGGTTTTATACTGATCAATTAAAACGTTAAACTCTTCGATTTGATCATCATTCAAATTTTTTTCAGCTGCTTCTAAAAGTATTTTTTGTGTCGCCCAATTATCAATAAAAGCTTTTACAATAGCAATACTATCCTTTTTTGAAGTTCCTTTTGGTACTAAATTTTGAATATCTTCTTGATATAAAAATTGGTCACCAACTCTCGCTACAGCTTTAGGTTCCTGCGGTTTTTTGAAATACTCACAAGAAACAAAAGATAAAATAATTGTAACGATTAAAAACTTCTTCATTATTTTTTTACTTGACTTTTAACTTCGTCAAAAACATTATTATCTACCGAAACTTTAAATTCTTTTTTAAGATCAGAAACCCAATTGTTTTCCAAATATTGTTGGTAATCACTTATCAATTTACCTTTACATTCTTCAATAGTTTTAGTTGTTTCTGGTTTAATTTCTTTCACATTTGCAACAAAGAAATATTCTCCTTTTTTAACAACATCTGAAGTTCCTTTTTTAGTTGGTTTTAATTCTGGTAAAACATCATAATCTTCTTCATAAATACCTGATTTCACCATAATATTTACTTTACCATCTTTGTTTAACTTCTCTTTAATGTACTCAATAGACTTTCCTTTCTTGATATAATTTTGCGCTTTAGCAACTATTTTTTCATCTGTTGAAGAATAAATATCTACATCGAAACGCTTTTTCCACATATAGTTAGCCTTGTTCATGTTATAGAATTTTTCAAGACCAATACTATCTGTTTTTGCTTTATCCCAAATTTCTTTTTCCATTAAGTCGAACAATAAAAGTCCGTCTCTATATTCGTCCATTACATATCTAAACTCTGGAATTTCATTTTCTAAATTGTCGTCATAATACTTCAACAATTCATTTTCGAACCATTTTTCATATAATTCATCAACTAAAGTAGTAACTGGACGCGTTTGAATGTGTAATTTTTGTTGCGTTTCTACAAACTCTAAAAAGTCGTTAGCTGAGAATTTCTTCTTTTTATCAATTGTTAATAACGATTCATTAAAACTTTTTACATCTGTTGGTCTTTCCCAAGATTGTTTATAAAAATCTTCTGAAACTGCTTTAACTACTTGTGCATACAATTTGTTGTTTTTCTCAATTGAATATTTTGATTGTAATTTTTTTGCTAGCGAATTTGTAATTAAAATAGAACGCTCGTCTTTTTTAACTTTATTTTCAAGCTCTGACTGAACTTCTTCTAAAGATTTTACTGGAAATTTATCGATTAACTTTACAATATGCCAACCGAATTGTGATTGAAATGGTTGAGAAATTTCGCCTTTTTCTTTTAAAGAAAATGCAACATTTTCAAATTCTTGTGAAGTTAATTGTCCTGAAGCAAAACGTTGTAATTTTCCACCGTTTGTTGATGTTGATTTATCATCTGAAAATTGATTTGCTAAAGCTTCAAAACTTTCACCTTGTTGTATTTTTTTATAAATATCGTCAATAGTATTTTTAACTTCTGCTTCTTTTTCAGGATTTGCATCTTTTGGATTCAATAACATAATATGAGCAACTGTTACTTCACCTCTGTTTGGTCTTTTATCATCAACTCTTAAAATATGATAACCAAAACGTGTTCTGAAAATTTTTGAAATTCCACCAACAGGCGTATTGAAGGCTTCATTTTCGAATGGATAAACCATTTTGAAAGCCGAAAAATAACCTAAATCGCCACCATTTGTTTTTGCTGAAGGATCTTCAGAGAATTTTTTAGCAACCTCATCAAACTTTTCACCTTTTAAAATTCTATTTCTTAAATCGGAAATCCTTTTGTATGAATCTAAAGTATCTTTTGGTAAAGCGCCATCTTTAATTAGAACTAAAATATGTGATGCTTTTACCTCTTGTTTCATTCTATCATAAGCCTCATCAACAAGTTGTTTGGTAACTTTTACATCATTTAAATATGTTTTAGCAAGTTGAGTTCTATATGAATTTAACTCTCCTTTATATTTTTCTTCGTTTTGTAAACCTAATTTTTTAGCTTTCTCTACTTTTAATTTATAACCTATGTAAAGATCTAGATAAGCATTTAAATCTTTTTGAGATTCGTCTTTTACTAAATCTAAGTTTTTGTTGTAAACCCTTAAAAATTCATCTGTATAAAAAGGTTTATCATCAATTTTAAAAAGTGCTTTTTGAGAAAACAATTGCGTTGAAAATAAAACTAATACTAATAATACTAGGTTATGTTTTTTCATTTTTTTGAGTTTTTGTTGCAATTGACAAATGTAATAATTAGAGAATAAAAACAAAACAATTAACAATAGTTTAAATACTAAATCTTCTATTTAGGATGTTTTAGCAAAACCTTTGCGTGTCATTTCTCCCCAACCGTGCGAACCTTTTAGTTTTTCATAATTTCCACGAAGTGCAGCATAAACGGTAAAAGGATGAAAATAAATAGGCTCTATTAATGCTACACCCACTAGTTTAAACAAATCGGTATAGGTTTGATAGCGTTTAAATGTAGATTCCTCAGCATATAACGCCATAAATGAAAACATGACGGCAAATGAATACACAAATAGTATCAACCAAATGAAAAATGACCATTTTAAAATTCCTAAATAGGCAAACAGAAAAGTGATTAATAACCCGGTAGCTTCAATAATTGGTGCTAAAAATTCATATAAAAACCAATACGGAAAACTCAACATTCCTAAAATTTTATATTTAGGATTGAATAGCATTTTACGATGAATCCAAAGAGTTTCTATAGTTCCTCGTGTCCAACGACTGCGTTGTTTTCTTAAAATTTGAAAACTCTCCGGTGCTTCTGTCCAACACAACGGATCTGGAATGTATTGAATGCGATATTCTTGTTTGGTTTCAATCATGTAACGACGCATTCGCACTACTAATTCCATGTCTTCTCCAACTGTTTTAGGATTATAACCACCTGCTGCAATTACAATTTCTCTATCAAACATTCCGAAAGCACCACTAATCAGCAACAATCCATCCATGTGAGACCAAGCCATTCTTCCTAAAATAAAAGCTCTTAAATATTCTAAAACTTGAATGCGCGCTAAATAATTTTCAGGTGCAAAAACACGAACCAGTTTTCCCGATTTAATCTCGCAAGAATTTGCAATACGCACTACTCCGCCTGTTGCAATAATTCGCTTATCGGAATATTCTAAAAAAGGTTTTGCTAGTTTGAGTAAAACATCTTTATCCATAATACAATCGACATCAATACAAACTACATAAGGATTAGTTGCAAAATTTATTCCTGTATTTAAAGCATCTGCTTTTCTACCATTTTCTTTATCGATAACTACTAAATTTGAATAAACAGGATTTGTAGACTTGTAAATTGCTCGAACATTTTTGGTTGGAATTTCCGCTTTATAAACAGCATTTGACACTACCAAATCGAAAGCTTTTACCAAAACTTCAATCGAATTATCTTTACTTCCGTCGTTAATAACAATTACTTCAAAATTATTGTATTTAATTCCTAAAAGCGATTTTACATTTTCTTCGATAGTTCGTCCTTCATTATATGCTGGAGCCAATAAAGAGACTTTTGGAGCATCTTGTAAAACCAATAACGAATCGTAATTTACATAACGGTTGTGCTTTAAATACTTCTTTAATCCGTAGGCAGAAATCATTGCCAAAACAACATAGGAAGCCATTACCGAAATGGCAAAGAATAAAATGAAATAGTTAAATATTTCAATTCCAAAATCTATATTAAAATTTCCTGTCATTTTATTTCAGTCTTGAGATTATATTTTTTAAATCATTTTTTGTTTTTGTCTTTTGACAATTTTGCATCATTTGTACCAAAACATCATAATAGATATGCAATTGATACAATTCTATAATTCGGGCAACCAACACTAAAAAAGATTCATTTTTAGATTGAAACAACGTTTCTTTTAGTTCAAAAATTTCCCATTGCTTAATTTTTAACGAATACAAAAAATTAGATTGCATCCAATCGTCAAAATACAACTCTTCGTTTTTAAACTTTTCTAATTCCGAAATTCCATTTAATAAAACCGAACCAATTATCGCTTCTTTCTTAATTTCTTCTCTTTTAGAAATTGTTAACGCAGAAATTTCAGCAAATGCTTTGGTATAATTTAGTTTCGATAAATCGCGAATAGCTTCAACTTGGTTTACCCAACTTTTAGACTTTAATTTTTTCAACGAAAATTGATACAAGCCTGAAACTTCGTAAAACTTTTCAATTCTATTTTTTGGTTCGCCAACATAACTTTTATGCAAAGAAACTAAGGATTTGATCAAAGTTTTATTGAATAACTTTTTATTTTCGTAAGTAGTATAAATCGTAAGACATTCGGCTAAATCTTGTTCGCCAAACAAAATTTTAAACACCAAATCGTCTACGATGTTTTGGTAGTGTGTTGCTCTTTTTACTTTGGCTAGTTTTTTTGATCTTTTGTAAAATGTTAATACTAAAAAAATTAACGCTACTAAAGCTAAAAAGCAAACCGCAAGAATCAATTCTAATTCTAAACTCCGTTCGTTGTGATGCATTGAAAAAGTAGCTTTCATACTAAAAACGGTAAGTAGCAATTAATTGAATATTCAACACATTTCGATATTCACTTGGTACAAATTCTTGATATTCATACAATACAACTGGTTGAAGAAAAACATCTGTTGCTACTTTTGTTTTCATATTGAAACCAATTCGGTAGGAACTTAAATCTGATGTTACTTGATTGCTTAAAAAATAATAAGGAACTATTCCATATTGTAAATCAATTTGCCAAAATGATTCTTTTATTTCATTGGTTTTCTTTAAAAATAAAGCATGTGTTACATTATTTTGATCCGAATTTACCACATAATAAGGTCGGTAACCCAAAAGATAATTTCCACTTAGTTTATAACCAAAATGTCCTGTAAAAATGTACACATCATCGGTTGTTTTAAAACCTAAAAATTTACTTCCGATTGAAAAAGACAATTTTTGCGTTTCTTTATACCATTCGGCAGCGGCTTTGTATTGCGGAAAAACAAATTCGCCATCAGAAATTCCAGCATTAAAATAGAAATAGCTCTTTTTTAAACCTTTATAAAAATCGACTTCGCCTGAAACACCATTTTCCGAAAAAGCATTTCCATAATTCAATCGAGCTGTTATGGCATCTTTATTCCACTTTCTTGTATATTCTAGATTTGTGTAATGATTGTTTTGACTTTCTGGTTTGTTATAAGTCGTTAACAAATAACCTAAAGCAATGCTATTTTTCTTTTTTCTATTGCTAATGGTCAACAGATATTGAGCCGCTTCATAAGACTGACTTTCTTTTGAAATAGCTTTTAAAATAGTAGTTGCTTTTTCAGTTTCATTTAATTCTAATAACGCTTCTGCTTGAATTATTGCATATCGATCCGCATTAGAACTATCTTCATTTTTAGCTTTTTCACTATAGAAAACTACTTTTTCGTAATCTTTTAAATTGCGATAAGTTGAAAGATACAATTGTGTTACTTCTGCATTATCTAATCCTTGATTTGAAATCGATTTTAATTGCTGTAAAGCTTCATTATATTGTTCGTTCCAATTGTACAGCGAAACCAAATAATAACTATACGTTTTATCGTTTGGAACATCTTTTTCCAATTGCTTCGTTAGTTGAATCGCTTTTGTATATTCTTTGGCTTCTGCCATTTTCTTAACTTCCACAAATAAAGAATCGGCATTGTAGTTTTGCGACCATAAAACCGATGAGAAGAGACAAAATAATACTGTGTAAAATATAGATTTCACTATCGAACTACTTTTTGAATTCTTTTTAATAACACTTGAGGACTAAATGGTTTTGCCACAAAATCATCGGCTCCTAAATCAAACAACTCTACTTCTGAAGTTTCTACAGCCATTGAGGTTAGTACAATAACTTTAGCATTTTCGCACGTAGTTTTACAAGTATTTACCACTTGTTTTCCGCTAGCAAAAGGCAAATTCAAATCGGTAATAACCAATTCAATTTCTGAAGGTTGTTCCGAAATATGCGAAATTGCATCGGAACCGTTATCAAATTCTGTTACTTCATAACCATTAGCTTTCAAAAAAAGGCTAATGATTTTCTTAACATATCATCGTCTTCAATCAAAGTGATTTTCATCTATTCTGATTTTAATATTTGGATTAGTTCTTTTCTTATTTGTTGTAATTGTTCCAAGAAAACGGTTTTGCAACTCTCTATTTTTTTGCTGTCGTTTGCTTGAATTAATTCGTTTTCAAAATCTTGAGCTAAAGCTAAATCTACTCCTAAAATTCCTAAAGAAGATTTTAGTTTATGAACCACTTGGGAAGCTTCTTTTAAACTTTCCTGATTTAAAAACGCATTCATTTTTTGTATTTCTTTTTCTGAAGTTTCTAAAAACAATTCTATCATTTGTTTTTGAAATGCAATATTTCCTCCCGAATATTCTTCTAAAGCTTCAAGAGAAATAGTTTTTTGTTTTCCTTCAACTTCTAAAAGACTAACTATTTTTGTTAGCAGTTCATTTGTCTTGAATGGTTTTGCTAAATAATCATTCATTCCTAATGCTAAACAAACTTCTTTTTCTTTTATTAACGAATTGGCAGTTAAAGCAATTATAGGCATTGACAATTGCAATTCTTGTCGAATAAGTTTCACCGTTTCGTAACCATCTAAAAATGGCATATGTAAATCCATTAAGATTAAATCGAAACTTTTTTCTTTTACTAAATCTAACGCCTGCAAACCGTTTTCGGCAAATTCGATTTCGAAATCAGTTTCTTTAAAAATAGAATCCATTAATATTCTATTCAGCTCGTTATCTTCACAAATTAGAATTTTAGCGCTATAATAATCTACACTTAGGTTTTCAAAAATTTCAAAGGTTTGATTCTCTTCATCAATTTCATCAAAAGGCAACACAAACCAAAATTTACTTCCTTTGTTATATTCGCTTTCAACTCCTAGAGTTCCACCTTGTCTTTCCACAATTAATTGCGAAATATTTAGACCTAAACCTGTTCCACCATACAAACGAGTGGTTGAAGATTCGGCTTGCGTAAACCGATTAAAAATGGTTTTTAATTTATCTTTAGGAATCCCAATTCCAGTATCTTCTACAGAAAAATGTAATTGTAATTCATTAGACTGAGTTCGAATTGCATCAACAAACAACATCACATTTCCTTCTTGTGTAAACTTAATAGCATTGTTCAATAAATTATTAAGCACTTGAACCAATCTATTTTTATCTCCAATAACATATTTAGGAACTGCATTACTGATGTAAAACTTAAATGAAATTCCTTTTTGTTTGGCTTTTAAGCCTAAAACATTGAAAACATCTTTTACAACGTCTTTAACTGAAAATGATGTTTTATCGAATTGAATAATTCCCGATTCAATTTTACTTAAATCTAAAATATCGTTAACTAAATACAACAAAGAATCACTAGCCGATTTAATTGCTGATAAATATTGAAGTTTTTTAGAATCTTGTTCTTGATGAAACAACAAATCACTAAATCCTACAATTGCATTAAGAGGCGTTCGAAGTTCGTGACTCATATTAGCAATAAAATTGTCTTTTTGAACATTAAGTTCATCGGCTAATTGTTTTGCTAAACCTAAACTTTTTTGTGTCGCGACTTCTGCTGTAATATCTTGAGCAATTTTGGTGATTTTTACCAAATTTCCTTCAAAATCTAAAACCGGACTATAAGAAGCTTGAATCCAAATAGTTTCTCCGCTTTTTGTTACACGTTTAAATTTACCCGACTGCGAAATTCCGGACTTTAATTTTTCCCAAAATTTTTCATATTGCGCTAAATCTTCCTCGTCTAATAAAATGGTATTTTCTTGTCCAATTAATTAATTCATTTTTCTTGTAACCAAAAATATCAAGGAAATTATTATTTACATTGATAACAATTCCCTCTGGATCAAACTCAATAACTGCATTTGATTTCTCAATAGCGTTATATAAGTTATTATATGCTTGCTCCTGAACTTTCAATTGTCTTTCTGCAAATTCAATTTTTTCGTCAACAAAAAGTTTCAGTTCATTTCGCAATGAATCATTTTCTTTGTTCTTATTAAGATGTAGCATTACCTGTTTGGCAATAATTCTCAAAGACTCTTTTTGATTATCATCTAATTTTTGAGGTTTCAAATTAACCGTACAAATTGTTCCAATGGCATGTCCATTTTCCGAATACAAATTAATTCCTGCGTAAAAACGAACTGCATTTTCCGAATGTACATGCGGATTTGAATCTAACAAACGTTCGTTCCAAGTATCCTCAAATTCAAGAATATCTTGTTGAACTAATGTATATTGACAAATAGTTTCTTCAACAGGAACCTCAATTGCTGAAGTACCAATTTTAGCTTTATACCACTGTCTTTTGTCGTCAATAAAAGATATAAGAGTTACCGGAGTATTACAAATAATTGATGTTAGCTGAGCTAAATCATTTAAATACTCTTCTTCTGGAGTGTCCAAAATTTTCAGGGCCAACAAATCCTGTAGGCGTTGAATGTCTTTTAGGTAGGGGTTCAAATCTTAACAAAATTCCGTACAAATATACAAAATAATGAATTCAATAAACTGATTTTCAAACATGTTTACATTTCTTTTAAAAACAAATAATTATGAGTAATTTTGCACCCGAATTAAAAAAACAAAAATGAGTTTTAAAGACGAAATTGCAAAAAGACGAACCTTTGGTATTATATCTCACCCCGATGCTGGTAAAACTACATTAACTGAAAAATTATTATTATTTGGTGGAGCTATTCAGGAAGCTGGTGCGGTAAAAAGTAATAAAATTAAAAAAGGAGCTACTTCCGATTTCATGGAAATTGAGCGCCAAAGAGGAATCTCTGTTGCAACTTCGGTATTAGCTTTTAACTATCAAGATAAAAAAATTAATATTCTTGATACTCCTGGTCACAAAGATTTTGCTGAAGATACTTATAGAACCTTAACTGCTGTTGATAGCGTAATTGTAGTAATTGACGTAGCAAAAGGGGTTGAGGAACAAACTGAAAAATTAGTAGAAGTTTGTAGAATGAGAAACATTCCTATGATTGTTTTCATTAATAAATTAGACCGTGAAGGTAAAGATGCTTTTGATTTATTAGATGAAGTAGAACAAAAATTAAAACTAAAAGTTACACCTTTAAGTTTCCCAATTGGTATGGGTTACGATTTTAAAGGAATTTATAATATTTGGGAAAAGAACATCAACTTGTTTACTGGCGATAGTCGTAAAGACATTGAAGAAACTATTGCTTTTGACGATGTAAACAATCCGGAATTGGATAAAATTGTAGGCCAAAAACACGCTGATAAACTTCGTGAAGAACTAGAATTGGTTACTGAAATTTATCCAAGTTTTGATAGAGACGCCTATTTAAAAGGAGCATTACAACCTGTATTCTTTGGTTCGGCTTTAAATAATTTTGGTGTAAGAGAATTACTAGACTGCTTTATTGAAATTGCGCCACAACCAAGACCAAAAGAATCTGACACCCGATTAGTACAACCTGATGAAAATAAATTTAGTGGATTTGTTTTTAAAATTCATGCCAACATGGATCCAAAACACCGTGACCGTTTAGCTTTCATTAAAATTGTATCTGGAACGTTCGAAAGAAATAAACCTTATTTACATGTACGTCATAATAAAAATTTAAAATTCTCTAGTCCGAATGCTTTTTTGCTGAGAAAAAAGAAATAGTTGATATCTCTTATGCTGGTGATATTGTTGGTTTACATGATACTGGAAACTTTAAAATTGGTGATACATTAACTGAAGGAGAAGTAATGGCTTTTAAAGGAATTCCAAGTTTCTCTCCAGAACATTTCCGTTATATCAATAATGCCGATCCATTAAAAGCAAAACAACTTGAAAAAGGTATTGATCAATTAATGGACGAAGGAGTAGCACAGTTATTTACTTTAGAAATGAACGGAAGAAAAGTTATTGGAACTGTTGGAGCTTTACAATATGAAGTAATACAATATCGTTTAGAACATGAATATGGCGCAAAATGTAGTTATGAAAACTTCCCAGCACATAAAGCTTGTTGGATAAAGCCTGATGATGAAAAGAACGAAGAATTTGCTGAATTTAAACGTGTGAAACAAAAATTTTTAGGAAAAGACAAGCACGGACAATTAGTATTTTTAGCAGATAGCGAGTTTTCAATTCAGATGACTCAACAAAAATATCCAAGTGTTAAATTATTTTTTACATCAGATTTTCAAACTAAATAATTTTTTTATATACTTGTGCCCTAAATCTAAAATCTGGCTTAACCTAAAATGATTAAATGATTATTATGAAATCAAATATTTTTAAATTTTAAGCAACTTTATTACTTTCTTTTGTAAGTTTTATTAGCGTTGCTCAAGATAACAACACCCCTGTTAATCCACCAGCAGATGCTGATGCACCAGCTGCAACTATTAATTCTTATTTAATTTGGTTAGCTGTTTTAGGAATTTCATATATCCTTTACACATTAAACAAAAGAAATTCGATTAAAGAATCAAAATAATAAAAAAAGCGTTGAAAATTTCAACGCTTTTTTTTATCAATAAATTAATTATTTCATTTTTCTACCTTCTCTAGCCAATAAAGTGTTTTTCAATAACATTGCAATTGTCATTGGTCCAACACCACCAGGAACTGGTGTAATATGTGAAGCTTTTTTAGATACATTTTCAAAATCAACATCTCCAGTTATTCGATATCCTTTTTCAGTAGTTTCATCGGCAACACGAGTAATACCTACATCAATTACAACAACATCGTCTTTTACCATTTCAGCTTTTAAATAATTAGGAACACCTAAAGCTGTAATGATAATATCGGCTTGTGAAGTAATTTGGTTAATATTTTTAGTATGACTATGCGTTAAAGTAACTGTTGAATTTCCCGGAAACCCTTTTCTTCCCATTAAAATACTCATAGGGCGACCTACAATGTGACTACGACCAATTACAACAGTATGTTTTCCTTTTGTTTCAACATTATAACGTTCTAATAATTCTAAAATACCAAATGGAGTTGCTGGAATAAATGTACTCATATCTAAAGCCATTTTTCCAAAGTTTTCAGGATGGAAACCATCAACATCTTTACTTGGGTCGATTGCCATTAATATTTTTTGTGTATCAATTTGTTTAGGTAGCGGAAGCTGAACTATAAAACCATCAATATCGTCATTTTCATTAAGTTCTTTAATTTTCTTTAAAAGCTCAATTTCAGTTGTTGTACTTGGCATTTTAACCAAAGTAGATTCGAAACCTACACGCTCACAAGCTTTAACCTTACTTCCTACATAAGTTAAACTCGCGCCATCGTTACCCACAATAATTGCTGCTAAATGAGGAACTTTTTCGCCGTTCTCTTTCATTTTAGCTACTTCGGCAGTGATTTCATTTTTAATGTCTTCCGATACTTTTTTACCGTCTAATAATACCATTTCGTTGTGTCGTTGTGTTGTTTATTTATAAAAAAGAAGACGCGAAAAATCGCGTCTTATATGTTTTTACCTCATTCCTTTCATTCCACCGCCCATAGCGCGCATCAAATTTTTACCCGCACCACCTTGCATCATCTTCATCATTTTGCTCATTTGGTCAAACTGCTTCATTAGTTGGTTTACTTGTTCAACCTTAGTTCCAGAACCTTTAGCAATTCGTATTTTACGCTTACCATCTATAATTGAAGGTTTACTTCTTTCTGAAGGTGTCATCGAATGAATAATAGCCTCAATATGTTTAAATGCATCGTCTTCAATTTCAACATCTTTTAACGCTTTTCCAGCACCAGGAATCATTCCAACCAAATCCTTCATGTTACCCATTTTTTTAATTTGTTGGATTTGCGTTAAGAAATCGTCAAAACCGAATTCATTTTTAGCAATTTTCTTTTGTAATTTTCGAGCTTCTTCCTCATCATATTGTTCTTGCGCTCTTTCTACTAAGGAAACAACGTCTCCCATTCCTAAAATTCTATCAGCCATACGAGAAGGATGGAATACATCGATAGCATCCATTTTTCTCCTGTACCAATAAACTTAATAGGTTTGTTTACTACCGACTTAATTGTAATAGCAGCTCCACCACGAGTATCACCGTCTAATTTAGTTAATACAACTCCGTCAAAGTCTAATCTATCATTGAAGGCTTTAGCAGTATTTACCGCATCTTGACCTGTCATTGAATCTACTACAAATAACGTTTCGTGAGGTTGAATGGCAGCGTGAACATTTGCAATTTCGTTCATCATTTGTTCGTCTACAGCTAAACGACCAGCCGTATCGACAATAACTACATTAAATCCGTTTGCTTTTGCATGTTTAATTGCATTTTGAGCAATTTCAACAGCATTTTTATTTTCAGGTTCAGAATAAACTTCTACACCAATTTGATCTCCAACAACATGCAACTGATTAATAGCCGCAGGGCGATAAATATCACAGGCTACTAATAAAGGTTTTTTGTTTTTCTTAGTCTTAAGAAAATTGGCAAGTTTACCAGAAAAAGTTGTTTTACCAGAACCTTGCAAACCAGACATTAAAATAATTGAAGGATTTCCTGATAAGTTTACACCAGCAGTTTCCCCACCCATTAATTCGGTTAATTCGTCTTTAACGATTTTAACCATTAATTGTCCAGGTTGTAACGTTGTTAATACATCAGAACCAATTGCTTTATCTTTTACTCTTGTAGTAAAATCTTTTGCAATTTTAAAGTTAACATCGGCATCAAGTAATGCACGACGAACTTCTTTTAAAGTATCGGCAACATTTACATCGGTAATTTTACCGTGACCTTTTAATATATGAAACGCTTTGTCTAACTTATCGGTTAAATTATCAAACATCTTGTCTAATTTTTGTAAGCTGCAAAGATAGTATTTTAGATAATAGTTTCAAAAGTTTACTTTCTTTATACAAAAGAAAAAATCCCAACCGAAGTTGGGATTCAAAAATCAATCTTTAATTTTAAAAACTTTTCGAAGTATATCTTCCATTAAGCACCATTTTGTAATGGATGATTGTAACAAATTAGCGCCTACAAAAATGGTAAACCACAACCAATTTTGGTTAACATACATTGCTAAAAGGACACTTATAATTATGAAGGCTCCGGCAATTGCTCTTATTATTCTATTTATCATTTTAATTGTGTTTTTCAACAGATAAAACTGCTGCGTGAATATGTGAAATTGTTTCTTGTTTTAAATTAAATTTTTCTACTGAATCGAAAATAGCTTCTACATTTTGTTTTTGAACAAATGCAAAGAAAACTACTGATTCTGTTTCGTTCATTTCGGAACCAAACCAATTGGTTTCAACTGCATCTTCTGTACTATCTCGATATCCTTTTACATCACGATACGAATAGGACAAAACTTTTGCTTCTTTAAGCATTTTTTTAACTTCTTTGTCAAACTCAGCTATAGCTGTAATAACTACTAATTTCATATGCTTAATTTTTAATTATTGTTTTCCCATTTTTTACGCTCTGTGATGTAATAAATCAATGGAACTACAATTAATGTTAGTAAAGTTGATACAATCGCTCCAGCAACTAACGAAATGGCTAATCCTTGGAAAATTGGATCAAATAATATGATTGATGCTCCAATTACAACCGCTCCTGTTGTTAATAGAATTGGTGTTGTTCTTACTGCACCAGCTTCAATAATAGCTTGTTTCATTGGAATTCCATCATTTAAACGAATCTCGATAAAGTCGATTAACAAGACGGAGTTTCGAACCATTACTCCCGCTAAAGCAATCATTCCGATAAAAGAAGTTGCGGTGAAGAATGCTCCTAATAACCAGTGACCCAATACAATCCCAACCAGTGAAAGTGGAATAGCAACCATCATTACAATTGGCGTTTTAAAGTTTTGAAACCAACCAACAATCAACATATAAATTACTATAATTACGACTAAGAAAGCAGCTCCTAAATCACGGAAAACTTCTAAAGTAATTTGCCATTCTCCATCCCATTTTACTGTAAAATCATTTTCAGAATCAGGTTGACCCATGTAAATTTCATTTACAGCATAACCTTTAGGTAATTTCATTTCTTGTAATTTCTCGTTCATTCCTAAGATTGCATATACTGGACTTTCCAAAGCTCCAGCCATATCGGCTAAAACGTATACTACTCTTTTTTGGTCTTTGCGATAAATTGCATTTTGTAACGTATCAACTTTTACTTTTACCAAATCACTTACAGGAACAACATTACCTTGACTTCCTTTAATTTTTAAATTTTGAATATCTTGTAATGATGTTTTTTCAGAATCGTCTAATGCTAATACAATTCCAACAGGATCAACAGAACGCTCATCATATAAATTTGAAACTGGCATCTCACGAAGTAGATATGTTAAATTTCCAACTACCTGTTGTGGTGCAATTCCGTTTAGCATTGCTTTTTCTTTATCTACTTCTAATTTGTATTCAACTTGTGGTGCTTCAACCATCCAATCGATATCAACGACGTCTGAAGTATTTTCAAGAATTCCTTTTACTTGATTGGCCACTTCAATTTGTTGTTTATAATCTGGTCCGTAAACCTCAGCAACCAAAGTTGACAACACTGGTGGTCCTGGCGGAACTTCAACAATTTTTACATTGGCACCATATTTCTTTGCAATTTTTTGTACCTCTGGACGAACTAATTTTGCTATGTCATGACTTTGTAAATCTCTGTCTTCTTTGTGTAACAAATTCACTTGAATATCAGCCATATTACTTCCGCCACGCATATCATAATGACGCACTAAACCGTTGAATGTTATTGGTGCAGAAGCTCCAATGTAATTTTGATAATCTACCACTTCTGGAACTGTAGAAAGATATTGCGCAATTTCTTTTGTAACTGCAGCCGTTCTTTCTAAAGTTGTTCCTTCTGGCATATCGATTACCACTTGGAATTCGTTTTTATTATCAAAAGGTAACATTTTTACCGCCACCGATTTGGTAAAGAACATTGCAACAGAACCTAGTAATAAGAAGATTGTAATGGCAAACATTACGTTTCTCTTCGCTGAACTATTCAATAATGGCTCTTCAAACTTTTTATATATTTTGAAAATCCATGAAGTTTCCAATCCTTGTTCTTCTTTATGTTCTTGCTCATCTTTTTCTTGTAACAAGTGATAGCCTAAATACGGTGTAACTGTTAAGGCTACGAATAAAGACAACATCATCGCGATTGACGCTCCAATTGGCATCGGACTCATATAAGGCCCCATCATACCACTTACGAAAGCCATTGGTAAAATTGCTGCGATTACTGTAAACGTTGCTAAAATTGTAGGGTTTCCTACTTCATTAATAGCGTAAATAGCTGCTTGTTTAAACGGTAGGCGCTTCATTTTAAAGTGCCTGTGCATATTTTCGGCAATGATAATACTATCGTCAACGACAATACCAACAACGAATACTAGGGCAAAAAGGGTGATTCGATTTAAGGTATAACCTAACATGTAATAACTGAAAAGCGTTAGTGCAAACGTTAACGGAACGGAGAAGAAAACCACTAATCCGCCTCTCCAGCCCATAGCTAGCATTACTAAAACAGTTACTGCTAAAATGGCAACACCTAAGTGTAATAACAACTCACCTACTTTGTGTGATGCTGTTTCTCCATAGTTACGTGTAATTTCTACATGAACATCAGACGGAATTAAGTTTTTCTTTAGTTCTTCAACATGCGTTAAGATTTTCTCTGAAATCTTCATCGCATCGGCTCCTTTTACTTTGGCAACAGAAATGGTTACCGCTGGATATTCAGAATTGTGAGATTTGAAATTCTCATTAGCTTTTCCGTATCCAAAAGAAACATAATTCTTTGGAGTTTGTGGTCCATCTTGAATAGTCGCTACTTGTTTTAAATAAACAGGCATGTTTTTGTTCACACCTACAACTAAATTCTCAACATCTTCTTTATTTGCTAAAAACTTACCCGTAGTAACTAAATATTCTTGATCATTTTGCACAAAAGACCCTGATTGTGAACTTCCGTTATTGGCTTTAACCATTTGCATAATGCTCAATGCATCTACACCGTTTTCAGCCATTTTATCTTTATCTAAAACTACTTTTAGCTCTCGTGTTCTACCACCAATTTCTTTTGTAATGGCAACATCTTTTACTTTTTCAATTTCATTCGTAACTTCTTCTGCTAATTGACGTAATTGAAAATCATCATAGTTTTCACTCCATAGTGTTAAACCAAGCATAGGAACATCGTCAATAGAACGTGTTTTAACCATTGGTTGCATTACACCTTCTGGAAACATGTCTTGGTGTTTCATTAACTCATCGTATAATTTCACATACGAATCTTCGCTGTTTTCACCTACATAGAATTGAACTACCATCATCGAATAGCCGTTAAATGCCATACTGTGAATATGTTCAACTCCTTTGATGTTTCCAATGATTTTCTCAAGTGGTTTAACTACTCTACTTTCAACTTCACTTGGATTTGCTCCTGGATACATGACCATAACATCGGCCATAGGAACGTTAATTTGTGGTTCTTCTTCCCTTGGAATTAAGAACGAACTATAGGATCCAATAATCATCAACGCTACCATTAATAAAATGGTTAGTTTCGAATTGATGAAAAAATTGGCTATTTTACCTGAAATACCTTCTTGCATAATCTTAATGTGTTAATTTGTCAATTTGTCTATGTGTCAATTAAAATTGGCTAAATGACATATTGATTAATTGGCTAATTGAATTTTAGCACCATTGAATAACTTACCTTCAGCAGAAACAATGTATTGTTCTTTATTGTTTAAACCTGACAATACCTCTACTTGGTTTCCAAAAGTCTTTCCTAAACGCAACCAACGTAAGATGGCTGTATTATTTGCGCCAATCGTGTAAATCCCTGTTAACTGACCTTGTTTCACTAATGCACTTTCTGGAACTAAAACCACATCTGATGTAGTAACATTTGCTTTCTTTTCCACTGGAAATTGAACATTTACAAACATCCCTGATAAGATTTTAGCATCCGTTTTATCTAAATCGATTTTTACTAAATATTGTCCGCCTGTATTTTTAGCAGATAAACTTACTTCGCTTACTGTTCCATTTACTTCAGTTCCTAATGATTTTACTAAAACTTTTACTTTCATTCCGTTAGTAATTGAAGCAATATCACTTTCAGAAACCATCGCTGTTACTTGCAATTTTTTGGCACCTTCAACGCTTACTAAAGGCATTCCTGGATTTGCCATATCACCTTCTTTTACGAAAGTATTTGTTACAACTCCATTAAAAGGCGCTGAAATATTTGAATAGGCAAACTGAGCATTGATTTCATTTCGCATTTGTTTTGCAGCTTCTAAACCAGCTTTAGCCATTTCGTAGCGAGCCGTCATATCGTCTAATTCTTTTTGCGAAGCACTTTGTTGTGCAAATAAATTCACGAAACGATCATAATCTTTTTTCGCATTATTATAAGCAGCTTGTGCTTGAATAATAGAAGCATCTACTTGTGCTTTTTTAGCTTGTAAATCGGTATTGTTTACCGAAACTAATAATTGTCCTTTTGTAACTTTTTGTCCGACTTTTACATTTACTTTTGTAACAAATCCCATCATACGCGTACTTAAATTAGCACTGTTTTCTGCTTCGATTTTTCCACTTGCTGAAACGTATGGACTTGAGTCTGTTTCTGATATACCAGCTACTTTTACTGCAATTGCTGGTAAAGTAGCTACTTCTTCTCTTTTATCACCTCCACAAGAAATTAATAATGTAGAAGTTACTATTAATATTGCGATTGTTTTTTTCATATTTCTATTATTTTTAGTCTTAAACATCTTGACTCCGCTCGATGTGACAAACTCATTTAGTTAGTTAAAAATTTTTGGTATTGTTTAGTGAAATTATATTCGAAAACAGCTTGTAAAAACTCTAATTCTTTTTTTGATTGTTGGGTTTCCGCCATTAATAAATCGGTTGTTTTTTCTAAACCTTGTTCGAATCTATTTTTACGAATTCTGTATGATTCTTGTGCTTGTTCGAATGCTAATTTTGATAAGTTCACTTTATTTTCAGCATCGGCTAATTGACGATTGGTTTTGTTCAATTCTAGCTGACTTTGTTTTTTATATTGTTCGGCTTCGGATTCAGCTTTTTGGAAATCGGCTTTTGCTTTTTGGTTTTTACCAATGCTTTTATAACCATCAAACACGTTCCATGATAATTGAGCACCTAATAAATATCCTTTTGCAGAAGTTCCGAATAATTTGTCATCATACATTTGGTAATTCCCAAAGGCGTTTAATCTTGGTAGGAAACCTAATTTTGTAGATTGGAACATTTTCCCGTACGCTTCTGTTGCTTTATCCATCGCTTGAATATCTTTTCTGTTTTCAGAAATAGTTGCTACCATTTCCTCAACTTGAATTTCATTTTCTAAAGTTTCTGTAGGTTTAAAAACCTTCTCTTTCATATCTTCATTCAAAAGAAACCCTAAGTAATCTGAAGCATTTTTTACATTACTTTTTGCATATTGTAATTGATTCGCTACTTCATTAACTCTAACTTGTACATCTAATAAATCTGTTTTTTGAAGCATTCCATTTTTGAAGTAGTTTTCTACCATTTTTAAGTTTCCTTGAGCTGTTTCATTAGCTTTTGTTAAAACACCAACTGCTTTGTACGCTAATTGTAATTGCATATACGCTTTTGAAACTTCTAACTGTAAATACTCTTTTGTGCGTTCCGTTTGCAAACTCATTGCATCCATCTTTGCTTTTGCTGCTTTTCTTTCGTACAAACCATCTAAATTGATTAACGGTTGTTGCACTTCAATCATCGTAGCAAAATTTTCAACATGTTCAGGGTCATTTAGCAGAGCTGGATTAAAATCATTCATTGTTAAAATTTCCTGATTTAATTTTGAACCAAAAGCCATTAAAGGGTTTGTAGTTGTAATTGCTGTGTGTGACGCCGAAATGTTTGGCATAAACAAAGCATTCGACTGACGATAATCAGCTTGAGCAGATTTGAATGCTTTTTCTGCAATTTTTATTTGCAAATTTTTATCATTCACTTTTTCAAGTACATCGCTCTTAGAGACTGATAAAGTATCTTGAGCTACTACACTTAATCCTGTTGAGATAATAATTGCAAGACTTAATTTTACTTTGTTCATCGTTATTATTTTTTAGCAAATTTAGGTTGACAATTTTCCTTACTCAGTAACAAGAGTTACACTTAATTGTAACCATTATTACAAAAAAGACGAAAGCACCTAAAAAGATGCTTTCGTACTAACCAATAAAACTAAAAACAATCATCAACAATGACGATGTGTTATTATCGCGTTCCTCCATGACCGCCCGCAACAATTTTTAAAATTCTAACATTTAAATAGAAGAATTTAAACAATTGCAAAAGTGGATTCTGCATTTTACGCTTTTGTGCTTTTGATATTCTTTGTGTCATAATTTTATTTTTTTTATTCAGGAATTAACCACCAAAATGGCTTCATTTTTGCTTTCCAGATAAAAGCATAGTGTAATGCTAATTTTACCCAATGTCCTGCTAAACCTATATCGCCAAAGGTTTTATTAATATCGCGTCCTTGAGTTTTTGGGTATTTTTTATAATCTGGAACAATAGGATAAGTTGTGATTGAAACACCGCTACCTTGTGTAATTCCGTAACCAGCAGAAGCAATACAAGCTGCCCCCATGTTTCCTAAAGACCCTTTATGATGTAATGATTCTTTACCTAACTTGATTGAATCTATAATATTATCAGCTACTAATTTTGCTGTAATTCCTGAAGGCATTCCTGTACGCGGTGGCGAAGGAAAAATTTCTGTTCCATTCTTACTTTTTCTAGGTTTAGAAATAGAATGTGGTGGTGCAAAAGCAATTCCTGGTGCAAAAATATTTTTATATGAAGGGTTTTGATAGGTTTCTGGCCAATCTTGAACCGTCCATTCTTCATAAGGCTTTGATGTATAATCAGCATCTACAATCATAAAACCTTTAAATAATTTATCGGTAATATTCTGTCCTTCTTTATCATAAGCTTGAAAACCGTGTCCTGAAAATGCAGGAATTAACATTCCGAAATCGAAACTTTCAGTTTTAAATTCACCATCTAAGTTTTCATAATGAACCAATCCATCTTCAACTTTTGTTACACCTGCTTCTAAAATCCATTTAATTCCACGATCTTCAAAAATCATTTCGACCATATCTTTAGATTTCATGTTGAATCCATTATATTCCATCAACATACCATCCATACCAAAATCTCCTAATTCGTATTCGTTTGAAATCCAAGTAATTTCTGCTTTGTCGCGAACACCAAATTTTTGCAATTCTTTTTCCACGTTTAGGATATATTCAAATGCGGCACCTTGACAAGTTGCTTTAGGGTGACCAGTACCAATTAATATTTTAACTTTATGATCAGATTTTTTTAAAGTATCAATTAACTTATGTAAAGCTTCCGATGCATGCTCTGCATGATCATAAGTACATACGGAATACACTTTATTTGTAGCTGGCAATAATCCTTCTGTTAAATCGAAAGCTAATTTTGGCCCAGTTGCGTTGATTAGATAATCATAGGTAACTTTTTCTTGCTTCCCTAAGTTATCACCAAAAACTCCTTCAACTAAAATATAAGGTTTTAATTCTGAAATATCGCCTTCAGGATGAAATGAAATTGCTTTAGCTTGCTTATATCCTATTCCTTTTCTTTTATATAATGGTTCAAGTGGAAAAATTACATCTTCGCGTTTCATTCTTCCTATTCCTACCCAAATATTTGAGGGTACCCATTGGTAATTTCTGTTAGGAGAAACTACCAAAACCTCATGTTCTTCCGAAAGTTTTCTTCTTAAATGTGAAGCAGCAGTATGTCCTGCAATTCCAGCTCCTAATATTACTATTTTTGACATTTTGATTCGTTTAATTAATCAAAAGTATTAGTATTGTAATTGAACGACAGCTACTTTTGTTACAAATAAAAAAGCACCATTTAAAAATGATGCTTTAAATATTTTAATGTTCTCCGTAACCAATATCATCCATTTTCCCTTTAAAAACACGATATTGTATGGTGAAATAAATAGCTACTAAAACTACAGCAATAAAAAACCAACTCATACCCACAGACAGTCCATATTCATGAGTTGCGACATTCTCAACGGTTAATGATGGATTAATAGCATTAGTCGATGGTAATAATTTGGGGAATATTGAGGCAACTGTTGAAGCTAATCCTCCCACCAAAAACAAACTTGAAAATATAAAACCATAACCATCTTTTTTGAAAGTTCTTACTTTAAAAAGTCCAAATATTCCAATAAAAGTAATTATTGGTAAAACCCAAAGAAATGGATATTTAATAAAATTATGAAAAGGTTGAGGTTCAATTATATGCCATATAAATAATGACAAAATTACTAAAGCAAGCAAAACAAAATTTAGTTTAAAAACTACATTTTTTAGCTTTGAATTTAAATCGGAATTAGTTTTAAAAATAATCCAGTTTGCTCCATGAATTGTCAAGGCAACAACAGCAATAATTCCTAACATTAATGTAAACCAATCTATAATTCCCTGATGTTCTGCCTGTGGACTAAAAGATTCGTTCCATAATGGCAAGAAGAAATAATGAGGTTCATGAGTAGAAATTCCATTTTGAACCATTCCTAAATTTACACCGCGAACGACATTCCCAAGAGCGGCTCCAAAAAATAAAGCCAACAATAAACTTGCAATACCAAAAGCTTTATCCCAAATCGCTTCCCACAATGGATGATGAATTTGTCCGCGCAATTCCAATCCGACTGCTCTAAAAATGAGCAACCATAATACCATCATTAAAGGCAGATAAAATCCGCTAAAAGACGACGCATATAAAGTGGGAAAAGCAAAAAACAAAACGCCTCCGGCTGCAATCAACCAAACTTCATTAGCATCCCAAAATGGACCAATTGCATTTGTTATTGCCTTTTTATCTTTTTCTTCTTTTGCAAAAAATAAGTGAATGATACCTGCTCCAAAATCGTAACCGTCTAAAACGACATAAACGGCTAACATAGCAACTAGTACAATATACCAAAAATATTCCATGACTTAGTGTGTTTGAGGCTGCGGACCTTTTCTAATTATTTTTCCAACTAAAATTAAAAACAACATTCCCAATAAAAGGTATAAACCAATAAAACCTAAGAATGTAAACAATGTGTTTCCTGAAGAAACTGTTGGCGAAGCTCCTTCAGAAGTTCGTAATAAATTGTAGACTAGCCAAGGTTGGCGACCTAATTCGGCAGTGTACCATCCGGTGGTATTTGCAATATATGGAAAAGGCATGGCAAACATAAACGCCCACAATAACCAATTGGTTTCAAATAACTTTTTACGAACTAATTGTATCAAAGCTAAAAACATCATTCCGATGAAGATAGTTCCTAAACCAACCATAATATGATATCCGTAATACAAACCCGAAATATTGGTTGGATAATTCTCTTCCGGAAATTCATTTAAACCTTTAACTTCTTGGTCCCAATTTCCATACGTTAAAAAGCTCAAGATATTAGGAACAGCAATTTTGTTGTCTAATTTTTTATTTTGAACATCGGGTTGACCAATTAATACAATTTCAGAACCACCTTTTTCGGTATGAAAAATTCCTTCCATAGCTGCAAAAGTAACAGGCTGATATTTTACTACATTTTTAGCTAACAAATCACCTGTTGGCATAGCTACTATAACAGAAGAAATCAATCCGAAAACAACACCTGTTTTTAGAAAAAGCTTACCAAACTCGATATTCTTTTTGTTTAAAATATAAAATGCACCAATTCCAGCTACTACAAAAGAACTTGTAACAAGTGAAGCTGCTTGATTGTGTAAATATGAAGGCCAAAGCCAAGGGTTTGTAAAGAGGGCGCTAAAATTATTGAGTACAAATTTTACGTTTTCTAAAATTTCATAACCTACAGGATTTTGCATCCAAGAATGCGTTGCAATGATTAAAAATCCGCTCATCCACGAACCTAAGAAAACTAAAAATCCGGTTAAAAAATGAAGTTTATGGCCTAATAATTTTTCACCAAATAAAAACAAACCTAAAAAAGACGATTCTAAGAAAAAGGAAAACATACCTTCCATGGCTAAAGTTTGCCCGATGATTCCTCCTGTTAATTCCGAAAACTTTGCCCAATTGGTTCCAAACTGAAATTCCATTGGAATCCCTGTAACTACACCCATGGCAAAATTCAAGGCAAAAATTTTCATCCAAAACTTAGCAGCATCATTATATTGTTCCAGATTTGTTTTTAGAAATTTCCACTTAAAATAAACAATCATTAAAGATAAACCCATTGTTAGCTGTGGAAATAAGTAGTGAAATGTGATAGTAAATGCAAATTGCATTCTATCGTAAAATAGCATTTCTTCCATAAATTAAATATTTCTGCAAAGTTGGCTATTAAATTTTAAAATAATTGTAACAATAATTACAAAAAAAAGCTCCCAAATTGGGAGCTTTTGAAAATCAATTTATTAAGATTTTTTTCATCCATTTTTTTTGCAGAACAACATCCACCAGCTTTTGCTTCAGATCCACATGATTTTTTTTCTGCAGAAGCTTTATCAGCACAACAAGATTTCTCTGTTTTAGATTTATCTTTTTTTGCTTGTTTTGGCTCTTGAGCATTAACACTCATTGAAAATACGAAAGCTGCTAAAGCAACCATTGAAACTATTTTTTTCATTGTTAGATTTTTTAAATTTTATTGTTTTTAACTATATTAACAAATATATACATATTTTGATTTTCGTATATAATTTTATTATTTTTTTATGACTTTCTTTGAAACATAATATTTTTGATCAAAGATAAAGGTTAGAATTACCATTTTTTCTTTTGGTGATTCTAAATTAAAACTCATAGTGTTTTCACCAATTTTGTAATCCAAAATATCGCCTTCAGATAAAATTTTTCCATTCATTGATGAAATTAAATATTCTACTTTTCCTTGATAAGGTACCGTAAATTTTACCTGAATATTATCTCCATCTGTTGGATTTGGAAAAACATTAAAAGTAAAAGGATTACTTCCATCAATACTTTGAGTAGACAATGTTGGATTATATATCAATTTTACTTCATAAATAGAAGAATCGGCACTTGTTAAACCCGTTTGATTATCTGTAAAAGCTGTTGGTGAAGTACTTAAAATTCCACCAAATAAATGTCCAATTACAAATTCGGAACTCAAAATATTCGACAACTGAATTACTTCGTTAGCATAACGAGGTAAATTTACATTAGGAATAAATTCGGCTCCAGCGCCTTTTAAATTTGGCATTTCAACTGGAAATTGATATTCTTCTAAATCACCATTAGCTAATCGAGTAACACGACTTATAGTTTTAACAAAAGGAACTGTATTATCTTGAACTAAACTTCCATTTTGATAATAATATTGACTCATTCCTCCAAAAAACAAACTATGCATTTGGTTTGAATTAGCATCGTAAAGTCCGACCTTACCGCTATGATAATTGCTCAAATATTGGTTAAATTGTGTTTGCGGAAAATATCCGCTAGCTTTAATATCTACAGGATACAAAAAAGGTAAATCGGCACTAATTTGGAAAACACCTGATGAGATTGTATATCCCAATTCTCCATTAGGAAATACTTGAGGCACTAAGTTATAATCTCTTCGATGTAAATGAACTGCATCTAGAATTTCAGTATAATTAGAAACAATAGGGTTCGCTCCAGAATTATCAATTTCAAATTTTCTTATTGCACTAGAATAAGTTTGTGTAAAAGAAGGCCCATTCATAGGATTATATCTTCCTGTAAATTCATGTCCGCCTACTAAATAAAACTCATTACCAATTTTCCCTAACTGTCCTCCAGTTATAGCAAAATTTGAGCTAGAAATTTGCTTAAAAAAAGAAGTTATAGAAGTTCCATTTTCAATAGCACTCATTAATCCAACCACATCAATTGCAGTCAATTTATTATGAGAAATATGATCATTTGCAGAAGTAGAAAATGCATAACCACCAATTATATACAAAGTATCATCATCTTGGTAAAAATTCATATTTGTTGACTGTAATTGTTCTTTTAAACCTACAGGCAATGAATTAACTGATGCGGACCATAATTGATTATTTACCACATCAACCACATAAATATCGGTATTATTTTGATTTTCTGGGAAAGCATTGAATGGTTGCCTTGCGTGAATACCATCTTTTCTTCCACCTATTATTAACCATTTCCCGTTATGTTGAGCAAAAGCATATGAATGCAGTCCTGGCAAACCAGTTACATTTATAGGCGTTAAGACTACATCAAATGGAAATGAGCTTTGCGCTTGCGAAATTAAAAACAGAAAATTCGCAAACAAAAAAATTATTTTTTTCATTTGTTGTAAATTAAATTTTATTAAAAAAAACAGGATTACAACAAAAACTTTGGAGGATGCCAAATACTTGAAAAGTAATTAGAAACTAAAAAAAATCTATAAATTGTTTTAGTTTTTTCCTTTAATGGAATAAAATACACTGTAGGATAAATAATAATCTCTTTAACAAACTGAACAGGACTAAAATTTAAACTCATGATAAATTTGCCCTTTTCACATTCAGAATCTTCACTTTTTGACAAGACATTTTACACTCACCTCCAAATTGAACTTTTAAAGCTCTAGCTGAAGGTAATACTGTAAGTACAACTAAATAAAAAAGCAATATGTGAATTTTAAATTTCAAGTTGTAAAGATAAAAATTAAATTGAATTGAGCACTTTTTCTATAATTTCTTGTTTTGATAATACGTTTGGAGTTTTCCAAACCATATCTCCACTCTGGAACAATGCTAACATCGGCGCGCTTGAAATTGAAAACTCATCAGCTACAATAGGAACGTCATCGATATTTACTACAAAAATACTTAAACGTTTGCCTATTAAATTTTTAACTTGTTGTAATGTAGGCTCAATCATGGCACATGGCTCACAATTTGAGTTTATGAATTCAACTAATGTTGGTATTTCATTATTAATGATTTTTTGTAGTGCATTATCCATAATCATTTTACTTTTTTATGGAACAACTTCCTTGATGACATCCAAAATCAAAAATTGTTTGTATTAAAAAATATAACGCAAATAAATAAAAGAAACTTTCACCACTTTTATAAGCATGAAGACTTATTCCCATTGCCAAAACCAATCGAACAAAACGCATAATGTGCCAATTTGTAAAGAGTAACTTCTTCCAATTTATATTTTTCATTTAATTTCTTTTTGTAGCTAAAAATCGAATTACAGCTCCTTTACCTTGATGATACGGACCTTCATTTAACTTGATAATTTCTGTGTTTATAAAATCAAATGAAACTTCACTAAACTCATCTTTTATTTCTTTTTCAGAAAATAGCATAGTAATCTCTTTTGGACCACCTGATTCATAATTTAATTGTTCTTTTGTAAACGCTTCAAATAAAATTTTTCCATTTGGTTTCAAGAAAGATTGTATACGTTGATGTGCTTTTTTTCTAATTTCAGAAGGAAAATGAGCAAAAATAAAAACTACTGCATCAAAAAAGTCGTTTGGATAACTACATTGTAATACATCAAAAACATTGTAATTTATAGTAACTTTTTTTTCTTTTGCCAATCGTAGTGCTTTATCTTTAGCCGATTCGCTATAATCAAAAGCATAAACATCATATCCATTTTGAGCTGCAAATACTGCGTTTCGTCCTTCTCCTTCAGCAACAAATAAAATTTTGCCTTTAGTTAGTAAATGTAAATTTTCTTTTAAAAATTGATTGGGTTCAACTCCGTATGCGTATTCATTTTCGGCATATCTATTATTCCAAAATTCTTTCATCATTTATCTTTCTTTTTTGGGAGAAGTAACCAACATATTAAACAATAAGCCTCCCATTAAACCACCATAAAGTGTACTATTTAAAGGTTTCGATGTAATGGCACATGTTCCCGATGCACAACCTACATAATAGTAATATGCATAACCCGCAATTAAACCAACAACAACACCTATTCCTGTAATAATATATGCTTTCTTTTTCATATTATTTTTTATCAAATACAATACTCCAAATTCCTCTTACTTCGTTTTCACCATAACCAACAGCTAAATCATTTGGATACAATTCTTTTATTTTTTTTGAAACTTCAGGCTTGATATTTTCAGATTTTCCATGACATTGTAAACACATCGTGTTAGTCTCAATTGGATAGTAAAAATGTACTTGCTCTGCTCCCTCAACTACAATCGGCTTAACCTCTTTTTTCTCCGCTAAATCTTTTTTGAATTGCTCAATGTAGATTAGTTCTTCTTCATTTGCCCTATTATTTGGATTTCTATTTTTATCTGAAACTCGTTTAATTTTAGCATTGTAATGAACTGACATGCTATCTGTTAAAGGTATCGCTTCATGATTGCAAAACGCCAATGCTTTTTCAGTTCCTTCTTTTTGAATGGTTCCCATTAAGTTTTTGCCTAACACTTTTTTGGTTCCTAAAGCATATTCTAAACCAATATCAGCAAAGGTTTTTTCTTTTTCTTTGGAAACAAATTCTTTACCTGATTGTTCCCAATTATCGTTTCCATGTCCTTGCCAATGTTCTTTGAACCAAGTTGGTTCTTCAATTTTATAATCAAACATATAGGCCGCTATCTTAAGAACGGCACTATCGGGAAAAGTTTGTTTTGGCATTACCTGAAAACGTTTAACGGCACCGTATAATAGTGCTCTATCTTCTGTTGGATTTTCTATAAATTCTGAAACATACTTAATAAATTCTTCTCTATTATAGCCTTCTTTATCAATATATCTTGCTTTTATGGCAACCATAGGCGGAGCAATTCTTCCTTCCATTTCATCTGCAATTGGACTATGACATAAATAGCAATGTTTTTCCATTAACTCTTTTGCTTCAAAAGGATTGTAATTAAATTGAGTTACATCTTGTAAAGTAGATTCTTGCTTTGAGTTACAAGAAATAAAAAAAAACACAAAAACTGAAAATATCGAAAACTTATACACTATAAATCTTTTTTTCAAAGATAATTATACCTACAAGTACATAATGTAACTTTAGTTACTAAAACTGAAAGTAAATAAACGGTTGTGTTCCTTCGGCAGCTGTTGCATAAACAATCCAAAATACAAAACCTAAGATTATAGCTTGTATAACCCAAGATAACTTTCCAAAGTAATTTTCATTTAAACGAGTAAACTTACTTGGTATAAAATGCCAAATATATCCGAACAACATCAATAAAAATACATTTTTGTATCCTAATATTATCGTTTGAATTTGGTTCCAATTCCATTTAATATTTGAAATATTATGTAACATTACAAAAACGGTTTCAAAATCTTTAGCACGGAAAAATAACCAACAAAAAACAACGAAGTGAAAGGTTAAAAATATTTGAATTCCTTTAATAAGTGCATTTTTCGGCAATTTAATTCTTGTTTGAAAAAAGCGTTCAACAGCTAAAGCTAAACCGTGTAAAACGCCCCAAAAAACAAATTTCCAATTGGCTCCATGCCATAATCCACCTAATAACATTGTCATGAATAAATTGAAATAAGTTCTAATTTTCCCTTTGCGATTTCCACCCATTGAAATGTATAAGTAATCGCGTAACCAACTCGATAAGGAAATATGCCATCTTCTCCAAAACTCGGTAATTGAAGCCGATTTATAAGGCGTTAAAAAATTGGGAGGTAAAGTAAAACCCATTAATAAAGCTAAACCAATTGCCATATCGGAATATCCTGAAAAGTCGCAATAAATTTGGATAGCATAACCATAAGAAGCCATTAAATTTTCGAATGCTGTATAACTTGTTGGTGCATCAAAAACTCGATCGACAAAGTTTACCGAAATATAATCGGATATTACAGCTTTCTTTAATAATCCACCAATGATTAAGAATAAAGCTTTATTAAAATCTTCTTTTGTTAAATTTAATTTTTGATAAATCTGCGGTATAAAATCACTTGCTCTTACAATGGGTCCAGCTACTAATTGCGGAAAAAAAGAAACGAAAAATAAAAAGTCGATAAAACTCTTCGTTGGTTCTAATTCTTTTCGATAAACATCAATCGTATAACTCAAGGTTTGAAAAGTATAAAACGAAATTCCAACTGGAAGTATTATATCTTGAAAAGCCACATCTTCACTAAAAAGCTTATTGAAGTTATCGATAAAGAAATTGGTGTATTTAAAATAAGCCAATAATCCTAAATTGATTAATAAACTTAAGATTAAATAGAATTTCCTGTAAAATTTTATTGGTTCGACAAAGATTAATCGCGATAATGAATAATCAACTACTGATGAAAAAATAAGTAACCAAAAATAAACACCACTTGATTTATAATAAAAAAACAACGAAAATAAGACCACATATGTAATGCGGAAATAATGTGTTTTTTTACTCGCTATGTAAATAGCATAAAAAACTATAAATAATCCTAAAAACAACGCACTGTTAAATAACAATGGATTTTTAGGATCAAATAAAAACCATGAACAAACGGTATCCCAAGTTAAATTTTGGAAAAATTGAACAATACTATTCATGGATTAAATCTTCATAAGAATTAAATAATGCTTCATAAAAAAGAGTTCCTTGTAACTCATAACCTGCTTTAGAATAATGTACTTTATCTTTTGACATATATCCTTTAGAGAAATTTTTATTCACGCTGTAAAGTCCACCTAAAGCTTCAAACATATTCCAAACTGCAAAATTGTTTTCTTCAGCTTTTTCTAGTAATATTCTAGAATAATCAGCAACAATTGTATTTGGATATTTTCGTTTAAATAAACTTGGTGGTGGGGTTGTAACCAATATTTCAGCCGCAGGATTTTTGCTTTTAATAGCTAATATCATTTCATTTAAATTAGTGAAATATGTAGTAGCATCTTGTTTATCAAAACTTTCATTGGTTCCCAAAGAAATAACGACTAAATCAGCTTCTAGAGATTTTAGTTGATTAAAAAACATTGGAAACTTATTATAATCAGTAGCTTTTGCTCCATTAACTCCAATAGCATTATATACAATTCCTGAATTATTATTCTCTAATACAACTCCATTAAGAGCGTAATTTTCTTTATTTTCAGAAGGAATTAAATAGATTTTTTCTAACAAATCATTAGAATAATAATTGTGACTAAATTTATCTTGATATAGTTCTAGAGGCAAAAATTCTTTTCGGCTAATTGTTTGCGGTTGCATTTCGTTCGTTGGAATTTTTAATGTTTTTCCAGCCTGAATATTATTGTTTTTTAATCCATTTGCTTTCTTTAAAGCTGTAATAGAAACATTGTACTTATCTGCAATAATAGAAATTGCTTCTCCCTTTTTAATTTTATGAACTATTGTTTTAGGTACTGATGATTCTATTTTAATTTCTTTTGAAGCAGTTGCTAAATCAAAAAGCTTTTTATTATTTGGTGTAATAACTTTTATAGTATTAAAACTAAAGCTTTTATCGCGAACCGAAAGTTCAATAGCAAAATCTTTAGCTCTTGTTTCTAGTGCAATTCCACTTAAACCAACTGGTTTTGTTGTATCAGGATAAATGTTTCGATAACTTTCAAAACTTGTTGTTGCACTGTATTTTATAAAATAATTTCCGTTTGTTTTAGCCAAATTATAAGGAAAGGAAAAACCTAATCCTCCATTACCGAAGCGTTCTTGTAATAGGGAACGCATTTTCCCAGTAAACAAATCGGCTTGAATGTGAGAATCTCCAATGTGAACTATACGCAGTTTACAATTTTTGGTCTTTTCTAATTGTGCTAATTTTTGATAAAAATTATGGATTGATTTCGAGTTTATAATCTCATTAGAAAAACTATTCTCTTCTGCAATTACAACAGCGGCCGTATCGATTTCGACTTCATCTAGAAATACTTCTGTAGAATCTTGAGCAAAAGAACACAAGCCAACAAAAAATAAAAATGCCAATAATTTAATTCGCATAAATTGAATCTCCTTTCTTTACAATACTATCTCGTTTCTTTTTTTGCACTATTGGCTTTTTCTTTCTTAAAATTTTGTATTCTTGATAACCTTCTTCAATTTGAGAATAGATGAGCTTGGCTATATCTTTAGAACCTCTATAATTAAAATGCGTATAATCTTTATTAGCTCTCGATGGAACTTCCTCAACCCATTTTATCATGCTGCCTTCTCCACCCATTCTTTCATATAAATTTACAAAACCTGCTTTTGAAGTAACCGCATATTTCTTTTGCGCATAAATCAATGGAGCCACAGCCGAATCGGTTTTCATTTCTAAATCATACTTAGTTGCTTTATCGGCGGTTGAAATTACTAAAACTTCAGCACCAGGAAAACAATCTTTAATATGTGTAACTACTTTATTCATTCTGTTTTCGTACCAAGAATAATTTAAAGTACCATAATTTAAAACATTGGTACCATAATGCAAAATAATTAAATCGTAACCTAATTTTTCTTGAAACTCTTTCATTGTAGCAACATTAAACATTGATAATGGCAAACCCGAATTTCCTCTGCTCGAAAAATTATCAACATGAACTCCTTTACCATCATCAAAATTGAAACCATAAATAGGAATACTATCAGCATCTTTAAAATAAAGTTTCAAAGAATTTGCTCTATCTCCTAATTTTAATTCGTTTAATTTGCTATTTGGTCGTAATGCAACTTCAATAGTATCTTCATTTACAATTTTGAAAACTTTCCCATTTTCGTTTTTAGAAAAACCATAAAATAATGTTGGCTCTGGTAAAGTAGAAATGTGACGCATTTTACTCGCTTTATATGAAACCCAAGAAAATGGTAAAGAATCATTAGCATAAAAAACATGACCGTTTACTCCAAATGGATTGCGCGGTTGTTTTGTTTTTAAATAAGATTGTGTTTTCCAATTTCCTGAAAATTCATGCTTAAGCGAACTTCTAGAAGAAGCTGATTCGGAAGTAATGTTAACAAAACCAACGCCTTCTCCACCAAATTTATCTTGCAAAATAGTTCGTAAATCTTGCACAATCATATCTCCATCAGTCATTGAATCACTAAAATAAGCAATGCGAACTTTACCTTTTTTTGCCGTTTCTAATTGATATAATTTCTCGAAGAAATCAATTAAATATTGATAGCCATTATATTTTTCGAATGTTTCAGCTGGAAAAACCAAACCGTTTTTAGGTTCGAAAGCAATTTTTTCTTTCTCTTCTATTATTACAGAAGTTGTATCTGCTGAAGCAACAGCCTCAAGCAAGAGACTGTCGACAACAACATTATGAGATACTCCTTTTGGAGTTGGAAATAACTTATTGGGTAAAAATTCTTTAAAAATAAAGAACGAAATTGTTGCAAGAATTAATGTCAACAACGTCTTTGCGAAGTAATTATTTACTGTTTTCACAAAATTTTAAATTACATTCTTTCAGGAACTTGAATTCCTAATAAGTGAAATGCGTTTTTAATAGTTAATCCAACTGTTTTTGATAATTGTACACGGAAAATTTTCTTATCCATATCAGTTTCTCCTAAAATAGATACATTTTGGTAGAATGAATTAAATTCTTTAACCAAATCGTATATGTAATTTGCAATTAACGCTGGACTATAATTAGCAGCAGCACTTTGAATTACTTCAGGGAATAACTGAACTTGTTTGATTAATTCTTTCTCTTTTTCGTGCATTTCAATAGATGTAACTGATTTGGAATAATCAAAATCGGCTTTTCTTAAAATCGATTGAATACGAGCATAAGTATATTGAATAAACGGACCTGTATTTCCATTAAAATCAACCGATTCTTCAGGATTAAACATCATGGTTTTCTTAGGATCTACTTTTAACATGTAATATTTTAAAGCTCCTAAACCAATAGTTTTAAACAATTTTGCTTTTTCATCTGCAGAATAACCATCTAATTTTCCTAATTCTTCCGAAATTCTTTGAGCTGTTTCAGTCATTTCGCTCATTAAATCATCCGCATCTACAACCGTTCCTTCACGCGACTTCATTTTTCCAGAAGGCAACTCTACCATTCCATAAGATAAATGATACAAGTGCTCTGCCCAATCGAAACCTAATTTCTTTAAGATTAAAAACAATACTTTAAAATGATAATCTTGCTCGTTACCAACGGTATAAACCATTCCACCAACATCTGGATTATCTTTTACACGTTGGATTGCCGTTCCAATATCTTGCGTCATGTAAACCGCAGTTCCATCAGAACGTAAAACGATTTTTCTATCTAAACCATCTTCGGTTAAATCTATCCAAACAGAACCATCTGGATCTTTTTCGAAAATGCCTTTTTCTAAACCAAATTGCACTACTTCTTTACCAAGCAAATAAGTATTTGATTCGTAATAATAGCTATCAAAATCAACACCAAGGTTTTTGTAAGTTTCTTCGAAACCATTGTATACCCATTGATTCATTTTTTTCCAAAGTGCAACTACTTCTTCATCACCAGCTTCCCATTTACGTAGCATTTCTTGTGCTTCTAAAATAGAAGGTGCTAACTTTTTAGCCTCATCTTCCGTTTTACCTTGTGCAATTAAATCGTTAATTTCTTTTTTGTATTGTTTATCAAACTCAACATAGAAATTGCCAACCAACTTATCGCCTTTTAAACCAGTAGATTCAGGAGTTTGTCCGTTTCCAAATTTTTGCCAAGCCAACATTGACTTACAAATATGAATACCACGGTCGTTTATAATTTGGGTTTTATATACTTTTTTCCCCGAAGCTTTAATAATTTCAGCTACAGAATACCCTAATAAGTTATTACGAATGTGACCTAAATGTAAAGGCTTGTTAGTATTTGGCGAAGAATATTCAACCATAACAGCTTTTTCGTCTTCAACTGGATTTAAGTAACCAAAAGTATCTTGGTCTTTAATCGAATTAAAGTAGTTTACATAAAAAGCATCAGAAATTACAATATTTAAAAATCCTGCAACTACATTAAATTTTTCAACCTCAGCAACATGTTCTACTAAGTAGTTTCCAATTTTATTTCCTATCTCAACTGGGTTGCCTTTCAATTGTTTCACAAGAGGAAAAACAACCATTGTAATATCACCTTCAAATTCCCTACGAGTTGCCTGAAATTCAACTTTTTCAATTTGTAAATCGAATAAACTTTGAACGGCTACTTGAATGTGTTTTGTAAGTGTTTCTTGTACTGTCATTTTCCTATATTTTTTAAAGGTGCAAATTTAGTAATTAGTCATTAGTAATTAGTAATTAGTGGTCAGTTTTTTTCGCCAAAGCGAATAGAAAATGTTAAAGAAATTATAAAAACCGAACCAATTGTAACAAATAACAAAAACTGCTGTCTTGTAGAGTGAAATCATCAATCATTAAACAAACAATCAATCTAATGAAATTAAAGTTTTTAATTCTATTCTTTCTTGGCTTTATTGGAACAATAACAGCTCAAAACTCAGGATCAATAACGGGTAAAGTTATTGACCAAAAAACAAACGAACCCTTACCTTATGTTACAATTGTTGTAAAAAACAACGATGCTACTGTAACAGGAGGCATTACTGACGAAAAAGGTGAATTTGAAATTTCGAAATTAGCCTCTCAAAATTATACAGTTGAAATTCAATTTATAGGTTATAAAACAGTTGCTAAAGAAGTAAACTTAACCAATAGCAAAAAAGTAGAGCTTGGAACTATTTCAATTTCCGAAGATGTTCAGCAACTTGAAGGTGTAGAAGTAGTTGCAGAACAATCGCAAATGGTCCAAAAAATTGATAGAAAAGTAATTAATGTTGGAAAGGATTTAATTGCTTCTGGAACAACTGCTTCTGATATTATGAACAATGTTCCTACTTTGAGTATCGACCCACAAACTAAGGAAATTAGCATGCGTGGTAATTCAAACGTACGCGTTTTAATTGATGGAAAACCTTCTAACATACCCGTTGAACAACTATTACAGCAAATTCCTTCGGCATCTATAAAGCAAATTGAATTAATTACAAATCCATCTGCTAAATACAATCCAGAAGGAATGAGTGGAATCATCAATATTATTTTACATAAAAATTCTCAAGACGGTTTTAATGGCTCTATAAATACTGGTGTTACTTTTGGTATAACTCCAAAAACCAATACCAACATCAATTTAAACTACAGAGTTGGTAAAGTAAATTTTTACACTAACTATGGTTATAATCATGGAATAAATGCTAATCATGGAAGTATTACCAGTGAAAGACCTAGTTTAGAGAATACTCAAGATTTCAGTTTTAGAACTTTAAATAATTCTCATTTGATTAAACTAGGAATGGATTATTATATCAATGAAAAGAATAATATTTCATTTTATACTAATCAAAATATTACAGATTCTAATGGAGACGGTAAAACAATTGTTAATTATATTGATGATGTAACCAATAGAAATTCGTCACAAATATTTTATAATGGAAATGAAAGTCATAACCAAACTTATGATTTAGCTTATCATCACGATTTTAATAAAAAAGATGAAACTTTAGATGTTCAATTTAATTATTCTAAAACAAAAGATACCGAAAATACAAAGTATAATGATACTACTTTTAACCCTACTGAAAACAGTGTTAGAATCAATAAAATTGAAGGAGACACCGATTATTTTCAATTTAATACCGATTATGTAAATCCGCTTACAGAAACTTCAAAACTTGAGTTGGGAGTAGAAACAAGACTTCAAAAAACATCGAGTGATTTTCAAAATATTGATAACTCTGGAACATCATTAAGCAATTTCAATTTCGATAGAAACATTTATTCGGCTTATTTTAACTTAGGAAAACAAATAGGAAAATGGAGCGGACAAATTGGCGCTCGTTTTGAGTATTTTGATTTAAACGCAAATTTTAATCCGACTTCTCAAAATGTATCTGATGATTTATTTACGGTATATCCATCTGCTTTTATTACTTATACAAAAAATGAAAAAAACTCTTTTAACTTTAATTATTCTCGAAGAGTTGACAGACCAAGTATTGGTCAATTGAATCCTATTAGAGAATGGACAACTCCATTATTAGAATCGAGAGGAAATCCAGATTTAGTTCCACAGTTTACTAATTCATTCGAAATTAATTATACTAGAAAAACTAAAATTGGTTCTATTACAAGTGGCGTTTTCTATAGACTTATTAATGATGAAATTTCTCGTGTGGTATTTAATGATCCTAATGATATTAACAGAAATATTTTATCATATGATAATTTCAACAACAATGATGCTATTGGAGTAGAATCATCTGCGAACTTAAAATTTACAAAATGGTGGTCAGTTAATGCTAGTGTTGACGCATATTTTAGAACCGTAAAAGGAACTGTACAAAATGCTGAAACCGAAAATTTTGAAAACAAACAAGTAGATGTTGTGATGTTTAATGCAAGAATGAATAATAGCTTTACTGCTACACAAAATTTACGTTTTCAATTATTCGGATTTTATAGAGGAAAAGATATTAGTTTACAATATGACAGAAAACCAATGTACAAAATGGATGTTGGTGCAAGTTATAATTTCGCAAAAGGAAAAGGAACCATCACTGCTCGTTTTAATGACGTATTTGACAACATGCGTTTCGCATTTGATGGTGGTATTCCTTACCGTCAATATGGAGCTTTTTACTGGGAAAACCAAACTGTTTATCTTGGTTTAAACTATCGTTTTGGAGGTGGAAAAAATAGAGCTTTATCGAGAAAACAACGTGATCTAAATGAAACACAAAGCAGTGGCGGAATGTTTTAGAACTTCAATATTCGTTATTCAAAATTCAACATTCGTTATTTAATTTAATATTGAATATTCAACATGGAATTTTCAACAAAGAAGTAAAAAAGCGCTCTGAAAAACTTTCCTATTTGTCATTTCGAAGAGGAACGAAGAGAAATCACATAACATGAATTATGAGATTCCTCCTCACGTCGGAATGACAAATGATTGAAATTTATAAACCATTAAAAAAGCGTTCTGAAAATCTCAGAACGCTTTTTTACTTTTATTTTAGCATAAAGCTTACAGCTTATTGCATACAGCCTATTACCATCTAATAATAGCACTTCCCCAAGTAAACCCTGAACCAAAAGCTGCCAATACTACTAAATCGCCTTCTTTAATTTTACCTTGTTCCCAAGCCTCGGTTAAAGCAATTGGAATGGAAGCAGCTGTAGTATTTCCATACTTCATAATATTGTTATAAACTTGGTCATCCGTTAATTTAAATTTTTGTTGGATAAACTGAGAAATTCTCAAATTCGCTTGATGCGGAATCAACATATTAATATCTGAAACTTGAAGATTATTAGCCTGTAAACCTTCCATAATTACTTCGCTAAAACGAACTACTGCATTTTTAAACACAAACTGTCCGTTCATGTATGGATAATAACTTTCATCATCAGGATTGTTATCTTTAATAATATCAGTTACCCAACGTTTTCCCATTCCTGGAGCAATTAATGATAATTCTTCTGCATGTTGCCCTTCAGAATGTAAATGTGTAGAAAGTACACCTTTTGTTGTATCTTCAGTTCTAGATAAAACCGCAGCTCCTGCTCCATCTCCAAAAATTACAGAAACACCTCTACCACGAGTTGTAAAATCTAAACCTCGTGAATGTACTTCTGAACCAATTACCAAAACATTTTTATACATTCCTGTTTTAATAAATTGGTCTGCAACTGAAATTCCGTAAACGAAACCAGAACATTGATTACGAATATCAATTGCTCCAACAGTTTTCAAACCTAAGTCTCGTTGCACTAAAACTCCAGGTCCTGGAAAATAATAATCGGGACTTAAAGTAGCAAAAACAATAAAATCAATATCTTCTTTTGCAACTCCAGATCGCTCAATTGCCATTTCGGCTGCTTTTACTCCCATTGAAGTCGTAGTTTGTTCAGGAGAATTTACATGTCTACGTTCTTGAATACCTGTTCGTTCTTGAATCCATTCGTCATTAGTATCCATTATCTTCGACAAATCATCATTTGTTACCACATTATTTGGAACATAGTATCCTAAACCAGTTATTTTTGAATGATACATAAATTTAATTTAAAATGTTAGGGCAAATTTAATAAATAATTAAAAAATGTAATTTAAAAATTAAAAATTACTATTTAAAGATAAAAATACTTTCTGCATTTTATTTAATTTTTTATCAGATAAAAAATAAATTAGATTATTTCTAAAATTACCTTCAACTAAAAAATGGGTTCCTTTAAAATAATTATTATTTACCTCTACTTCTATTTCCGATTTTTCAACAATTTCAAATTCGTGAGGATAAACCAACCTGTTTTCACCGTTTATTTCAATTTCGGAAATATCGTCGAATAAAGAAGCTACATATTTATTTGGCTTTTCGTTATAAACAGAAAAAGTATCTCCTTTCATTACTTGCTTGCCATCTTTCATAACTAATATTTCGTCAGTGAATGAAAGTGAATCGTTAACATCGTGAGTAGCGATAATACAAGTAATATTTTTCGACTTTAAATAATTGAAAATATTTCTACGAAGACTATTTTTTCTAAAGTTATCAATATGACTAAAAGGTTCATCTAACAATAAAAGCTCTGGTTCTTTTGCCAAAACTTTTGCCAGAGCAACACGTTGCATTTGTCCGCCACTTAAATATTTTGCTTTTACATTGTAAAACTCTTCCATTTCAACAACTTTAAGCAACTCTTCTACTCTAGCTCTTTTTTGTTCAGGATAAAAATTTGACAAATACTTACCTACATTTTCAGCTACTGTTATGTAAGGCATTAAATCAAAGTCTTGAGCTAAATATTTCATTTGTGGCATTCCTGGAACCAAATTAAACTTTGGACCTGTTACAAGCATATCTTTCCAGTGAATACTTCCTGAATTCAAATCTGCTAATCCGTAAATCAATTTTAAAAGTGTACTTTTTCCACATCCACTTTCGCCTATAATTGCAAGAATATTTCCTTGATTCAGTTCAAAGTTTATACCTTTTAGTATGTCAGAATTAGATTCTAAATACCTAAAGTTTATTGTATCTATTTTTAACATTTTGTAAAAAAAGCAAAATTACTAACAATAGTTAACACTTAAATAAAATATTTGCTATATAGCGCCTCCCAAATCAATAATTTAACTTATGAAATTTAATTTTGTTAAGAAAGCACTTATCGCATTTTCTTTTATAACAACTTCTTTTGTGAGCGCACAAGAATATGGTGTTGAATTAAACTATGGTTTAAATGGCGTTTTTGAACCAAGCATTAACGAAGTTTCTCACTTTGGTGGAGGATTTTTCTATAATTTTGATGAGACTTATGGTGCTAAAATCGACTTCGGTTCGGACAAATACCGTGTTAATAATGAATTATTTGGAAAAGAAACTGGTGTAAACTCTACAAGAGTTTCATTACAAGGCACAGCTAATGTTTCAACTATTTTTAGTAGAGCAAGTAGCTATGATTTTTTTAATTTAATCGCTCATGCTGGTGCTGGTTATACAAGAATTAGTTCTACAGAAGGTGGAAAAGCTGACAATGTCGTAAATATTATTGGTGGTCTTACTCCTAGATTTAGAGTTACAGATAATTTCTTTTTAACATTAGACACTTCAGTTATTTTTAATATTTCGCAACATTACAACTTCGACGGAAGTCTTTCATACATTGATACTGTAAATTCATTTACTGGCATTACTTATAACGTTTCTGCTGGTATTGTTTATAAAATTAGTAGTTTCTAAAAAATAAACCAACCCAAAACTATCTATATAGAAATCCTTCTTCGATATACTGAAGAAGGATTTTTTATGCCAATTTGTCACCAAAATTAATTTGGTATTCTATTTGAAAAAATCATTTTCAAATTATGTCTAATCAAAAAATACAACAATATGTCAAGTGGAAAAATTAACGTTTCAGTAGAAAACATCTTTCCTTTAATCAAGAAATTTTTATACAGCGACCACGAAATTTTTCTTCGTGAACTAGTTTCAAATGCTACCGATGCTACTTTAAAATTAAAACATTTAACCAGCATTGGCGAAGCAAAAGTAGAATATGGCAATCCTGTAATTGAAGTTAAAATTGATAAGGACGGAAAAAAACTTCACATTATCGATCAAGGTCTAGGAATGACTGCCGAAGAAGTGGAAAAATACATCAACCAAATTGCTTTTTCAGGTGCCGAAGAATTTTTAGAAAAATATAAAGACTCTGCCAAAGATTCAGGTGTAATTGGTCACTTTGGTTTAGGATTTTACTCTGCTTTTATGGTTGCAAGTAAAGTTGAAATCATCACCAAATCTTTCAAAGACGAGCCAGCAGCACACTGGACTTGCGACGGAAGCCCAGAATTTACACTAGAAACTGCCGATAAAACAGAACGCGGAACAGAAATCGTGCTTCACATTGCAGAAGATTCGTTAGAATTTTTAGAAGAAGGTAAAATTCGTGAATTATTGACTAAGTATAATAAATTCATGCCTATTCCAATTAAATTTGGCACTAAAAAAGAAGCGTTACCAAGACCTGAAAACGCAGGCGATGATTATAAAACTGAATATGTTGAAGTAGACAACATCATCAATAATCCAAATCCGGCTTGGACGAAACAACCTTCTGATTTATCGGATGAAGATTATAAAAACTTTTACCGCGAATTGTATCCAATGCAATTTGACGAACCATTATTCAACATTCATTTAAACGTTGATTATCCGTTCAATTTAACTGGAATTTTGTATTTCCCTAAATTATCGAATGATTTACAAATTCAGAAAGATAAAATCCAGTTGTACCAAAATCAAGTTTTTGTAACCGATAATGTAGAAGGAATTGTTCCAGAATTCTTAACGATGTTAAAAGGTGTAATCGATTCGCCAGATATTCCGTTGAACGTTTCTCGTTCGTATTTACAAGCGGATGGAAATGTGAAAAAGATTTCGAATTATATTACGCGTAAAGTTTCGGATAAATTAAAATCGCTTTTCAACGAAAATAGAGCAGATTTTGAACAAAAATGGAACGACATTAAAATTGTTTTGGAATTCGGAATGCTTTCAGAAGCTAAATTCTACGAAAAAGCAGGCGATTTTGCATTGTATCCTACAACCGAAAATAAATATTATACGCTTGCCGAATTAAAAGAAGCTTTGGCTCCAACACAAACCGACAAAGACGGAAATTTAGTTGTATTATATGCTTCTAACGTAGAATTACAACACAGTTATATTGAAGCAGCAAAAGAGAAAGGTTACGAAGTTTTATTATTAGATTCGCCAATTGTTTCGCACCTAATTCAAAAATTGGAAACAGATAACGAAAAGCTCTCATTTGTTCGTGTGGATGCAGATCACGTTGACAATTTGATTAAGAAAGAAGAAGAACAAATTTCAAGACTTTCAGAAGACGAAAAAACAAAACTGAAAGAAGTGATTGAAGTTGTGGTTCCAAAAGAAAAATACAGCGTTCAATTAGAATCAATGGATAGTAAAGCAGCTCCGTTTATCATTACACAACCGGAATTTATGCGAAGAATGAAAGAAATGAGCGCAACTGGCGGCGGCGGAATGTTTGGAATGGGCAACTTCCCGGAAATGTACAATTTGGTGGTGAATACCAATTCTGATTTGGCTACTTCTATCTTAAACGTAGAAAATGAAACTGAAAAATCGGCTTTAGTAAAACAAGCATTAGATTTAGCAAAATTATCTCAAGGTTTATTAAAAGGTGAAGAATTAACCGCTTTTGTAAAACGTAGTTTTGAAACTTTAAAATAAAACGAAAGAAGAATAAACAAGAATCCCGCTCAATGAAGCGGGATTTTTTATTTTAAACAATAGTGTAAATCATAAAGTAGTGCGAAATGCTTCCACCTAAAACAAACAAATGCCAAATAAAATGTCCGTAAGGAATTCGTTTAGAAGCATAAAATATAGTTCCCAAAGTGTATAAAGCGCCGCCAATTGCCATAAACACTAAACTTTCCACAGAAAGCAAATGAATCAATTCTTTAGCTTGGGCTACCACCAACCATCCCATTCCTAAATAAAGAAACAAAGACAGCTTTTCGACTTTTCCGGTTAAAAACAATTTCATAACTAAGCCAACAGTAGCAATACTCCACACAATAAAAAACAGCATCCATCCCGAAGTTTCTTCCAAAGTAACTAAACAAATGGGCGTGTACGTTCCGGCTATAAGTAAGAAAATCCCAATATGATCAAAAATTCGTGCTTTTTGTTTTTTAACTTCGTGAGAAATGGCGTGATACACTGTAGAAGCCGTATATAAGGCAATCACACAAAAACCATAAATCCAAATACTCATGGTGCTAAAACTATTGAGTTCTCTATCTTTAAGTAAAAGAAAAACCAAACCTACAATTCCTAGAACAATTCCGGCAGCGTGCGAAACTGTGTTTAAAAACTCTTCTTTATTATTTATTTTCAACTTCATAACTCAAAATTTATTCTTAACTAAAGGTACTAAAACCGTACCATATTACTTTCAAAAAAAATAATTTTAACAATGTAAATTTAACTTTAGAATTCAGATATTTCGTCTATAAAAATCAAACAACATTTTCTTTATTTTACTAACTTCATGATAAAGAATAAAACTGTTTTTGTAATTTTACTGAATGAGATTTAAGTCAGTTTTTACAAGAATTATTAATAAAGCACTTATTGTTTTTTAAAATGAGAAAAATAAAAATCGTCCTACTTTTAAATTTATTTTCAATAATTGCATTTAGTCAACAAAATGAAAATCCTTCAATCGCATTTGATTTTTTAAAAGGATTTCAAAATGTTCGAGATATTACACTCTCAAAAAATCAAAATGAAGTATATTTTACCATCCAAAGTCCACTTGAAAATATTTCTAAAATTGCATTTTCTAAAAAAGTAAATAACAATTGGACCCAACCAGAACTCGTTCCATTTACAAGTGCTTTTAGAGATATTGAACCTTTTTTATCTTTCGATGAATTACGCTTATATTTTGCTTCTAATCGTCCTTTAAGCGAAGAAGAAACAAATAATAAAGATTACGATATTTGGTATGTTGAACGCAAAAACATTACTTCAAGTTGGTCTAAACCAATAAATATTGGACACCCAATCAATACTGACAAAGATGAGTTTTATCCATCCGTTGCTAAAAACGGAAATTTATATTTTACTTCTGAAAATGATAAATCATTAGGAAAAGATGACATTTTTGTAAGCTTATATTTAGATGGAAAATTTGGCGAACCTCAAAATATTGGAACAAACATTAATACCGAAGGTTATGAATTCAATGCATTTGTTTCTCCTGACGAAAGTTTTTTAATTTTTACAGGTTATAATCGTGAAGACGGAAATGGAAGCGGAGATCTTTACATTAGTTATAATGTAAACGGAAAATGGAGTTTAGCAAAAAATTTATCGAACAAAATTAATTCGAAACAAATGGATTATTGTCCGTTTTATGATGCTACAACTAAAACACTTTATTTTACAAGTAAAAGAAATAACACAAATGATAGTAAATTTGACACTATAAATGAATTTGTAAAAGAAATTACAAAATCTGAAAATGGCTTAAGCCGTGTTTATAAGTACAAAATAACTTTGTAATGAATTTACAACCAATACTTTCGAACGAAGAAATTATTTTAATTCCTTTAGTTAATGAAGATTTTGAAGCTTTATATTATATTGCATCAGACAAATTGCTTTGGGAACAACATCCAAACAATGATCGTTATAAAAAAGAAGTTTTTGAAGATTTTTTCAAGAAAGCAATTGAGTCAAAAGGTGCTTTTACTATTTACGAAAAGACAACAAATAAAATTGTAGGCTCAACAAGGTTTTATGATTTAGAACAAGAATCAAAATCTGTTTTTATAGGTTTTACTTTTATCGATAGAAAATTTTGGGGTTCTTCTTTAAATGGAAAAGTAAAAAAATTAATGATTGATTATGCTTTCCAATTTGTTGATCGTGTTAAATTTCATGTTGGTGAAACAAATTACCGTTCCCAAAAAGCAGTGGAAAAACTTGGCGCTCTAAAAATTGGAACAATTCAAAAAGAAAATTCAGAAATTGTAAATTGGATTTACGAACTAAAGAAAACATTATGACATTATCACTAGAAACACCAGCATTATTATTTTCGGCAACTTCGTTGATATTATTAGCTTATACAAACAGATTTTTAACAATTGCTCAAATAGTTAGAGGTTTAAAGAAAAACTACGATGAAGAACATAATAAAAGTATTCTATTAGAAATTAAAAACTTAAACTTAAGACTAATTTTAATTCGCTATATGCAATTATTTGGAGTATTGTGTTTGTTTGTTTCGGTATTTGCCATGCTCATGCTATTCATCAATCAACAATTAGCAGGAATTTATTTATTTGGTTTATCAATGCTGTGTCTTTTAGTTTCACTTGGTCTATCAATGTGGGAAATTAGTATTTCTGTAAGAGCTTTAAGAATTCATCTTGAAGATTTAAAGTAATATCATATTATTTTTGGAACTTCTAAATACAGAATTCTAAAATCTAAATAGTATCTTTGCGCCCCTTTTAAAATTCACAAAATGTCAAACAACAATTTAATTAAAGGAGTTGCGCTTGTAGGTTTAGGAGCAACCAGTTACGGAATGCTTGCAACATTTGTAAAATTAGCTTACAAAGAAAATTTTACAACTGCAGAAGTTACTGTTGCTCAATTTGTTTACGGTATAATTGGTATTTTAATCATTATGCTTTTGCAAAAACCAAAAAATAAAAAGCAAGAAATTCAACCTACAAAAAAGCATCTTTTACAATTAATGTTGGCAGGAACTTCATTAGGTTTAACAAGTGTTTTTTACTATTTGTGTGTAAATTACATCAATGTTTCTATTGCTATTGTATTATTAATGCAAACCGTTTGGATGGGTGTTTTATTAGAATGGTTTTTAGAGAAAAAAGCTCCTTCAAAACAAAAAATTATTGCTGTTTTAATAGTTTTACTTGGAACCATTTTAGCAACAAATATTCTAAATAGTGAAATTGCAATTGACTGGAGAGGATTAGTTTTCGGATTTTTAGCTGCAGCTTCATTTACAACTACAATGCTTACTGCAAATAAGGTTGCTGTGGGAGTTAACAATGCAAAAAGAAGTTTGTATATGTTAATTGGTGGTGCATTTATTATTGCCATTTTTACGCTTATCTCTCAACATACACCATTTAATTTTGAAATATTCTTCAAATGGGGAATTTTAGTAGCTTTATTTGGAACTATAATTCCTCCTCTTTTAATGAATGCTGGTTTTCCTATAACAGGAATTGGTTTAGGAAGTATTGTATCTTCGTTAGAATTACCTGTTTCTGTTTCTATGGCATTTTTCATCTTAAATGATTCTGTAGTGTTTTCTCAATGGATAGGCATCTTGTTAATAATTGCTGCTATTGTGATTATGAATATTAAATGGAAAAAATAAGTATTTTTGATTCGTTATGAATTTATTCGACGAAGAAGAAATTACACTTCCACTTAAAGACGGACAATTTATTTATTATCCAAAGTTTCTTAATGAAGAATTAGCTTCGGAGCTATTTAATTCTATTTATCAAGAAACAAATTGGAAAGAAGATTCGATTACAATATTTGGTAAAAAAATACTTCAACCCCGACTAACGTGCTTGTTTGGGAATGAAGGCAAACCTTATTCTTATTCAGGAATTACCATGTATCCAAATAATTGGAACAAACCACTATTGTTTATAAAAAACGAAATCGAACAAATTTGCACCCAAAATTTTACAACTGTTTTAGCTAATTTATATCGAAATGAAAATGATAGTAATGGTTGGCATGCCGATAATGAAAAATCATTAGGTCATGATCCGATAATTGCCTCTATAAGTTTAGGAGAAGAAAGATTATTCCAAATAAAACACAACTCAAATAAATCTGAAAAAATAAATTTAATTTTAGAACATGGAAGTCTATTACTTATGAAAGAAGGTAGCCAAATTCATTATAAACACCAATTACCTAAATCTAAGACAAGTAAAAACCCTAGAATAAATTTGACTTTCAGGACAATTTTTTAAATATTTTTTATCAAAATGCTACTTACAAGATATTTTTTTGAAAAAAAACTAAAAATAATTAACTCCATTTTTTTCTTTCATTTTTTTGTAATATTGAATTATAAACCAATTAAACACAAATAAAGATTATTAATTTTTCATTTCATGAAAAAGAGAAAAATTTCAGAATTAGACAATGAAACTCTAAGTAGAATTGTCACTATGGCTCAAGAGGAAAAAAAACCTTTTGAAGTAATTAAGGAAGAATTTGGGATTTCAGAAAATGACGTAACCGAATTAATGAGGAAAAGAATCTCCAAAGATGCTTTCGAAGCATGGAAAAAAAAAGCTACCGCAAGTAAACCAAAACCAAAACCTCAAAAATTTAATGATATAGAAGACGACGATCTCGATACAAAATATTATTTCAAAAATAAATTTGATTAATTAAATCCCGATTTTTCGGGATTTTTTTGTAACATTTATACAAAATTTTATACCAATTAAAATAAAGTATTACATAATGAAAAAAATAATCTTATCACTTGCTTTAGTGAGCTTTTTATGGAGTTGTAAACCTACAGCAACTACTGTTAAAAACGATGTTGATGTTACTATCGACTTAGTTAATGTTAAAGATGATAAAGTTATGGTTACTGTTGTTCCTCCAACAATTACTTCAGAAACTACAACTTTCATGATTCCTAAAACTGTTCCAGGAACATATTCTGAAGACGATTACGGAAGATTTATAGAAAACGTAAAAGCATTTGACGCCAAAGGAAATGGTTTATCGGTTGCTAAATTAGATGAAAACACTTATAAAATTAGTAATGCTAAGTCATTAGCTAAAGTTACTTATTGGGTTAACGACACATTTGACACTGAAACTGGTGGTCATTTTTCTGGACAAAGTGAAGATGTTTTCTCTCCAGCTGGAACAAATATTAAAGTAGGTGAAAACTTCATGCTAAATACGCATGGATTTGTAGGTTATTTTGCTGATAAAACAGAAACACCTTATCGTTTAACTGTACAACATCCTGCAAATTTATTAGGAGTTTCAGCCATGACTGATACTGACATGAGAGATACATCAGATGTTTTTTATACATCGCGTTACGCTACGTTGGTTGAAAACCCAATTATGTATTCTAAACCAGATTTTACGACTTTCATGATTGATGATATGGAAATTATCATTAGCGTTTATTCTCCTACAGGAAAATATACTGCTAAAGATATTACACCTAACATGGAAAACATGATGAAAGCTCAAAAGCGTTTCTTAGGTAAAATGAATACTACTAAGAAATATGCTATTTTATTGTATTTATCTGATGTAAAAGCAAATGATGCAAAAGGATTTGGAGCTTTAGAACATCCAACTTCTACTACAGTTGTAATGCCTGAAATGATGGGATTAGAAATGTTGCAAGAACAATTAAAAGATGTAGTGTCTCACGAATTTTTCCATATCGTAACACCTTTAACAGTACACTCAAACGAAATTCAATACTTCGACTTCAACAAACCACAAATGTCAGAACACTTATGGATGTATGAAGGAGTTACTGAATATTTCGCTAATTTATTCCAAGTAAACCAAGGATTAATTGACGAAGAAGAATTCTTCCAAAGAATGGCTCAAAAAATTGTTCAGTCAAAACAAATGAATGACAATATGAGTTTTACTAAAATGAGTAAAAATGTATTTTACCAACCTTACAAAGATCAATATATTAATGTTTACCAAAAAGGTGCATTAATTGCAATGTGTGTAGACATTATCATTAGAGAAAACAGTAATGGAGAAAGAGGAATTCTTGATTTAATGAATAAACTTTCTAAAGAATATGGAACTTCTAAAGCATTCAAAGATTCAGAATTATTTACAAAAATAACTGAATTAACTTATCCTGAAGTTGGAGCATTTTTAGAAAAATATGTAGCTGGTGAAACACCTATCAACTACGATGAGTTTTTTGCAAAAATGGGTGTTACTGAAGCTACTTACGAGAAAACCGGGAATCCTTTCTTAAAAGGTCAAACTCCTTACATTACTGTAGATCCAGCTACAAAAGAGATTAAAGTTTTACCTGGTATTGAATTGAATGAATTCATGAAAACTTTAGGTCTTCAAAACGATGATAAAATTTTAGCTGTAAATGGAACTAACTATAATTTAGACAACATTTACGATTTAGTAATGAGCAGCATGAGTTGGAAAGATGGAGATGAAATGACTTTCAAAATTAATCGTAATGGAAAAGATTTAGAATTAAAAGGGAAAGCAGTAATGCCAAAAGAAACTGCTGAAGGTTATAAAGCAACCGATGCTAGTAAAAATGCTTTACGTGAAGCTTGGTTAAAAGGGTAATTTCTTTTTGAATACAATTTAAAAATCCTCATTTTACTTAGTAATTTGGGGATTTTTTCTTTTATTTGCCTTCAATCAATAAAAATTTAAAATGCATAACCCTCCTTATTTTACAGATGATACAATAGTTTTTGGGCTTTTAATGGTTCTTGTTGGGTTTGTTTTCTATACTTCTTCTAAAGAAGAAGGGTTTTGGAAAAAATTCTACAATGTAGTTCCTGCATTATTATTATGCTATTTACTACCTTCTATTTTTAGCTCTTTACATATTATTGCTCCCGAATGGACCGAATTAGGTAAAGATGGAGAAGTTGTTGAAAAAAGTTCTAGCTTATATTTTGTAGCAAGCCGATATCTTTTACCTGCTGCTTTAGTATTAATGACATTAAGCATTGATTTAAAAGCACTTTTAAATTTAGGACCAAAAGCATTAATTGTTTTCTTAGCGGGGACTGTAGGAATTATTGTTGGTGGACCAGTAGCTATTCTAATCGTCTCTATTTTTTCACCTGAAACAGTTGGCGGAGCTGGTTTTGATGCAGTTTGGCGAGGGCTTGCAACATTAGCTGGTAGTTGGATTGGAGGTGGTGCCAATCAAGCAGCTATGTTAGAAATTTTCAAGTTCAACCAACAAAAATATGGTGGAATGGTATTGGTAGATATTGTTGTAGCCAATATTGGAATGGCAGCACTTTTGTATGGAATTGGCAAAAAAGAAATCATAAATAAATGGCTAAAAGCAGATAATAGTTCCATTCAAGAATTACAAGACAAAGTATCGAGCTATCAAGAAAGTGTAAAACGTAACCCTACTTTGACAGATTATATGATTATTGCAGCAATTGCTTTTGGAGCAGTTGGATTTTCACATTGGGGCTCTCAAGTTTTAGCCGATTTTTTTACTACAAATTTTGAAACCGTACGCGATCCAAAAAGCTTTGCTTCAACTTTTGGTGGTAGCTTCTTTTGGATGATTACTTTAGCAACTATAATTGGTATAAGTCTTTCATTTACACCATTAAAAAGTTATGAAGGCGCTGGCGCAAGTAAAATTGGAAGTGTATTCATTTACATTTTAGTAGCAACTATTGGTATGAAAATGGATTTAACTGCAGTTTTAGACAATCCCGGACTAATTTTAGTGGGCGTAATTTGGATGTTAATTCATTTTATTGTCATATTTTTGGTTGCCAAAATAATTAGAGCACCTTACTTTTTTATTGCAGTTGGAAGTCAAGCAAATGTAGGTGGAGCAGCTTCTGCACCAGTTGTTGCTTCTGCGTTTCATCCAGCATTAGCAAGTGTAGGTGTTTTGTTAGCTATTTTTGGCTATATAGTAGGAACATATGGCGCAATTTTATGCGCTTATTTAATGGAAATTGTTGCACCAAAATAAATTATAAATATGAAGAAATTTTGCATTCTAAGTTTTGCATTACTAAGTTTAGTTTCTTGTTCTAAAAAGGAAAATGAAAGTGGAAACCTTCACATTACTGGAAATATTGAAGGATTAAGTCAAGGAAAATTATACATCCAACAATTAAAAGATACAACACTAGTTGTTGTCGACAGTATCATATTTAAAGGCGATTCGCATTTCGAGAAAAGCATTCCTTTAACAGAACCTGAAGTTTTATTCTTGTTTTTAGATAGAGGCCAAACCAATTCTATTGATAACAGTTTAGGTTTCTTTGCTGAACCAGGCGAAATGACTATCGATACTAAATTGAAAGAGTTTTATAGCAGTGCTAAATTTACAGGTTCAAAAAACCAAGCGCTTTGGGAAGAATTCAACACTATAAACAAGCGTTTTACTGAAGACAATTTATCTATTATGGAAAAAGACTTCAAAACGAATTAAATTTCAATGCTGAACGCCAAGACAGTATTGATAAAGCTTATGAAAAGTTATTAAAAAGAAAATATTTATATACAGCAAATTTTGCAAGTACACATGGCGAATATGAAGTGGCACCTTATATTGCTTTAAGTGAAATTGCTAACATAAATATTACATTCTTAGATACGATTGCTAGCAAAATGAGCCCTAAGGTTTCCGAATCTAAATACGGTAAAATGCTTAAAGAGCACATCAAAGATTTAAAAAATAATCAATAAAAAAAGAGGCTTGTACAAGCCTCTTTTTTATTCTTTTATATTGTTATTCCGCAGGTAATCTAGAAACCTCCAAAACTAAATCTCATTCATTAAAATTGACGCTTTATAAATTTTTACTTTATTTGAGACAATGACTCATACAAAAAAAGAGAAAACTTCAAAAGTTTTCTCTTTTAAGAGCCGATGGAGGGACTCGAACCCACGACCTGCTGATTACAAATCAGCTGCTCTAGCCAGCTGAGCTACACCGGCATTTAAAACCACGTTTTTTCTTTGAAACCGTCAGCTTTATTGCGGTGCAAATATAAAACGGTTTTTCACATTTGCAAAGAAAAAGCGTGATTTTTTTATACTTTTTTTTAGTTTAAATCGTTGATTTTTGCAACTACTTGATTAGCAAAGTCTTCAAAATCTTTACGAACTTGTTTTAAATGTGCTTTTCTATTTTCAACACCACGATTGTTGATTTTCGCTAACATTTCATCGTAAGTTGAATAGATAGAATCAACAATACCATCAGTAGTTTCAGTTGGTTGACCTCCATTTGTAATTTCCCAAACATAAACGATATCAACTAAATCTCCTAAAACGTAGTTAATTTCTTTTTTCAAGTTTTTAATGCTTGCCATTGTATTTGATTTTAAAATTTGATGCAAAGATAATTATTTTAGTTGATAGTTTATTGTTAAGTATTTATTGTTTTTTATATTTGGTATTGATTATTAGCAAAATGAACAATCTAGAACGCGTATATAAAATGTCTTTTGCAAGTGTTTATCAGCATTATATTGCAAAAGCAGAAAAAAAGAATCGTACTAAAGAAGAAGTCAATACAATTATTTTTTGGCTAACTGGTTATAATGAAAAAGATTTAGAAAACATTATAACTACTAAAGTAAACTTTGAAGATTTCTTTAATCATGCTCCTCAAATAAATCCGAATGTTTCTAAAATAACTGGAGTAATTTGTGGTTATCGCGTAGAAGAAATTGAAGATAAAATTATGCAAAAAGTACGTTATCTCGACAAACTAATTGACGAGTTAGCTAAAGACAAAAAAATGGAGAAAATTTTACGCGAATAATTTTAAACCCAAACTTCAAGTATATTGGCTTTTCCTGAAATACTAGCATTTTCTAATGCAGCAGGCAACAAAACTGTATCGCCCATTTTATAAGCATACATGTCATTTTCAATTTCTAAAGTAAAATTACCTTCGGTACACATTAAAACCGTAAATGATCCTTTGTGAGATTCCCAATTCATTTTCCCATCTAGTGGAATTACATTGGTTTTAAAATAATTACAATGAACCGTTTTATTACTTTGATTTAACTTATTTTCGTAATTAACTTTAGCCTTTGTGGTTTTAAAATTAATCGCATCGAGAGCTAATTCAGTATGAAGTTCACGGCCGTTTCCATTAGCATCTACTCTATCCCAATCGTATATGCGATACGTAACATCACTTGTTTGTTGAATTTCTGCAATTACCACTCCGCCACCAATAGCATGTATGGTTCCGGTTTCTAAAAAGAAAACATCACCAGTTTTAACTTCCGTTTCATCTAAAAGTGAAATTATTTCTTTTGAAGCTAATTTTTCTAAATACTCTTCTTTATTAGAATCTTTTTTAAAGCCAACCACTAAACGCGAACCTTTATCGGCTTGCATTACATACCACATTTCAGTTTTTCCAAAAGAATTATGACGCTTTTGAGCTAGTTCGTCATTAGGATGTAATTGAATTGATAAATCTTCTTTAGCATCGATAAATTTAAACAATAACGGAAATTGCGCACCAAAACGTTCTAAAACACTTTCTCCTAAAATTTCAGCTGGAAATAAATGGATAAGTTCGTTTAAATTTTTTCCTTTAAAATCGCCATTTGTAACAACGCTAACATCATTAGGAACTGTCGATAATTCCCAACTTTCACCTGTTGTTTCAGAAGTAATTTCTTTATTTAAAACAGATTGTAACTTGGTTCCACCCCAAATTCTATCTTTTAAAATTGGCTCAAACTGTAAAGGGTAAAACTTCATTTAATTTCCTCTATAGGTTACAAAATTTCGTGGCGTTTCATATAAAACAACTTCCAAATCTTTATCGGAAGCAATTTGCTTTCTTAATTTGTTCCAAATAACTACACAAATATTTTCGGCAGTTGGATTCAAATTTTTAAACTCTTCAACATCTTCGTTTAAATTTTTATGATCGAAAGCTTCTTCTATGTGTTCTTTAATTAAATCGGATAAAATTTTCACGTCCATTACAAATCCTGTTTCGGGATCAATTTCTCCAGTTACACTCACAATCATTTCATAATTATGACCATGAAATTTAGGGTTATTACATTTTCCAAAAACGGCATCGTTTTGCTCCATCGACCAATCTTTGCGATACAATCTATGTGCGGCATTAAAATGTGCTTTTCTAGAAACTGTTACTTTCATTTTTTGAGTTTTTCTTAAATATTCCGACGATGCTTAGAGTGACAAATGTATTAAAATTTATGATTTTCGATATAATGATAAAATTCATCAAAAATAATTTTAAACCAAACAGTATAAACATCAGGATTTTGTTGCATATCTTCTTTAATTGCTTCAATGCTCATCCATTTCCAATCTTCAACCTCTTCTTTGTTTATATTAGGTTCATCATTAAATTTTCCTATCATAACATGATCTAGTTCATGCTCTGTTAATCCATTATCAAAAGGTGCTTTATAAATAAAATGAAATAATTCTTGTAAATCTACTTCAAACCCCATTTCTTCTCGCAATCTTCTTTTTCCAGCCTGAATGTTAGTCTCACCCGGACGTTGATGGCTACAACAAGTATTGGTCCATAATAAAGGGGAATGGTATTTTGATTTAGCTCTTTGTTGCAACATGATTTCGTTTTTATCATTTAAAACAAAAACCGAAAACGCTCTGTGTAATAAAGCTTGCTCATGAGCGGCAATTTTTTCCATTAAACCAATTGGTTCATCATTTGTATCTACTAAAATTACTTTTTCTTTAGACATAGCTCTTTTTAAACATTGGTTGACAAATTTAGTAATATTAAACTAATAATATTCTATTGTAAGATTAACTAAAGTTTCAATACTCATAAATTTTTCATAATTGTTAGGTTTCACCGTCCAATTAGCTTGTAGCTTCTAGAAGTATTGAGTAATTTGCAGAAGAAAAAATGCCTATGAAATTATTTTTATTATCGCAAACCGCAATTCATTTACCAAGCTTAATTACCGATTTAGGATTAATCTTAATTACGGCTAGTATTGCTGTTTTAATTTTCAAAAAGTTAAAGCAACCTTTAGTATTAGGATATTTAGTTGCAGGATTCTTAGCTGGTAATAATTTTAATTTTTTTCCTACAGTTACAGAAAGTAACGATGTTACTATTTGGGCGGAAATTGGTGTTATCTTTCTGCTTTTTAGTCTCGGATTAGAATTTAGTTTTAAGAAATTAACGAAAGTAGGCGGAACTGCTTCAATTACAGCACTTACTCAAATATTTACAATGCTGGCACTTGGCTACACGGTTGGACAAGCCTTAAATTGGTCAAATATGGATAGTATTTTTCTTGGAGTTATATTATCGATATCATCTACAACAATTATTTTAAAAGCTTTCGAAGAACTAGGTGTTAAAACTCAAAAGTTTGCTGGAAATGTTATCGGTTCACTTATTGTTCAAGACATTGTTGCCATACTTCTTATGGTTTTGTTGTCAACTATTGCTGTAAGTAGTCAATTTTCCGGTAGCGAATTAATTTTTGCGTTCGTAAAATTATTTTTCTTTTTAATTCTATGGTTTGTTTTAGGTATTTTCTTTATTCCAACTTTTTTAAAGAAATCGAAAAAAATTCTAACCGATGAAATGCTATTAATCATTTCGATTGCTTTGTGCTTGTTAATGGTGATTTTTGCTGCAAATGCAGGTTTTTCACCAGGATTAGGAGCTTTTATTATGGGTTCAATTATTGCTGAAACCAATCAATCGGAACATATTGAAAAACTTATAAAACCTGTAAAAGATCTTTTTGGAGCTATCTTTTTTGTATCTGTTGGTATGCTAATTGATCCTGATACATTGGTTACCTATTCGATTCCTGTTTTAATTTTAACGGTTGTTACCATTTTTGGTCAATCGATAAGTTCAACAATTGGTTCCTTACTTTCTGGGCAACCTTTAAAACAATCAATACAAGCAGGTATGAGTTTATCTCAAATTGGTGAGTTTTCTTTTATTATTGCGACATTAGGAATGTCTCTAAATGTAACCCAAGATTTTCTTTATCCAGTAGTAGTTGCTGTTTCAGCTATAACAACATTTACTACTCCCTACATGATAAAATCAGCAAGTCCGTTTGCAAATTTTGTGGAAAGTAAATTACCCAAACGATGGATTAAAAAAATTGAACGTTATAGTGCGAATACACAAGCTATAAAACCAACTAGCCTTTGGAAATCTTACATTACCGATTATATTAAACAAGTAATTATTAATGGAGTTATTTCAATTGCGATAATTATTTTATCTAAAAAGCTTTTACTACCAATTGTATCCGAAAAAATGTTTGGTGAGTTTTTAACTGCAGCCATTACGTTATTAGTTTTATTACCATTTTTATGGGCAATTTCTTTAAAAAGAATTAATAAAGAAGCCGTTCAAGAATTAATTAAAGAAAGAAAATACAGAGGTCCTATAATTATGATGTTTATTGCTAGAATACTATTTTCAGTAATATTAATAGGATTTATGCTTAATAACATAATCTCACCATTATTCGGATTATTGATGTTTGTTTTGTGTATTGTGACTTATGTGATATTTACAAAACAAATAAATGGCTTTTATTATAAACTAGAAAGTCATTTTTTAAGTAACTTTAATGAAAATAATCCGGAAGATGTAAAAGCAAAACGACAAAATTTAACTCCTTGGGATGGGCATATTGCAGAATTTTCGATTCCTGAGAATTCTGAAATTGTAGGAAAAAAATTAGAAGAGTTAAAACTGAGAGAGCAATTTGGAATTAATATTGCCTTTATTAAACGTGGTGAAAAAACAATAAATATTCCTCAAAAATCTGAAATAATTTATCCAAATGACATTCTTAATGTTATTGGAACAGATATACAAGTAAATGAATTTAAAGATTACATTCAAAGTAATTTTAATAATGAAGAAACTTCTAACATGGAAATAGTTTTGTGGAAATTAGAAATGAAACAACAAGACTTTATTGGTAAAACTATAAGAGAATCTAACATTCGAGAAATTACTAACGGAATTGTCGTAGGTATTGAAAAATCGGGAAGACGCATTTTAAATCCCGAATCAAACTGCATCTTAGAAGAAAGTGATATTTTATGGATTGTAGGAAATAAAGACAAAATAAAATCATTTATAGAGTAATGAAAATATTAACTGCACAACAATTAAAAGAAGTTGACCAAGTAACCACCGAAGTACAAAGTATTAGTTCGCTTGAATTAATGGAAAAAGCTTCTGGTGCTTGTGCCGAATGGATATTTAAAAACTACAATAACAAACATGCGTTCTATGTTTTTTGTGGTCCGGGAAACAATGGCGGAGATGGCTTAGTTATTGCTAGAATTTTAAAATCGAGATTATATAATGTTACTGTTTTTATTACCTCGAACATTGCTTATTCCGATGATTTTGAACAAAACTTTGAACTCTGGCAAAGAGTTTCAGGTAAGACTATTTCTATAAACAATGAGGATGACTTTCCTGATTTAAGCGATGAAAAAATTATCATCATTGATGCACTTTTTGGTTCGGGAATAAACCGCCCTATAAAAGGCATTGCTGCAGATTTAATTCATTACATAAATGCAGCAAAAAAAGAGGTTATTTCTATTGATATTCCTTCCGGACTTTATGTCGATAATAATGCAACGAATCTGCATAATGCCATTATAAAATCATCGCACACTTTAACTTTAGAATTACCAAAACTTTCCTTAATTCTTCCAGAAAATAAAGAATTTAGTGGCGAAATGCATATTATTACTATTGGACTTGACAAAAATGCAATAGAAAAACAAGAATCTAAATATGAATGGATTACTGAAGAATATTTCAAAGATTTTTTAAAAAAACGTAATCGATTTAGTCACAAAGGAAACTTTGGTCATGTAAAAATTGTTGCCGGTAGCAAAGGTAAAATTGGAGCTGCTATTTTAGCTTCAAAAGCTAGTTTAAGAATTGGAGCTGGTTTAGTTACAGCCGAGATTCCAAGTTGTGGTTATGACGCCATGCAAAGTTCAATTCCAGAAGTAATGGTTGTTACCAATGGTAAAAACTTTATTAAAACTAGAATCGACCTCAACAATCATTTTATTGGTGTTGGTCCTGGTTTAGATACCAATGAAGAAACTAAAACAGAAATTTTAAGACTAATTACAAGAACCAATGATCCTTTAGTTATTGATGCTGATGCTTTAAATATTTTAGCCGAACATAAAGATTATTGGGATAAAATTCCAATTTATAGCGTTTTAACTCCGCACCCAAAAGAATGGGCAAGATGGATTGGAAATTGGAACAACGATTTTGAAAAACTAGAGCGCACCTTAAAATTTGCTAAACAATATTGCTTGTATGTTGTAATAAAAGGAGCCTACAGTGTTACCATTACACCAAAAGGTGATTTATTTTTTAATAGTTCTGGTAACCCCGGAATGGCAACCGCTGGTAGTGGCGATGTTTTAACAGGAATCATTACTGGATTACTTTCTCAAGGTTATACTTCAGGAAAAGCAAGTGTACTAGGCATTTACCTTCACGGTTTAGCCGGAGATATTGTAGAAAAAGAAAAAGGTGAATTTAGTTTAATAGCTTCCGATATTATTGAAAATATTGGAAAAGCTTATGAAAAACTTATGAACCAATAGCTTCTGCAATTTTTATAGCGCATTTTTCACCATCAATTGCTGCTGAAATAATTCCGCCAGCATAACCTGCACCTTCTCCACAAGGATACAATCCTTTAATTTGAGTATGCTCTAATGAAATAGGATCTCGAGGAATACGAACCGGTGAAGATGTTCTACTTTCTGGAGCATGTAAAATAGCTTCGTTAGTAAAATAACCTTTCATGCTTTTCCCAAATTCTTGAAAACCTTGACGCATAGTTTGTGTTAAGAAACCAGGAAAAACTTCTCCTAATTCAACAGAAGTTGTTCCAGGAACATAAGATGTTTTTGGAATTTCTGATGAAACTTTATTTTGAGAAAAATCGATCATTCGTTGCGCTGGAACTTGTTGAGTTTTACCTGCTAATCGCCAAGCTCTTTGTTCAATATCTTTTTGAAACTCCATTCCTGCTAATGGACCGAATTTTGCGAATGGTTTAAAATCTTCTAATCTTAATTCCACCACAATTCCAGAATTTGCAGTTGCTTGATCGCGTTTTGAAGGCGACCAACCATTAGTTACTACTTCACCTTCAGCTGTTGCACAAGGTGCAATAACTCCACCTGGACACATACAAAAAGAGTACATACCTCTGCCATTTACTTGCTTTACTATAGAATATGGAGCTGGTGGTAAATAATCACCTCTGAAATCACAAGAATATTGAATACTATCAATTAAAGATTGCGGATGCTCAGCACGAACTCCTAGAGCAAACGGTTTTGCTTCTATTTCTATTTTTTTGTGATACAATAATTCAAAAATATCACGAGCCGAATGTCCCGTAGCTAAAATTAATTTATTGGCTAAAATTTTATCTCCATTTTGAGTTACAACTCCTTCAACTTCATTATTCTTGATTAAAATATCAGTTACTTTAGTATCGAATAAAACTTGTCCGCCGCAAGCGATAATTTTCTCTCGAATATCTTGAATAATTTGAGGCAACTTATTAGTTCCGATATGAGGATGGGCTTCTACCATAATTTCTGGAGTTGCTCCATAAGCTACTAATAAACGTAAAATTCTGTCTACATCGCCACGCTTTTTTGATCTTGTGTACAATTTTCCATCAGAATATGTTCCCGCACCTCCTTCTCCAAAACAATAATTTGATTCCGGATTTACTGTTCCATCTCGGTTTATAGCTTTCAAATCGCGACGACGCCCACGAACATCTTTACCTCTTTCTAAAACTATTGGCTTTAAACCTAATTCAATTAACTGAAGTGCCGCAAAAAGTCCGGCTGGTCCAGCTCCAACTACAATTACTTCTTGAGCATTTGAAACATTTGGATAATCAGGTAATTCAATTTTTGTTTCAGTATAAGGCTCGCCAACTAAAAACACATTGGCTTTAATATTCATCTTAATACTACGCTGACGTGCATCGATAGATCGTTTTAAAACGTCTACTTTTTGAATTTCTTTAGGATTCACCTGAAAAAGTTTGGCAACATGTTGAATGAGCATGCTTTCATTGGCAGCTACTTCGGGTGAAACTTGAAATTGAAATTCGCGTGGCATTTTATCTTTATTTGTTTATTTGTTCTTCGATAATTCGTTGCAAAAATAACTATTTATAAGATTGCTTCGTAACTTTGCTACTTTGAAACTTAGAGAAATGCGAAAAATAAAACTGATTTGGGATTTTAGAGGTGCTGCAGCATCAAAAACTGCAGAGCATCATGAAATACATTTAAAAGAATTTTTAATTAAAGAAAATTATCCTTTACAAATAACTGGGTTTACAGAAATAAATGATATGTATGCTATTGCATATGTTGTTGTTGAAGAAAAAGATTTGTTGACTTTTCGAGACGCTTTAAAACCTCATCGTGGAGAAGTTTATCAATAAATACATAAAAAAATGTCACTCCGACTAAAGGAGGAGTCTCATAATTTTTTGATGAGATTTCTCACTTCGTTCGAAATGACAAAATATTTTTTTAAATAGTTAACAGTGACTGAAAACTGACAACTAATTAAGCTGCATCTTTTTGCTCTTCTTCAGTTGTAGTTGACTCTTGAGTATTTTCTGTATTTAACCCATTTTTAATTTGGTCTAATTTTTCATTAAGCGTTTCTTCTGACATTCCATCTTCTTTCATTTTACGCTTTTTACACGTTTCACACAAATCAGTTATTCCTCTTGTTTCTTTAGCATTAGCGACAGTTCCATTTGAAACAGAAGCTCTATTTTTAATATGATAACAATCTTCGTATAAATGGTATTTACCTCCAGCAGATGTCCAATAAACATTATTAGTTCCTGTTAAAGCTTCCACCATATTGGTTTCTTCAGTATATTTTTCTATAGATGCCATATTCGATTCAAAACCTCCAATTCCAGCAATTACAAGTGCGACACCAGCAATACTTCCTAAAATTGCTTTACTTTTTCCGTCTACTTTTTTATTGGTTAGAATAAAAATGATTAAAGGTAAAAAAGCGACAAATGCCATAACTACCCCTAACTGATTTTGCATGTAGAATAAGAATTTATTTTTCTCTGAAGGTGGATCTAAGCGATTTGACTTTTTCCACAAAACTGAACCAGTAAAAACAAGTACTAAATCTAAAACAATAAGTCCAATTACCCATGCATTTACTGGAGATTCACCAGCATTTACAGCACTAAGAAACATACGAATTGCAAAAACTTGGGCAACTATTGCTCCCAACCATAATAAACCTGCAAATAAACGAAACTGACCTGCTTGACTTTTAGCTTCTTCAGTGGGTTTCCAAACATTTTGATTTTCTGACATAAAAATTTTAATTGTTAATAGTTTATAGTTAGTTGTTTATAGTTTAATATTAAATTGTATAATTGACACATTGCCTAATTGTCTAATTGGCTACTTCGCTTATGAATTTAATTCGCATTAAACGTAACTCTTCTGTATCATAATCTCCATCAAATTCTTTTAATGCTTCTTCTATTTTATCTGATTCAGAATCCATAAAGTAATCGTGAATTTCCTCTTGTTGGTCTTCGTCTAAAATATCATCAATCCAATAGCTAATATTCAATTTTGTACCAGAATACACAATTTGCTCCATTGCTTTTAACAATTCGTCCATTGTAAGACCTTTTGCTTTTGCAATATCATCTAAGCCTAATTTCTTATCGACACTTTGTATAATGTAAAGTTTTAATGCAGAATTAGTTCCTGTAGATTTTACAACTAAATCGTCAGGGCGGATGATATCATTATCATCTACATATCGTGAAATTAACTCTATAAAAGCTTTTCCATATTTTTTTGCTTTTCCTTCACCAACACCTTGAACATTTGAAAGTTCATCAATAGTTACAGGGTATTTTAAAGCCATATCTTCTAAAGAAAATTCTTGGAATACTACATAAGGCGGAACGCCTTCTTTTTTGGCAACATTTTTACGCAAATCGATTAGCATTTTTAATAATGCTTCATCGGCTACACCACTAGATTTTGCTGCTGTAACTACGTTTTCATCTTCATTTTCACTGTATTCATGATCTTCAGACATCATGAAAGAATAAGGCTTTTCAATAAAACCATGCCCTTTTGGAGTTACTTTTATAACACCGTAAGATTCTATATCTTTCTTGATTAATCCTTCTACTAATACTTGGCGAATTAATGCCATCCAAAAACGTTCGTCATGGTTTTCTCCTTTTCCAAATAAAGGATTAGCATCGACTTTTTGAGATTTTATAATAGCATTTACTTTTCCTAATAAAGCAAAAACAATTTCTTTAGATTTGAATAATTCTTTTGTATCGCGAATCATTTTTAAAAGAAGTACAACCTCATTTTGAGCTTCTACTTTCTTCTTAGGATTACGAACATTGTCATCCATATCGGCTCCTTCTCCATTTTCATCGTCAAATTCTTCACCAAAATAGTGTAATAAATATTTACGTCTCGACATTGAAGTTTCTGCATAAGCAACAACTTCTTGTAATAAGGCATAACCTATTTCTTGTTCTGCAACAGGTTTTCCTGCCATGAACTTTTCAAGTTTTTCGATGTCTTTGTATGAATAATAGGCTAAACAATGACCTTCTCCTCCATCTCTTCCAGCTCTTCCCGTTTCTTGGTAATAACTTTCTAAAGATTTAGGAATATCATGATGAATTACATAACGAACATCTGGTTTATCGATTCCCATTCCGAAAGCAATTGTAGCAACAACAACATCAACATCTTCCATTAAGAACATATCTTGGTGTTTTGCTCTTGTTTTCGCATCTAAACCAGCATGATATGGCACAGCACTAATTCCATTTACTTGAAGTAATTGCGCTATATCTTCTACTTTTTTTCGACTTAAACAGTAAATAACACCTGATTTTCCTTTATGTTGTTTGATGAAACGAATAATATCGCCTTCAACATTTTTAGTTTTCGGACGTATTTCGTAGAATAAATTTGGTCGGTTAAAAGAAGCTTTGAAAACATTAGCTCCAGACATGTCTAAGTTTTTCAAAATATCTTCTTGAACTTTTGGTGTAGCAGTTGCTGTTAATCCAATAATTGGAATATCATCCGCTAGTTGTTTTATAATACCTCTAAGATTTCTATATTCAGGTCTAAAATCATGACCCCATTCCGAAATACAGTGTGCTTCGTCGATAGCTACAAAAGAAATTTTCACGTCTCTTAAAAACTGAATATATTCTTCTTTTGTTAAAGATTCTGGTGCTACATAAAGCATTTTTGTAACGCCATCTAAAATATCTTTTTTTACTTGATTAATCTCTGTTTTAGTCAAAGAAGAGTTTAAAACATGAGCAACTCCTAGTTCTGAACCTAAACTTCGTATTGCATCAACTTGATTTTTCATCAACGCAATTAGAGGCGAAACAACTATTGCTGTTCCGTCTAAGACAAGAGCTGGCAACTGGTAACATAATGATTTACCACCACCTGTAGGCATAATTACAAAAGTATTGTTTCCGTGAATTATACTGTTAACTACCTGTTCTTGAAGTCCTTTAAATTGGTTAAACCCGAAATATTTCTTTAATTCTTTGTGTAAATCAATTTCGTTCGGTTTCATTCGCTATTAATATGATTTTACCTAAATTTGCAAACATAAAGATACAATATTCTTTAAAATAACAAAACAATAATTACAATATACTTTGAACACAACTGCAAGTATTTTAGAGACCGCAAAAAAAACTATAATTGAAGAGAGTAAGGCCATCTTACAACTTACCGAATACTTAACAGAAGAATTTGCCGAAGCCGTTTTAAAAATCTACGAAACTAAAGGCAGATTAGTTGTTACCGGAATAGGAAAAAGTGCCATAATTGCTCAAAAAATTGTAGCTAGTTTAAACTCAACAGGAACTCCATCGCTATTTTTACATGCTGCCGAAGCAGTTCACGGCGATTTAGGAATGGTTCAACCTGAAGATATTATTATATGTATTTCTAAAAGTGGTAACAGTCCGGAGATTAAAGTTTTAGTTCCATTGTTAAAGCGTTTTGGAAACATTTTAATTGGCATGACTTCAGATAGAAATTCTTTCCTTGGAAAAGAATCGCACTATATTATGCATGCTCATGTTGATCGAGAAGCTTGTCCGAATAATTTGGCACCAACAAATAGCACAACTGCTCAATTAGTTCTAGGTGACGCTTTAGCAGTTGCATTAATGGAATTACGTCAATTTAAAAGTGAAGATTTTGCTATCTATCATCCAGGTGGTGCGTTAGGAAAAAAATTATTACTACGCGTTGCCGATATGTTAGACACAACGCATACACCACAAGTTTCTCCAGATGCTTCTATCAAAAAGGTGATTATGGAAATTTCTGAGAAACGTTTAGGAGTTACTGCAGTTATTGACAATAACAAAGTTATTGGAATTATTACCGATGGTGATATTCGTAGAATGTTAAATGCAAATGATTCATTTACTCATTTAACGGCACAAGATATTATGACTAAAAATCCTAAAAACATTTCGTCAGACATTTTAGTTTCTGAAGCTTTAAGCATTTTAGAAAACAATTCTATTACACAGTTAATGGTTATTGACAATGATGAGTACAAAGGCGTATTACATTTACACGATATTTTAAAAGAAGGAATTGTATAATGGCTAAGAATTTAGGAGAAATGTCTTTTTTAGATCATCTTGAAGAATTGAGATGGTTATTAGTAAGAAGTACAATTGCAGTATTAGTTTGTGCTACAATTGCGTTTTTCTTTAGTGATTTTATTTTCGATCAAATTATTTTTGGTCCAAAAAATCCTGATTTCATTACCTATAAATGGTTTTGTGAATTATCACAAAGATTTGGTTTAGATGAAAGCTTATGTGTGACTGAAATTCCAATGCGTATTCAAAGTCGTGAAATGGGCGGACAGTTTTCGGCTCATATGTGGACTTCAATTACTGCAGGATTTATTATTGGTTTCCCAATTATACTTTGGGAATTTTGGAAATTTATTAGTCCGGCTTTATATGAGAAAGAAAGAAAATATGCTAAATTGTTCATCTTTGTAGCCTCAATGCTTTTCTTTATTGGAGTTTTATTTGGTTACTATTTAATTGCACCTTTATCGGTAAATTTCTTAGCTAATTACAATGTAAGTAATCAAATTTTTAACGACATCGATTTAACATCTTATATAAGTTTATTGCGTTCTTCAACTGTAGCATCAGGCTTACTTTTTGAATTACCAATCATCATTTATTTCTTAACTAAAATAGGTTTAGTAACACCTTCATTTTTAAGAAAATACCGAAAATACACTTTAATTATTGTACTTGTTTTATCGGCAATTATTACACCTCCCGATATTTTGAGTCAAATTGTAGTAGCCATACCAATCATGATTTTATATGAAATCAGTATTTTAATTAGTGCGGCTGTGGTGAAAAAAGAACTGCAAACAAAAGAAATTGTAAAAAAATAAGCTATGAGTGATTTAGTAAAAGAATTCAACGACTATCGCGCTAAAATGAACGAAAAGTTATTAGCCGATGATAACAAAGTAATTAAAAGAATTTTCAATTTAGACACCAATGCTTATATGGAAGGTGCTCTAGATGTAAAAACTAAAGAACTGTTAGGTTTAGTTGCATCAGCGGTTTTAAGATGTGATGATTGCATTAAATATCATTTAGAAACTGTTTACAAAAACGGAATTACAAAAACAGAAATGATGGAAGCAATGAGTATTGCTACTTTAGTTGGTGGTACAATTGTAATTCCTCATTTAAGAAGAGCATACGAGTTTTGGGAAGCACTGGAAAATGAGCCAATGAGTTAATATGAAAATATGCCAATGCATAATTAACAAATAATTGACACATTATTTATTATTTTTACACAAACTTACACATTGACAAATCGTCAAATTGACACATTATCAAAATGAAATTAAGAGCTGATAACTTAATAAAAACCTACAAAAAACGTACGGTTGTAAAAGGAATTTCTGTTGAAGTAAATCAAGGAGAAATTGTGGGATTACTAGGTCCAAATGGTGCTGGAAAAACCACTTCTTTTTACATGATTGTAGGTTTAGTAAAACCAAATAGTGGAAACATTTATTTGGACAATACTAATATTACTGATTTCCCGATGTACAAACGTGCACAACACGGAATTGGTTATCTAGCTCAAGAAGCTTCGGTATTTAGAAAACTAAGTATTGAAGACAATATTATGAGTGTTTTACAACTAACAACTCTTTCAAAAGCAGAACAAGAAGCTAAAATGGAAGAGTTAATTGATGAATTTGCATTGCAACACATTCGTACTAATCGAGGTGATTTACTTTCGGGTGGTGAAAGAAGACGTACCGAAATTGCTCGTGCGCTTGCAACTGACCCAAAATTTATTTTATTAGACGAACCTTTTGCTGGAGTTGACCCAGTTGCGGTGGAAGACATTCAAAGAATTGTAGCGCAGTTAAAAAATAAAAACATTGGTATTTTAATTACCGACCACAACGTACAAGAAACTTTAGCTATTACTGATAAAACCTACTTAATGTTTGAAGGTGGTATTTTAAAAGCTGGAAAACCTGAAGAATTAGCCGCCGACGAAGTTGTAAGACGTGTTTACTTAGGACAAAACTTTGAGTTACGTAAAACAAAAATCGATTTTGATGCGCCTAAAACTACTGTTATTCATGGAAAAGGCGAATTGAATTTGAATAAGGATTCGGAGTAAGATTTTTAGGTATGTTTTTTTAACTTAGGTAACAATCCAAAAAAACATTAAAGAGGTTATTTAAATTAATTTACTAATGATAATTTCATCAGAGAACTTACTTGACATAATTAATGCAAAAGGTATAGAAAATTCAATATATCAAAAAGCAGAAATTCTTCAAATAGCAATATGTGACTATCCTGGTCCTGTCCAAGAACCTATTCATTTTCTAAATATTTTAGAGAAAGAAATCGGAAATCCATTAACATTTGACCGAATACATTCATATCAAACTAAACTAGATTTAAATAAAGATGGATGGAAAGCAGAATCATTATCTGTGATTTTGCATATTTTCAATGGTGATAAAAATTTAAAACTAAACGAAATATTAGAGGCATTATCTAGTTTTTACTTCACAAATAAAAACACTTTTGAAAGTTTTTAACAGTAGTTTTATTATTACTGATTTATTAGCGTTTATATATAATTCGTTCCTCTTTCAACAACACCAGACATCTAAATTAAAATTCAATTATTTGTCATTAGCTGCACTCAATTCGGCAATGCCTCGAGTCCGAACTTGTTTTGGAATCTCATAATCTTAGTTAATGTGACTTCTCGCCTTTAGCTCGAAGTGACAATTCTTTACTTCTTCTTTCTAAAACAATCAAACCAATCAATTATCGCCGCTATAAGCAAAAACCCATAAAAAGCATCTTCAAAAGGAATTGTTCCTATTCGAATTCCTAAATTTTCAGCATCGTTGTACCAAACAACTGGTTCGTCTATAAAACTTCCCGTTAAAATTCCATTTACGATAAAAAAGAAAACTAAGGTGATAGTATAGGAAAAATAATGTCTGCCTAAATAGGTTTTTCGGTACAAATGAAACAATAAATACATAGCTAAAAATCCAAAAGTAGAAGCCGTGTACCACTTGTCGTAATGCATAACAAAAACTACAATGGAAAACGTTAATAGAAAATGGGTAATGAGTTGATGTGATTTCTCTAGCGGATTTTTCTTCAGTAAATATTCCATCGAAAAATAAACAAACACACTCGAATAAGGTATACAAATGAAGAACAAAACTTCCTCTAAAGGTAAGTTGAAAACTTTGATTCCAGTTAAATAGCGTTCGTTAAATCCCCAAATGCCAATATGAGTAAAATAAGCATCCCAAACTAAAAAGAAAAGTCCAACAATAACAATTGCTTTAAATAAAGAAGACCAATTTTTATAATAAGCGTGTTTAGAATAAAAACTAGCCAACAATGGCACAGAAAGTGTCAGTAAATCTATAGTTAAGTAGAGATACTTTTCCATTACATTGAAAAATATTTTTTAGGAACAAACAACATCCCAAAACATTCACCATGTTCTTTTCCTAAATGTTTATGATGAATTTTATGTGCTTTTCGTAAGCCAATTAAATATTTGTTTTTAGTATGTTTAAACCATTTAAAACGTTGATGAATAAGAACATCATGCACTAAAAAATAAGCAATTCCATAAAGCAAAATTCCTAAGCCAATAAAGAATTTAAAGTTTAAGACTGGCTCTAATCCATAATAAAACAAAGCAATACTCGGAATTGCAAAAATTACAAAAAAAGCATCGTTTTTCTCCAATATATTTTGATACTTGGGTTGGTGATGATCTTCATGTAAATACCACAAAAAACCATGCATTACAAATTTGTGTGTACACCAAGTTACTCCTTCCATTGTAATGAAAGTAGCTATAGTAATTCCTATGAATAGTAAATATTCCATTAAGCTTGGATTATATTAAATTGATAACGCAAATACGATTTACCCAAAATTACTAATTTTAAAGGATTTGACACACGAATTCTTTTACTTAAAAATTCATTTGGTTGTGTTTTGCTAATCTTTTTCATCAAGCTTTTATAGTAACGATACGCTGTGTAAACCCCAAACTTAGCTTCAATAGGTAGTTTTAAAATTCCTTTAAAAGCTTCTTCAAAATCTTGATTAATTTCATTTATGATTTTGGTTTTATCTTCATTACTTAAAGATTCAAAATTGATTCCAGGAAAATAAACTCGTCCTAAACTTTCATAATCGTGTTTTAAATCTCTCAAGAAATTTACCTTTTGAAAAGCCGAACCTAATCGCATCGCACTTGCTTTTAGTTCTTCATATTTTTTTTCATCTCCTTTTACAAAAACCTTTAAACACATTAACCCAACTACATCCGCTGAACCAAAAATATATTCTTCATATTCTGCAAACGAATTATATTCTTTCTTGGTTAAATCCATTCGCATACTGTGCATAAAAGGCTTAACCAACTCTTGTAAACCATATTGATGCACTACTTTTTGAAAGGCATTTAAAACAGTATTTAAACTTATTTTACGTTCTAATGCCTTCTCATATTCGGCTTCAAATTCGTTTAAAAGTAATTCTTGTTCATACCCATCAAAAGTATCTACAATCTCATCGGCACAACGCACAAAACCGTAAATAGCATAAATATCGTCTTGAATTTCCGGTGCCAACATTTTAATAGCTAACGAAAAAGAGGTACTGTACAACTTTGTAATTTTTTTACTGCATTCTAAAGATGCCGAATCGAATAATGCTTTCATGATGATAAATATTTTAAAATTTTATCGCTTACAATTTTTCCTGAAATAATTGAGGGAGGAACACCTGGTCCAGGAACGGTTAACTGTCCAGTAAAAAATAAATTTTGAACTTTTCTACTCTTTATTTTAGGTCTTAAAAATGCTGTTTGGGTTAAAATATTAGCTAAACCATAAGCATTTCCTTTATATGAATTATAGTCCGCTATAAAATCGGCTACACAAAAACTCTCTTTGAAAAGTACGAATTTTTTTAAACTTTGACCTGTTAATTTTTCTAAACGGTCAATTATTATGTCAAAATATTTTTCACGTAATTCTAAATTATCTTCTAAACCTGGAGCTAATGGAATTAAGAAAGTAGCTGCTTCTTTTCCATTTGGAGCAAAATATGCATCTGTTTTAGATGGAAAACTAGCATAAAAAAGCGGTTCTTTTGGCCATTGCTTAGTGTCGTAGATTTCTTTTGCATGCTCTTCAAATGAGGTATCAAAAAATAATGTATGATGTTCTACATTCTCAATTTTTTTATCAAAACCAACATAAAACAATAAAGAAGAAGGAGCAAAAGTCTTTGTTTCCCAATATTTTTCCGAATACATTCTATAGGAACTATCCAACAACGTTTCTGTAAAATGATAATCTGCACCACTTAAAACAGCATCGAAAAATAACTCTTCATTATTAACTACAATACCTTGTGCATTACCATTTTCAACTATGATTTTTGAAACATTTGCGTTTGTTTGAAATTTTACTCCTAAACTTTGAGCTAAAGTTACCATAGCTTCTACGACTGCATACATTCCTTTTTTGGGATGCCAAGTTCCTAATCCAAAGTCGGCATAATTCATAAAATTATAGAACGATGGTGTATTTGATGGTTTTGCGCCTAAAAATAAAACAGGAAATTCTAGAATTTGTCGTAAACGCTCATCTTTAAATTCTTTTCTAACATCTTTCTTAATCGTAGAAAAAAACTGATTAACTCTTAAAGCAGTTTCTAAACTTATTAATTCTAAAATTGAATCACCAGGCTTGTAAACCATTTTTTCAACTGCAATTTTATAATTTTCTCTTGCAGTATGAATGAACTTTTTTAATTTTTTTCCACTTCCCTTTTCAATTTTTTCGAAAGTTTCAACAATTTTTTCTAAGTCATCTTCAATTGTAATAGAGCTATTTTTATCAAAATAAACTTGGTAAGCAGGAGACAACTTTTCTAGCTGATAATAATCGGATGGTTTTTTATTAAAGTCTAAAAAAAACTTTTCAAACACATCTGGCATCCAATACCAAGTGGGTCCCATGTCGAAATGAAAACCTTCCTTTGAAAGTCGTCTAGCTCTTCCTCCTAAAGTTGCATTTTTTTCAAAAACTGTAACGGAATGACCCGCTTTGGCTAGATATGAGGCAGCAGCCAAGGAGGAAAAACCAGCACCTATTATAGCAATTTTCTTTTTCATTCATTTTTTTGTTTAACAAATATAGTAATTTAATTAAACAAAACTAAATTTATTAAGAAATATTTACAGTGTCATTAACATGGCTTGAATTCCTGAAAAAGTATAGATACCTGGTATTTGTGAGTGATAATCGGAAACTTGTTTACCAAGAATATAAAATCTATCTTGTTCTCTCTTTAATATTGAATTTTTAAAATCAAACAAATAGCTTTCTAAATTATCAATTTCTGGTTGGACAGTAAAGTAGCTTAGAAAGGTAATTTTATTGTAATATTTTATAACTTCTTGAAGATCTTCCATGGGAACACTTTCGCCCAAATATATTACATGTTTATTTTTTCGCAGTAATAAATAATTTACAAACATAATACCCAATTCATGAATTTCATGCATGGGAAGATATAAGACATAAACCTCTTCATTAGAAAAATTTACATTTTTTTGAGCTTTTTCAATTTCTGAAAATAATTTTTGTCTTATAAGCGAACTTATAAAATGCTCATGAACAGGCTTTAGTGTTTCTGTTTGCCATAAAAAACCAATTTCATCTAGTAGCGGAATAAAAACATCGTAGAAAATTTCTTCAAAACTTTTAGATTTCTCTAACTCGTCATAAGTTGAATGAAAAAGTTTCGCATCAAAGTTAAACATTGCAAACTTTAAATTTGAAATTGCGAAAGAAGCCTGAGTTTTTTCTGAATAAATTTGCTGCGTAAGTGCTACCATTTCACTTTCGGTGAGCTTAGCTATTTTGGATATTTTATATCCAAAATTATTTAAATAAGAAATATTTAAAATTTTTTTTAAATCATCGGTATTATAAGACCGAATATTATTGTCATCACGAATTGGAGAAAATAAATTATATCGTTTTTCCCAAATTCTAATGGTATGCGCTTTAACTCCAGAAAGGTTCTCAAGATCTTTAACACTAAAAACAGATTTAATATTGTTCATCTATTTAGCTATTTTTGTTAAACAAAATTACAAAAAAAAATTAATCTTTAGTATTTTCTATTAACTTTATAAAATCGCCATTAAAAAGATTAACATCAACTAAACCTTTTACCCCATTTACTTGAGCTTTTTCGGTAAATTGCCAAATTAACCAATGATCATCTGGCTTTTTTCTCCAAAAATTATAATTGGCAATCCAAAATGGATATTCAGAAAACTCTTTTCGTAAAAAATCGGTATAATAGCTTTCACCCGAATAAATAATGGGCTTCATTTTGTAATGTTTTTCAACTTTTACCAACCAACGTCTTAATCCCTTTTTTAAACTATCCAAAGATTGTGTTCGCGGTAATTTTTCGATATCTAAAACTGGTGGTAAATCGCCTTTTTCTAGTTTTACCGTTTTTATAAAATTATTAGCTTGTTGAATGGAATTTTCATTTGGACGATAATAATGATAAGCGCCACGAATAATTCCTTTTTCTTTCGATGCAATCCAATTCTCCTTAAAGCGTTTATCAACTTTATTATTTCCGGCAGTAGCTCTAACAAACACAAAATTTAAATCGAAAGTATCTTCAATTTTACCTAGGCTCTCCCATTCAATTTTTTCTTGATATTCAGAAATATCAAAACCAATCATAAAATCTTTATGAGTATCTAGAACTTCATAAATGTGAATATCGTTTATACGCCTTTCTTCTTTGGTTAAACCATATTCGTTTTTAGATTTAAAACCTAAATAAAACAATAAACCATCGGCATATTCGTAGGTGAAAATTCCTAAACCTGTAACCACAAAGAATACAAACAAATACACAAATATTCTAAAACTCGTACTCGTTTTTCTCTTGGTTTTAGATTTCGTAAATGTTTTTTTCTTTACAGGATATTTAGGCATTTGATACTTTTAATCTGTTTACAAAAAAAGAAACCACAATGTATGATAAAATAATCATTGGAATGGCAACTACTTGAAAAAGAATTAAAAGTAATACAGCAAATATTAAAAATGAGATTTGTAGTTTGTTATCTTTCCAGTTAATGTTTTTAACTTTTAATGAAAATAAAACAACTTCCGCATTTAATAAATAAGTACTCACTAAAGTAATAACTAATAATACATAAGGATTATACAATAAATCGGTTAACCATTGATATTGATCAGCATATTGAATCATTGGAATACTCATTACAAATAAGGCATTTGCAGGAGTTGGTAATCCAATAAAATGATCTGTTTGTCTTGGATCGATATTAAAATTAGCCAATCGGTAGCAAGAAGCAAGTGTAATTAAAAAACCTAAATAAGGCACAAATCCCATGTAAAAAGTTTCGTCTGTCAACATATATTCAGGAGTTTCCGCTTGAATAAAATCAAATAATTTAAACATCATTAATCCAGGCACTACTCCACTTGTTACCATATCGGCAAGTGAATCTAATTGTAAGCCTAAATCGCTTGATACATTTAATTTTCTAGCAGCAAAACCATCCCAAAAATCAAAGAAAATTCCTAAGCATACAAAATAAAAAGCATGATCGTAATATCCATTAAAAACACTTACTAAGGCCAAAAGACCTGATAACAAATTAAGTAAAGTAAGTCCATTTGGAATATACTTGGTTATTGACATAATCTTTAATTTTAAACTTTGAACAAAGATAATACAATAAGTTAGCACTTTTAAAGTTTACTAATTAAGATTTTTATTTGATATTTGTAAAAAAATTGTTTTTGAAAAAAATTGTTTTACTCTTTTTAATTTTTTCAAGCCAACTTACGTGGTCTCAAACTGTTCGTAAATATTCTAATGAATTTATGAATATTGGAGTTGATGCTGCAGCTTTAGGTATGAGTAATACCGTTACAGCTCAAACTGGCGACGTAAACTCGGGTTATTGGAATCCTGCAGGATTATTAAATCTTGAAGACAACCAACTTGGCTTAATGCATGCAAACTACTTTGCTAATATAGCACAATATGATTATGCTGCTTTTGGAATGCCAATTGATGACAGAAGTGCAGTTGGAATTTCCTTAATTCGTTTTGGAGTTGACGACATTTTGGACACCACTCAATTAATTGATAGTCAAGGAAATATTGATTACAATAGAATTTCATTATTTTCAACTGCCGATTATGGTTTGACAGTTTCATACGCAAGAAGTTTACCAATTGACGGTTTAAACTACGGAATTAATGCAAAAATTATTCATAGAATTATTGGAGATTTTGCTAGTTCTTGGGGATTTGGTTTCGATTTAGGTATTCAATATATAAGTGATGAAGAAGATTGGAAATTTGGTTTAATGTTACGCGACATCACTACAACTTACAATACTTGGACAATTAACGAAGATAAGTACAACGAAATTAGAGATGCAATTCCTGGTGAAAACCAAGAGTTACCAGAAACTTCAGAAGTTACGCTTCCTAAGGCACAATTAGGAATTTCTAAAAAATATATCATAAGATACGATTACAGTATAACAGGTGCTGCAAATTTAAACATGCAATTTGCAAGAACAAACGATATTATTTCTACGAATGTAGTGAGTGTTGATCCTGCAGTTGGTTTTGAAGCGGGTTATATCGATTTAATTTTCTTACGTGGTGGCGTTGGTAACTTTCAACAAATTACTCAAATTGACGGTTCAAATAAACTAAGTTTTCAACCCAACTTTGGTGTAGGTTTCAAATACAAAGGAATTCAAGTAGATTATGCTTTAACCGATTTAGGAAATCAAAGTACTGCTTTATATTCTAACATATTTTCAGTAAAAGTTGATTTTGGAATTTTCCGATAAGTAATTGCTTGGAAAAACTTAACTTTGGACAACTTTGTTTGAAACATTATGAAATTAAAATTATTTACGCTAATTCTAATTTTTTTAACTTTTTTGGGTTTCTCAAAATATTATTCTTTCAGAAAATAGCGAAATCAGCATTTTAAATTGTGGTACTGGAAACGAATCTTATTCACTTTATGGTCATACAGCCATTAGAATTAAAGACATTCCTAATAATCTAGACATTGTATTCAATTATGGAACTTTCGATTTTGAAACTCCAAATTTTATGTTGAAATTTATTAAAGGAGATTTACAATATTTTGTTAGCACAAATACTTTTTCAAATTTTTATTACAATTATCAATTAGAACAACGTTCTGTTTACGAACAAAAAATAAAACTTTCTCAAACCGAAAAACAAAGGTTATTTGATTCCTTAAATCAGTCTATATATTCAGACGAAAGATTTTACACTTATAAATTTATCGATAGAAATTGCACCACCATGGTTATTGATAAAGTAAATGAGCAAATTAAAAATCATAAAATTGAATCGATAAAACCGATTGAAAAAACGTACCGAGAAATTTTATATCCCTATATGGATAACTTTTTCTTTCAAAAACTCGGAATTAATTTAATTTTTGGAACCAAAGTAGATCAACCAGCAGAACGTTTATTTTTACCGTTAGAATTGATTCAATCGCTTGAACGAAATCCAATAGCTGAAGAAAAAGAAACGCTTTATGAAGCAGTTAAAATTGACTATCAACCACATTTTTTAGACAATATTTACACTTTAATAGCTATTTTGGCATTAATTGTACTTACTAGAAAAAAATGGTTGTCACTTACTTATTTTGCAATTCTTGGCTTTTTAGGTTTATTTTTTTGTGTCGTAGGATTATACTCTTTCCATGAAGAAGTTTTATGGAATTACAACGCGTTACTAATTAATCCTATATATCTAGCATTAGCCTTTTACTTCTATAAGAACGAAAAACAAAAAATTTCAGTCTTAGCAAAAGTCATTTTTATAACCCATTTGTTGTATTTGGCTTTTATGTTAAACAAAATTCATTTAGGAATTATAAGTCCAATTCTTGTGGCTAATTTTATTTTATTAGCTTTATTAATCAAAGGAAACAAACGAATCATAAATTAAACATATCATGAAAAAAATAATTTTTACTGAAAATGCTCCTGCACCAATTGGACCATATAGCCAAGCTGTTTTAGTAGGAAATACATTGTACACTTCGGGACAAATTGCGATTAATCCTAAAAACGGAGAACTAGTTCTAGAAGATATTGAAACAGAAACAACTCAAGTAATGGAAAACTTACAAGCAGTTTTAACAGCTTCTGAAATGACATTTGATGATGTGGTAAAGGTTTCAATTTTTATTAGCGATATGGGAAATTTTGGAAGAATAAATGCTATATACGGTAAATATTTTAATGAAGCAATTGCACCAGCTAGAGAAACTGTACAAGTAGCTTGCTTGCCCAAAAATGTAAACGTAGAAATTTCGGTAGTAGCTATTAAAGCATAAAAAAAGCGACACAATGTGTCGCTTTTTTTATAAAATATTTTTCTACTTTCCTGAAGCTTTCCAAGCAGTGTAACCTCCTTCTAAATCTACTATTGTTGTAAAACCCATTTCTTTTAATATTCCAGCAGCTTTTGCACTTCTACCACCCATTTTACAATAAACCATTACAGGTTTATTTTTATCTAAAGTAGCTACTTTCTCTTTAAAATCATCTTGTAATACATCAATGTTTTGAGCATCTTGAATGTGTCCTTCCGCAAATTCACCTTCTGTTCTAACATCAAGTATTTGAACTTCTGGTTCCGTCATTTTTTGTTCGAAAGTGTCAGGATTAGCTACTAAAACTCCTTCTTGTTTTTGATTTACACAAGAAATCGCTAAAACTGATGTAAGTAATGCTCCAAAAATTATTTTCTTCATAATATCTTTTGTTGTTTTATTGTCTAAAATACAAATTAATTTAAATGCTGTTTTAAAATACTTACTAAATCTTTAGTGGCTAAAACACCTGATTGTCTCCATAATAGTTTACCTTGTTTAAACAACATTAATGTGGGAACGCCTCTTACCATAAATTCAGCTGCTAAATCTTGATAATTATCCACATTAATTTTTATTATTTTTACATCGTCTTTAATGATAGATTTTGTTTCCTGAAGTATGGGTGACATCATTTTGCATGGTCCACACCAATCTGCATAAAAATCTACTAAAGTCAATTGGTCTTGATTTATTATTTCATTAAATTTTGCATTCATAATCTAAATTCTTTTTACAAATTTACCTCAATAACTATTCCTATTCTGTAATATAAGTTACATTTCTGTCAATATGACAATTATCATAGAATGATTTAAAAAATGATAGTAATTTTGGCTTAAATTAAGGCATAATGAAAACTTCTCTTATACAAAAATATAATGTACCAGGACCTCGATACACGAGTTATCCTACGGTTCCTTATTGGGAAGAAAATAATTTTACTGCAGAGAAATGGAAATCTTCAATGCTCGAAACTTTTCAAAAAACAAACACATCTGAAGGTATTAGTCTGTATATTCATCTTCCTTTTTGTGAAAGTTTGTGCACTTTTTGTGGATGCCATAAAAGAATTACTAAAAGACACGAGGTTGAACATCCATATATAGATGCCGTTTTAAAAGAATGGAAACTATATTGTGACTTATTTTCAACCAAACCTAACATCAAAGAAATACACTTAGGTGGTGGAACTCCTACTTTTTTTTCTCCTAATAATTTAGAAAAACTAATTAAAGGTATACTTTCTAAAGCTACAATTGCTGATAATTATGAATTTAGCTTTGAAGGACACCCAAACAATACAACTAAAGAGCACTTACAATTGCTTTATAATTTGGGCTTTAGAAGAGTTAGTTTTGGCGTACAAGACTACTCTACTAAAGTTCAAACTGCTATTAATAGAATTCAACCGTTTCATAATGTAGCAAAAGTTACTTTTTGGGCACGAGAAATTGGTTACACCTCAATAAGTCACGATTTAATTTTTGGACTTCCATTTCAAACTTTAGATGATGTTTTAGATACCATTGATAAAACAAATTCATTACATCCAGATCGATTGGCTTTTTACAGCTATGCTCACGTACCATGGATTAAAGGAAATGGACAACGAGGTTTTAACGATGAAGATGTACCTAAAGATGATGCAAAACGTCTACTTTATGAAGAAGGAAAAATTCGATTGAGTGAAAATGGTTTTCATGAAATAGGAATGGATCATTTTGCAATAGATTCTGACAGTATGTTTACTGCTTTTGAAGAAGGCAAATTACATCGTAATTTTATGGGCTACACCACTACAAATACTAAACTTATGATTGGTCTGGGAGTTTCTTCAATAAGTGATAGTTGGACAGCATTTGCGCAGAACGAAAAAACTTTAGAAGATTATTACGAAAGATTAGACAAAAATGAAATTCCGGTTTATAGAGGACACATTTTAACTTCTGAAGATTTGGTAATAAGACAACATATTCTAAATATTATGTGCCAATTTGAAACAGATTGGTCGCAAGATGAATTAAAATTCCTAGAAATAGGTGAAGTAATTGAATCGTTAAAAGAGATGGAAGTTGATGGTCTTTTAAAGATATTCGACAACAAACTTATTGTTACCGAAAAAGGAAAACCATTCGTAAGAAATATTTGTATGGCTTTCGATTTAAGACTAAAAAGAAATACACCACAAAGGCAATTATTTTCAATGACGATATAAAAAAAGCCACGCAATGCGTAGCTTTTTTTAATTATATATTTTATTTCAAATCAAATCGATCTGCATTCATTACTTTAGTCCAAGCTTTGATAAAATCTTTCACAAATTTTTCTTTGTTATCATCTTGAGCATAAACTTCAGCATAAGCACGTAGAATAGAATTTGAACCAAAAATTAAATCAACTCTTGTTGCTGTCCATTTTGTTTCGCCAGTTTTTCTATTAACAACATTGTAACTGTTACTTCCTGTTGGTTTCCAATTATAACTCATATCAGTAAGATTTACAAAAAAATCATTTGATAAAACCCCAACGTTATCAGTAAAAACTCCGTGTTTAGTATCTCCATAGTTGGTCCCTAAAACACGCATTCCTCCAACTAAAACTGTCATTTCAGGTGCTGTTAATCCTAATAATTGTGCTCTATCTAACATCATCTGTTCTGGCTGAACATTTGCATAATCTTTTTCAACCAGTTTCGGAATGCATCGTGTACAGGTTCTAAATCTTCAAAAGATTCAATATCTGTCATTTCTTGAGTTGCATCTCCACGACCAGCCAAAAAGGGAACCGAAACATTAAAACCAGCATCTTTTGCTGCTTGTTCCACTGCAGCACTTCCGCCTAAAACAATTAAATCGGCAATGCTCACATCTTTACCGTAAGAGTTTTTAATTTCTGAAAGTTTAGTTAAAACTTTTTGTAATCTTTCTGGTTCGTTTCCTTGCCAATCTTTTTGTGGCGCCAAACGTATTCTTGCTCCATTTGCTCCACCTCTAAAATCGGAACCTCTAAATGTTCTCGCACTATCCCAAGCAGTAGCAATAAGTTCTGAACGCGTTAATCCGCTATTTAAAATTTTAGATTTTAATTCGTTAATATCACTTTCCGATAAAACTTTATTTCCTGCAGGAATAGGATCTTGCCAAATTAGATCCTCTATAGGTACATCAGCACCAAGATATCTCGATTTTGGACCTAAATCACGGTGTGTAAGTTTAAACCATGCTCTAGCAAAAACTTCAGTAAAATAGTTAAAATCGTTATAAAATTTCTCAGAAATTTTTCTGTACTCGGGATCCATTTTCATTGCCATATCAGCATCTGTCATAATAGGATTTCTTCTAACAGAAGGATTGTGGGCATCAACAGGTTTTTTATCTTCGGGTAAATTTATAGGTTCCCATTGCCAAGCTCCAGCAGGACTTTTCTTTAATTCCCAATCATAATTTAATAACAAATCGAAATAACCGTTATCCCATTTTGTAGGCTCGGTTGTCCAAGCTCCTTCAATTCCACTTGTTATTGTATCGCTAGCATTTCCTGAACCTTTTGGGTTATGCCAACCCAATCCTTGTTCTTCAATTCCAGCTGCTTCAGGCTCTTTTCCTAACTTAGACGCATCGCCATTACCGTGAGCTTTCCCAACTGTATGTCCGCCAGCAGTTAAAGCTACAGTTTCCTCATCATTCATTGCCATACGTTTAAAAGTAACGCGAACATCGTGTGCTGTTTTTAAAGGATCTGGATTTCCATCAACACCTTCTGGATTTACATAAATCAATCCCATCATTACAGAAGCTAATGGGTTTTCTAAATCTCTTTCACCAGAATAACGACTTCCTTCACTTCCAGTTTTTGCTAACCATTCATTTTCTGAACCCCAATAAATATCTTTTTCTGGATGCCAAATATCTTCACGTCCACCAGCAAAACCAAATGTTTTTAATCCCATAGATTCATAAGCCATATTTCCAGCTAAAATCATCAAATCTGCCCAAGAAAGTTTATTTCCATATTTCTTTTTAATAGGCCACAACAATCTACGTGCTTTATCTAAGCTCACATTATCGGGCCAACTGTTCAATGGCGCAAAACGTTGGTTTCCTGTATTACTTCCACCACGTCCATCAGATGTTCTATAAGTACCCGCAGAGTGCCATGCCATACGAATCATTAAACCACCATAATGTCCCCAGTCTGAAGGCCACCATTCTTGACTTTCGGTCATCAAGTTTTTTAAATCAGTTTTAACAGCTTCTAAGTCTAGTTTTTTAAATTCTTCAGCATAATTAAAACTTTCTCCCATTGGATTTGTTTTGTTATCATGTTGATGCAGAATATCAAAGTTTAATGAATTTGGCCACCAATCTTTATTTGATGTTCCATCACCAGTTACCGTCATGCTTCCGTTATGAAAAGGACATTTACTTAAGTTTTCAGAATTGTTTTCCATAATATTAGTTTGATTTATAATTTTTTGTTTGCTTGCTATTTAATTTACATATTCTCATAAATTTAAGAATAAAGTATTAAATATCAAATATTTATTTGCTAAACTACATTATAAATCAGTTCAAAAAACAAATTCTCAATAGATAAAAATTATATTAAAATAGGACTACTAAATAATTTTTATTTATTACAGCAATACCAAGTAATAATAAATAATTATAAATACATTTTAGATAAAAAAAAACCGGTTCAAGTTTTGAACCGGTTTAGCGGAGAAAGAGGAACTAACATCTACTTTATTTAGCTTTACCTCATCTTACTAAAACAGCTGTTAACCCTTGAAAAATAAGAGATTTTTAAAAAAATGTAATAAAGTAAAATTAAGCTAATTATATATAAAAATGACAAATGTGGGGATTATGTGGGGATAATTTTGTATCTTTAAAGTGTTGAAAAACTTAATGATACCGTACCAATGGCAACAATTAACTACCTCATAAAAGGAGAAAAAAACGCAACAAATATACTTTTGCGTTTCAAAAACGGCAGAAAATTCGATTTAACAGCATCAACCGATTTAAAGGTAGAACCAAAAAGGTGGAGTTCTGCAAAGCAAAAAGTTAAACTTACAGCTGATGATACTACAAAAGACGAAGTTAATCAAAAACTTTCAGAGCTTGAAAAATTCATTTTTGACGAATTCAATTCAGATAACAGCAAAGGCGAGTTTATCGATAAACATTGGTTAAGAAAAAAGATAGCTAATTTCTTTAATAGACCTATTGACGAAACAGCCGTTGACCAAATATTTTTCATTCCTTTCATTGATACTTTTATTAAACAAGCACCAACACGCATAATAAAAGGCAAAAATAAGCCAATTGCTAAAGGAACTATCACAAAGTATAATACAACACTAAATAAGCTAAAAGAGTACGAAGAACGCTTTAAAACGAAGCTAAAGTTTACCGATTTAGATTTAACTTTTTATTACAGGTTTGTTAATTTCCTATCACAAGAGCAAAAGATAAATTTGGGTACAATTGGAAACTACATTGGAACCATTAAAACGATTGCCAGAGATGCAAAATTAAAAGGTTTGCCGGTGCATCCACACATCGAGCATCCTAACTTTTTTGTACCAAAAATTACTGCGGATAGCATTTATTTAAAAGATGAAGAAATTAATAAAATATTCAATCACGACTTTAAAGGAGTTGAAAGATTAGAAAACACAAGAGACTTATTTATAATTGGATTACGTACAGGATTAAGAATTTCAGATTTTTTAAGGTTGAAAGATGCCAATATCAAAAACGGCTACATTGAAATTGAAACACAAAAAACAGGGCAAACAGTTACAATTCCATTGCATCAACAAGTAAAAGCAATTTTAGAAAAAAGAAACGGTTTCCCAAGAGCAATTTCAGACCAAAAATTCAATGAACACGTAAAAGAGTTGTGCAAAGTAGCAGGATTCAATGAATTAACACAAGGCTCAAAAATAAATAAGGATACAAAACGAAAAGAAGAAGGAGTTTTTGAAAAATGGGAATTAGTATCATCGCACATTTGTAGACGTTCATTTGCCACAAATCTATATGGTAAGTTGGATAATTTAACCATTATGGGAATAACTGGGCATCAAACAGAAACTCAATTTTTGAAATACATTAAAATAACAAGAACCGAAAAAGCAGAAAAGCTAAAAGAATATTGGAACAAACAAAACGAAGAACAAGAAATTGAAGAGAAAAAAATGAAAGTAGTAAAGTAAGGTAAAGTTTAATATATTTAGCTTTTTAATTTTGTATGAAAAGTGTCAATTCATTTATAAAAGCTTTAAGTGAAAATTATTATTCTGAATTTCTTACTGATGCAATAGCTGAAGAAATTGATTTTCATAGATATTTTTTGCCTGTTAATTATCAAAGTCATTATTATTATGAGTTGAGAATTAATGAAATTCATTTAAAAAGAAGGGAGATAATAAACAATGTAAAAAAGCTATATCAAAACGCTTTATCTCAAATTTACATTGAATTATCCTCACAAGACCCAGAGAATTTTGATGCTTTTTTAATTTTTAATATTGAGGCAGTAAAATTACAATTGAAAATTATCAAAGCTGACTTTTATGTTGACAGCAAACAATCTCGATATTACTCAATTGTTGATGATAATCCTGAAACACAATATTTACAAACAATTTATCAAGAAAAAACTAACGACAATGAATTTGAGTTAGATGATAAAATTTATGAATTAATAAATAATTCAGACTTCAAAAAAGTAGAAAGTTTATATTATCCATTTGCATTATATTACAGGTCTAAAACATTGAGCTTCTTACCTTTTTCTTTGTTTCATATTGGCTATAAATTTGTTTTAGAACTTATCAAAATTCAGCGAATAGTTAATGATTTAAAAGAAGAAAAAGCAGTTAATCCAAAAATCAATTGGATAGGCAAAAAGACGCATATCGGATATATCTTGGGAACATTAGCATTAAATGGCTTTATTGATGCACCAAAAAATAAAAACGGAGAAATAAATTATACGGCTTATGCTAAATTGATTAAACAAAATTTCAATGCTGAAATTTCCGAAGAATCATTGAGAAAATACCTCAACCCTGAAGATGATAAATTCGAAGAAAACAAAAAATCATTTGATAAAGCAAAATACCATTTACCTAACATAATTGAAGTAAGCTAAGACGTTCCGGAACGTAAAGGAACGTTTACTGAAATATAACCAACCTTACTTTGTACCATCAATAACGATAAAAGCGTATCACGATGGAACAAAGTAAAATCACACAAGTATTCGGAGTTTCTCCCGAAGAATTCAAAGAAAGCATCTTAACCGATGTTAGAGCAGAAATTAAATCCTTAGCTCAAAATTTCCAACCTATTGCACCGCAAGAATATCTTACACGACAAGAAACGGCAGAAATTCTGAAGGTATCTTTAGTAACACTTTCCGACTGGAACAAAAAGAAAATCCTCAACCCATATCGTTTAGGAAACCTCATCAGGTACAAGCGTTCCGAAATTGAACAAGCTTTAGTCAGTATTAATGCAAAAAAACAATAACTATGAGCCATCCATTTCAAGAGAGTTTAAGCAACATCGAAAAACGCTTGGAAGAATTAACCAATGCGGTTACCAAAAAGCAAGAAAGAATATTCGATAAGGTAATTATAAATAACGATGAGTTTCAAAAACTGTTTAAAATTAGTCCAGGAACGGCTGCCAATTGGAGAGAGAAAGGATTGATTGCATACAGCCAAATAAACAATAAAATTGTCTATAAAATCGAGGATATAAATAAAATGCTCGACGATAACTATCGACCATTTAAAAAGTAATTCTTTAGGTCATGATAGACTTTATCAAGTTAAAAATTACTGATGAAGTCTTGATAAATGAAATTTGGAGAAATCCTGTTTTAGTATATGATGGTAAAGCCGATAAAATCATTGATAATAAACTCAAAAAGAGAATCACAAGAAGATATGAAAATCTATATTTTACTAAGTTTTTCAACAGGTTAGAAATATCAGGAAGCATTCATAAATTTTACAATAATGATGTACACAATGCGGACGATTTTACAATAAAAAAAGTAATCCAAGTAATAGATCATCTCAAAGAATTATTCGAGTTAGATTTAGAAAAATGTTTCATTATAAACTTGGAATACGGAATCAATATCATTTCGCCAATACCCATTAATAAACTAATTGCAAATTTAATTTATCACGAAAAACGTCAGTTTTACAGAACAACAAAGCATTTATATTACAAGATAGCGGGTGTTGATGCCTACAAAAACATAAAAGTGTACAACAAACACATTCAACATCCTAAATTTTGTAAAGAAAATACCTTCCGATTTGAAGTAAAAAGCAAACAAGCTAAATTTATAAACAAGTTAGGAATACACACGCTTAGCGATTTACTTAGCAACAAAACCCATCAAGCGTTAGGTTGCTCTTTACTTCAAGAATGGAACAATATCCTTCTATTTGACAGAAAAGCGAATGTAGATGAAAAATATTTTAATACTAATTTTTGGGAAAATACAATAACCGTTAAAAGTAGAAATCTATTTAATTACCATAAGAAAAAGTATTTCAAACAATTAGGGAAAAGTAATTTACATTCAAAAATTCACGGTTTAATTCATCAAAAAATACTTCAATTAATGTAGTGCAGTTTCCAACTAATATATACTTGGAAATTGCACTATAATTATTGTGATATAAAAACTTGAATTGCATTATTTTTTGTATAAAAATTAACTAAATTTACCCTTTCTACAAAAATAAGTGCCAGAACCATGATAAAAAACATCGAAAAAAGCAATGAGAACGTTGCTATCAATGATAAAGAAATTGCCATATTAAAAGAACACTTCCCAACTTGTTTTAAAAACGATGGAAGTTTTGATATAGAACGATTCAAAGAAACATTGAAAGATAAAGTCGATGTAGTGCATGAAGGCTACGAGCTTAAATTCTTAGGTAAAAGTTATGCTAAATTATTAGCTTCTTTAGACACTACTACAGTAATAACACCTAACGAAGAACACAACAACCAACCCGAAAACACAAACAGCGAAAACATCTACATAAGTGGAGATAATTTAGATGGGCTAAAACACCTTTTAAAATCCTATGCTAAAAGTGTAAAATGTATTTACATTGACCCACCTTATAACACGGGGTCTGATGGTTTTGTGTACAAAGACAATTTCAATTTTACTACCGAAGAACTACAAGATAAATTGAGTGTAGATGAAAACCAAGCCAACCGCATTTTAGAGTTAACTCAAAAAGGTTCTGCTTCGCACTCTGCTTGGTTGATGTTTATGTATTCTCGTTTGCAATTGGCTAAAGATTTATTAAAAGAAGATGGTGTTATCTTTATTTCTATCGATGATAATGAACAAGCAAATCTAAAGTTATTGTGTGATGACGTATTTGGGGAAGAAAACTTTATTGCTCAAATTATGATTGTTGCAAATCCAGGTGGAAGAGATTATAATCAAGTAGCAGTAACTCATGAATATTTAATGTGTTATTCTAAATCTGAATTATCTGAATTATCCGAAATAAAGAAAGAGGCTAAATTTAAATTTAGTGATGAGAATGGTGGTTATGAATGTAGAGAGTTAAGGAATCGTAATCCAAAATATCATAGTGGGAATCGTCCAAATTTATTTTATCCTTTTTATGTTAATCCAAATATTCAAGACTATGATGGATATTGCTCTGTAAGTTTAATTAAAGATGAAAATTATAATATTGAAGTAAAACCATATAATTCTACTGGAAAAGAAAGTGTTTGGAGATGGGGTAAACCAAAGTCTAATGACAATATAGTTTTAAATGATCCATTTAAAAGTCAGATTATTGCTAAACAAAAAAAAGATGGAGATTGGAATATTTATGAGAAAAGTAGAAAGTCAACAACAAAAGTAAAATCTATTTGGGATGAATCAGGAATGAGAACTGAAGATGGTACTCGTTTAGTTAGACAAATTTTTGAAGAAACATTATTTGACCATCCTAAACCAATTGACTTAGTAAAACGGGCAATTGAAATTGGTTCAGAAGATGATATTATTTTAGATTTTTTCTCTGGTTCTGCCACAACAGCAAATGCAGTTTTAAAATTAAACTCAGAAGAAAATAGTTCAAGAAAATTTATTTCAATTCAATTACCTGAAATTCTGGATTTAAAAAATCCAAGTCAACAAAATGCTTATAATTTTCTAAAATCAAATAATCTTCCAACAACTTTAGATTATCTTGGATTCGAGAGAATCAAAAGAGCTGCAAAAAAGATTAAAGAAGAAACCAATGCAGAAATAGATTATGGTTTCAAGCACTTTATTTTAAACGAGCCTAATCCTAATACCTTAGACAAATGCGAAACATTTGATAAAGCTAATTTAATAGCTAATGATTCCATTTTAGACGATTTTGGAGTACCTACGGTTTTAACCACTTGGTTAAATTATGATGGTTATGGCTTAACAACAAAAGCAACCGAAATAGATTTAAAAGGTTATACGGCTTATTATCATCAAAAACATTTGTATTTAATTCATACCGATTTTACCCAAGAAGCTGTAATGGAGCTTTTTGAAAAATACGATACCATACCACATTTTAACCCTGAGAATATTGTATTGTTTGGTTATAGTTTCAACGAATGGTCAGTTACCGAAATGTTAGAAAAGAATCTAAAAATCTTAAACGACACCGAAAAGAATTTAAAAATTAACATCGAAGTAAGATACTAAACTTTTACATTTTATGAAATCTACAACGAAAAAGATAACTACAAATACAAGAGTAATAAAGGATTTATTAACTAACTATCGAGACACTTTTCAAGCATTTAGAGAGTTAATTAATAATTCTATTCAAGCAGACTCTAAAAATATTGAAATCAATATTGAATATACAAATTCAGCCAGTTTCAAGTCACCTATAAAAACCATTGAAATTAAAGATGATGGTTATGGTGTACCTTTCAATGAATTTGATAACAGAATACTTGAAATTGGAACTATGGCTAAACAAAAAGGACAAGGAATCGGTAGATTTAGTTCTTTACAAATAGGAGAATTAATGCATATTAACACTGTAGGTTTTGATAAAGAAAAAAATCAGTTTTCCAAAACAGAATTTAGCATTGACACTACTGATTTTAAAAATGCTCAACTTGAAAAAACTGAATTTAAAGTTGATTACGAGTATTTACCTAATCGTGAAAAAACGTATTACAAAGTAACAATTGAACAACTACATCATAATAAAGCAGAAAAAATTGCCAAAAGAAATACATTAAATGAAAACTTTTTATCAAAGAATATCAATCAAGCTATTTTTGAACATTATCCTTATGAAATTTTTCACAATACTGTAAAATTTATTGTTAATGGTGTTGAGTTAAAAAGAAAAGATTTTGTTATAGGCGAGCCGAGTAAAAAATCGGTTGAATATACTGATAAAAAAGGCGAAAATTTCAACCTAAATTTTTATTTCTATAATATAAAATCGTCTTTAAATAAAGTTAAAGTTTTTTTCAAATCGATAATGCTGGTTTAAAAAGTGTAGCACATGAATACACATATTCTTCTGATTGGTATACCTCAGATTTAGGCACGTGGTTTATTTACATTGAATCTCCGCTTCTAAATTCTGATTTATTTAGAAATCTAGATTTAGATACTTTAGGCGAAGCGGAAGTGAAAAATTTAAAAGAAACAATAAAAGAAACAATTAATAATTTCTTCAAAGCAAAAAATAAAAGGTTTGAAAAATTTATTACCAACCTTGAAAAAGACAAATACTATCCTTATCGTGATAATGAATATCCTGCTTCACAATCTCAAGAAGTATTATTTAAAAAAGTTGCTTATCTTTTAGAAGACGAACATAAATTAATTCAAAAAAATGATAAAATTAGAAATTTTCTATATCCTCTTCTTGATAAGGCAATTGTAAATGGAAATATAGAATATATATTTAAAAAAGTTTTAAAACTTTCTGATGATAGTTTAGAAAAATTCCATCATTTACTAGAAAAAACTGATTTAGAAGATGTTGTTCATTTTGCTAGTGTTGTTGCTGAAAAGACAGAATTTTTAAATTTTTTACAAGAACTTACTTATGGGGATATTTCAAAGCATGTAAAAGAAAGAAGTCAGTTACACAAAATAGTTGAAAATCAGCTTTGGTTATTTGGTGAAAATTATAATGGTACTCCAAAACTTTGGTCAGATAAAAGAATTGGTAATATATTGGAAGAATTAAGAAAAGAATATTTTGAGTATGAACCTACTTTACAAGATAAAAACCTTATAGAATTGGATGATAGTGGTTTAAACGATATAACAGATTTGTTCTTTTTTAATGAAAAGATAATTGATTCTGGAGAAAGAGAAATAATGATCGTAGAATTAAAATCTCCCAAATGTGCAATAAGTGAAAAAGAGTTAAATCAAATTAATAGATATGCTTTTACAATTGAAGACAACCCAGCCTTTCCAAGTGAAAAAGTTAAATATAAGCTAATATTAATATCTTCAAAACTTACAAAATTTGCAAAATCTCAAACAAAATCAAGAAGAGATTCATATCCCGATAATCCGTTTCTATATGAGAAGAAAAGCGAAAAAAATATTGAAGTGTATGTTATGGAATGGGCAGAAATAATTGAACAAAACAATAGAAAGTTAGGCTATTTGTCAAATAAATTAAGTGTAAAAGATAAAAATGTTAAAGAAAAATTTGAGGCTGAATATGCTGAACTAATAGATGAAAAAATATCTGCTCAATTAAGATTAGTAAAATAGTACTTAAAATGATTAAAATTTCAACAACAGCGATTAATATTAAAAATATTATGACAATTAAACTTTTTGTATGCCCAAAATGTTAAGTCTATGGAGTTAATTTTAAAAAATGGCTTACCACATCAAGACAAAGGTGTTCAGGCAGTAGCCAATGCATTTTCGGTAAATAGTTTCTCAAAAAACAAAATGTATTTTGCTAACCCTACTTTAGAGTTAGATAAAGAAGCTTTATTGCATAACATTAAGGAAGTTCAAAAAACAAACGGTATTCATCCCGAATATACGGCTTTAAACGGCATACAAGATTACTTGAACTTAGATATTAAAATGGAAACCGGTACAGGAAAAACCTATGTACACACGGCTACTATTTTTGAGTTACACAAACAATACAAAATCAATAAATTCATAATTGTTGTGCCTACTTTAGCCATTAAGGCAGGTACACGACAATTTATACAAGACCCTTATACAAAAAAGCATTTTAAAGATGTTTGTGGTTATGGAACAGAAATAGAATTACAAGTATTAGATGCAGCCAAAAAGAAAAAAGGAAAACAATTTTTCCCAAGTGCTGTGCGTGAATTTGTTTCGGGTTCCAGTCAAAATCAAAATAAAATTTATGTTTTATTGGTCAATATGGCTTTGCTAACCAATAGTAAAATGCTAAAAGACCAATACGACTCTGGAGTAGAAGATTTCTATAAACCTGTTGAAGGTATAAGTGCTACAAAACCTTTTTTATTAATAGATGAACCACATCGATTTTCTAAAGCACAAAAAACATTTGAATTTATTACAAACGAAATTCAACCACAATGTATCATTCGCTTTGGTGCAACTTACCCAACAGTTACTATTGGAAAAGGCACAGCAAAAAAAACAATTAAAGACTATCATAATTTATTATATGATTTGAATGCTTGTGAATCGTTCAATCAAAATTTAATTAAAGGAATAGCCAAAGAACACTTTGAACCGCTTTCTAAAAAAGAAGACAAAGTAAAAATAATGGCTATCCAAAGTAAAACCAGTGCAAAGTTCAATCTAATTCAAAAAGATGGACCAACTAAGAGTTTTGAATTAAAAAAAGGCGATAGCTTATCCATTATTTCAGAAGAGTTTGAAGGAATTGTTATTGATGCTATTGGTTCTAATTTCATTGAATTGTCAAACGGTCAAACAAAATCACAAGGCGAAGAATTTAGTACCGATATTTATTCGTCATCGTATCAGGAACAAATGCTAAAATTAGCCATTGACCGACACTTTGAAACAGAACGTATAAACTTTGATAGAAAGTTTAAGATTAAAACATTAGCCTTATTTTTTATAGACGATATTTATTCCTATCGTCAAGATGAAAAATCTGGTAAAGAAACTTATTTAAAAAATACGTTTGAAAAGCTTTTATTAGATAAAATAAACCAAGTAATACCAACGCTTAATAAAGATACTGAAAAAGAATATTTAGAATTTTTAGAAGCTTCAAAAAAAGATGTTACAGCTTGTCATGCGGGTTATTTTTCACAAGATAACAGCAGTTCTGATGAAGAAATTGCAAACGAAATAAACGAAATACTTTTCGAGAAAAAGAAATTGTTATCCATTAAAAAAGAAGATGGTAATTACAATACGCGTCGATTTTTGTTTTCTAAATGGACATTAAAAGAAGGTTGGGATAATCCTAATGTATTTACAATTACAAAATTACGTTCAAGCGGAAGCGAATCGAGCAAAATTCAAGAAGTTGGACGAGGATTGCGTTTACCTGTAGATGAATTAGGAAACCGTATTTCAAATGAAGAATTCAAATTAAATTACATCATCGATTTTACCGAAGCCGATTTTGCTGATAGATTAGTAAAAGAAATAAATGATGAATTACCAAAAGGATTTGTCATTACTGAAGAAAAACTAAATGAAGTTGCTAAAAAATTAAAACAAGATCCAGACGATTTATTCTTTGATTTATTTTCTAAAAAATACATTGACAGAAAGTACAACATCAATATTGAAAATCAAATTCAGTTCTTTGAGGAATATCCTGATTTTGCTATGGGATTAAATGGCAATAAAGTAGTAGATAGAAACACTAAGAAAGATAAAAAGATAAAAATTCGTCCAGCAGTTTATAACGAATTAAAAACACTATGGGAAGCCATCAATCAAAAGTATGTTTTGTTTTACGACAAGATTGAAGAAGATGACTATCTAAAAGAAGAATTGGTAAAATTATTTGAAAACAATGTATTTACTGATGTAATCATTACAAGTAAACGTCAAGTAATCCAGACTACAGATGACAACCAAATGATGGCAAATGAAGATAGTGGTGTTCAATATACAATCAGTCGTCCATTACCTTACAGTGAATTTTTAAAACGAATAAACAAACAAACCAATATACCTATTCAGTTAATTCATGAGGTATTAATTTCTTATGCTGAAAAACATTCAATTGATAATGATAAAATCAATGAATTCAGTGCAGCAAATTTTGTATCGCGTTTTAACGATTGGAAAATAAATAAACTACAAGGCAGATTTAGTTATAGCAAATCGAATATCAAATTAAACGGTACAAAACTGTCGTTTCCTAATGGTCAACCAAAAGAAGAAATTACCCAAGGAGTTATTGGAACTAAATTCATTGAAGGCACACCTGTAGAAAAATATTTGTATGATACTTATGCTTATGATTCTCCATTGGAAAAAGATAATATTCAAGCAGTAATTGATGAAGTAGTAGTTTACGGAAAAATTCCAAGAAGCAGTATTTCAATTCCAACAATTACAGGACAATCATACAGCCCCGATTTTATGTATGTAGTCAAAAAAGCAGATGGTTCAAAAACACTAAATATTGTAGTAGAAACAAAAGACGTAGAAAATCAATCCACGTTAAGAAAAACCGAAGAAGTCAAAATCAAATGTGCAAAAGAGTTCTTCAAACAATTAACCATAGACGGCTACACAGTAGAGTTCCACGAACAATTGAACAACAAGAAGATTAAACAAATTGTTGATGAGGTTTTAATGTAAGTTATCTATAAAATAATTATGACAGAGAAATACATCCTACAACTACTAAACAAACTAAACCGCTTTCCTAATTATAAAGAATGTGTAAAAGTTAGTATTAGTAAAAATGTAGAATTAGCGCATATATGGTATAAAGAAGGTTTTTCAGATAGTCATATTCCAGATACTTATTTCCTAATAAAAGAAAACAATAAATACATTGGTGCTGTATTAGATATGACACACGATTTACATTGGGTTGTTTTACCAAAACATCGTAAAAAAGGGCATTTATCAAAAGCTTTAAAACATGCTATTTTACCCTATTTATTAGAAGAAACAGATAGATTAGAACAAAAAATCACAATAAAACGTAATGAAATTGGAGAAACAAATTATCAAAATTCATTAAAAGTTGCTTTAAATATTGGATTCAAACAAATAGATGAAGAAAATTTAGTTTTCGATTACAATTCATTAGACGAAGACGAGTATCAATTAGATTTTCAATATAAAGGTTTACCAGAAGAAGAATTTAATAATTGTATTAATCAACTACAAAAGTTAGCAAAACAAATGAAGAATAAAAAACTAAAGGAAGTAGTAAATGATTTCTTCTTAAAAACAAAGGTGTAAAACTTTAACACTTCATTTGTAACTTTAATGAGATTATCACGTTAAACAAATACAAGCAAAAAGAGTTAGAATTGAAGAAGTTACAACAAATGTTGTAAGTATTATAATTTTCATATCTTTGCATAACAAAACAAAAACAAAAAATTACTAATGGCAATTGCAATTAAATCAATACCGGTTCTTAAAAGTGAAGCTGCTAAAGCTTTTGTAGATAGAATTAGTGGTAATACTGCAAAAAAATCTTCTGTAGATTTTTCCAAGCAAGCCAATGTTGCGTCTAAAATTTTAGCTAAAGCAAAACTGTAATTTCACCTTGGGTTTTCTACTTGATAAATGTACGCTTCAAGTCTATAATGCTCAATTATTGACTTTTTGTGATACTTTTGATTGTGATAATGCCGATTTAAACGATTTCTTTCGTGACGATGCTCTAAACTATCAATCTGAGTTATTAGGAAAAACCTATTGTTTTACTTTAGATGAAAATCCTAAAATTATAGTTTGTGCTTTTACTATTTCAAATGATAGTATCAAAACAACACACTTACCAAATTCAAGAAAAAGAAAGTAATACAAGAAATACCTCGTCAAAAACAAATGAGGTCTTATCCAGCTGTATTAATTGGTCGTTTAGGTGTAAATAAAAATTATAGATTCATTCAAGGAGAAACAGAAAGAACCGGCAAACAATTAATGGATTTTATAAAATCTTGGTTCATTGACGGAGCTAATAAAACAGGTTGTCGTTTTATTGTTGTTGATTCATACAATACGCCAGGTCCATTAAAATATTATTCGGACAATGAATTTGTACCACTTTTTAGTACAGAAGATCAAGAGAAAGAATTTACAGGTCTTAAACCAGAAGATTCTTTAGAAACACGTCTTATGTATTATGATTTAATCGTTCTATCTCGTGAATCAAATCTAGCCGATAACGAAACCAATAAAAGCATCTGGTCAACAATAGCTGTTTTTTTTAGAAAATTATTTTCTTAAAATTATCTCATTCAGCTGCACAAAATTTTCATTTAGTCCAAGTTTTCCTAACCTCAAATCTTTGTTTGCTTCATTTCGTTAATATTACAAGGAAAAGAGAATAGGAACGCTATCGCTGTCGTATTTGCATCCCACCCGTCCAACGCTCCCCAAAGCATTAGCGGTTTTCTCCCAACGCAATAAGCACTTATTTTCCCATAAGTAAGTAAATAAAAAAAGGTTTTCTGTTTTCCACTAATAAGCATATTTCAGCTAAGTGTCATTCTGAGCCTGTCGAAGGAACCACGCGCACAGTAAACCTTTTTTCATCCACTTACACCCAAGCTAAAAAACAAGAGCTTTCCAACGCTAAAAACCACTCCCAAGCTATTTTACATAATGAAGGCAACATTATAGTTCAAAAAAAAGAGTTAATAATTTGAGAGGTAATTTTTTAGAACTATAATTTCATTATGTAAAATATCCGCACAGCCAAAGCTCCCACCCAAATAGGAACAGTGTTTTCATTGTTTTTTGAAGATGCTTCACATTTTCATTAGACTTTAGCTGTAAACTGTGACTGACTACTATCCATTGACTTTTCAAGCATCCTCAAAAATCAAAATTGCCCGCAAGAGTATAGTTTTTCATTTACCACACCGATAGAATTAAAATCAAAAATACAGTAAGCAAATAAAAATCTATACCCTTGCTTCGCTACTGCCAACGCACTCGGTAAGCTCAGTAGGGGCAATCTTCCATTTCCCCAAACCCCTATGGATGCAATTTTTTTTAAAATAATGCCAGACGTTTTTCACTCCGATTGAAATTAATCAGTAAGCATTCTTTCAAAAAAAACAGCTAAAATTTTAACTATACCGGAAACATTATTACCAAACGGAAAAGCAAGTACATACTTGCGATTGTAGAATAAATAAAAAAATAATGTTCTTTTTCTTAATACTGAATTCTAACAATTTATGATAATTAATAACAAATTTTGACAAAACAATTTAGATTTAAAAAAATAATGTAAAGAAGTAATAATTTTGAGTAAGTAAAAATCAATACCAAAGCCGTACCAAGTCCACAAAATTTAATTTTTAATTTTTAAATTATATAGACATGGGTAAAATAGGTAGAGGTATTCTTGGAGGAGTATCAGGAAAAGTAGCCAATATTGTTGGTTCAAGATGGAAAGGAATAGATTACATTAGAGCTAAACCTCAAAGTGTAGCTAATCCAAGAACACTATTGCAAGTGAATCAAAGAACAAAATTTGCTTTAGTGTTGAGGTTCTTACAACCTAACTTAAATTTTATTAAGGTTGGTTATAAAAATTATGCAGTTAAGAAATCACAGTTTAATAGTGCGATGTCTTATATTCTGAATAATGCAATTACAGGAGTTTCTCCTGATTTTGAAATTGATTATTCAATGGCGTTATTGTCAAGAGGTAATTTAGCAGGAGCTTTAAACCCTGTTTTCGATTTAACTACACCTGGACAAGTGCAGTTTAGTTGGGACGATAATTCAACAGAAGGCAATGCATTAGCAACTGATAAAGTTATGGTAGTTGCTTACAATCCATTAAAAGGAGAAAGTGTTTACTTAACTGAAGGAGCTACAAGGGCAGATTTATCGCAAACGGTTATTATACCTAATAGCTATGCTGGGGATGAATTACAGATGTTTATTTCGTTCATGAATGCAGAAGAAACACAATTATCAAATAGTATCTATATTGGCTCTGGTACGGCTTCATAATAATAGTAGATACTTATTTTAAGAACCACCTGTAAAAGGGTGGTTTTTTTATTGTATTACCGATATGGTGATTTATTGTAAATTATTTTCTTGATTTCACTTTCGCTTAAATCATATATTTCCATTATCCCTATTTCTCTTAACTCTAAGGCTCTATCTTTCATAAAATGGAAGTAAGGACTATAACTGCCAACTTTGAGTGTTATAAGAACGATTTGGCAATCATTTTCTAATTCATGAGTTATATTTTCAACATAAAAATGATTTATTGGAATTAAAGCACTAACAAAAGGTAAATTTATTGTTTCACCAACTCTTGGAACATGTGTTAGCTTATCAATAGTAAATTGACATCTGTAATTAAAATAAGAAATATAAAAGTGATAAATAACCTTGTTGAAGCTTAAATTTAATTTGCGTTCATATGTAAAAATTTTTGAATGCATTTTCAATAAAAGCTTTCTTAATATATGTGATTTTAAATTTGTAGCAGCTTCAATATCTTTCATTTTTGGAAAAGGAATATCTAACTCTTCATCAAGATAGTCTTTTGCTAAAACAAAGTCGATTATTGGTTTGTATTCTAAATCATCTTTAAAAAGATCTTTCAATTGATTACCAATATAAATAAAGTCTTTAATTATTTGTTTTACTGATACTTGTGTTTCCATGATTTACATTTTTATATAAAAATAATAAATTAAGAAACTAAATGATTGTGGGATAATGTGGGATATATTGTAAATAAAAAACCCTAACTAATTGATTTTCAATCGTTAGGGTTTTAATTCTGCGGAGAAAGAGGGATTTATTTCACCTCTTTTATGCCTTTATTTTACTAGTAATTTAGTTATTCTTCAATACGAGTGCACCGAATTATGCACCTTATAAATTAGCTTGTTTTATAGCCTATATTGATACTTCAAATTTAATCAATTTTCATCACATTATCAATACAATCCAGTTTAATTATTGACTGAGTTATATTAATAATTAAGTAATAAGATGTTCTATTTGTTCTTGTTTTAAACCTGTGTATTCACAAAACTCATCTATACTAATTAAGCTACTTTTAGGCTTTCTAAGTGAAGTTCTAATCTGATTGAGGATTCTTGTGCTTTGTCTGTAACTTTTGCCTGTAATACGTTGTATGTCTTTCGGATAAATACATACTCTTTTGTGTGTATGTTTCATACTTTATCTATGCTTTTGATTAGACTTTGAGTTAGATTAAAGTTACTTATTACTTCATTTGTTTTAACGTTGATTTTTAAGTCTTTATGTAGGACGTTTTTGGACAAAAATGTTCAATAGTGTCATTTGGTATATAGTGAGGTTTTAGAACTGTTCTTTATAAGGAATTTTGTTTAACAATTATTTGAAAATGTGTTGCAACTCAATTTTTTAAGTATTGCCAAAAAAAATAAATGTTAAACTAAAATTTTGAAGTTATGGCTAGACAGAAAGGCATAATTAAATTAAAAGGTACTATCGGGGATATTACTTTTTACAAAACTCAGGATGGGCATTTAGCGCGTGAGAAAGGTGGAATTGATGCGAGCAGAATTGCGAGTGACCCTGCGTTTCAAAGAACGCGTGAAAATGGTTCTGAGTTTGGTAGAGCAGGAAAAGCCGGAAAGGTTTTGAGAACTGCTTTACGACCATTGTTGTTGAATTCTGCTGATGGTAGAATGGTAAGCCGTTTAACCCAAACTATGGTTAAGGTTATTCAGGCGGATGCTGTGAGTGAAAGAGGATTACGAAATGTAATAGATGGAGAAATTGAATTGGTACTTGGTTTCGAATTTAATATTCGTGGTAAGTTAGGTACTTCTTTATTTGCACCGTTTACCTCAGCGATTGACAGAGTTGCAGGAACTTTAGATGTTTCTATACCATCTTTTGTACCGGCAAACATGATTGCAGCTCCAAGTGGTACTACTCATTTTAAAGTTATCTCAGGTGGTGCAGAAATTGACTTTACAAATGAAACATATGTAGTAGCAACTAGTGAAACAGCCATTTTACCATGGGATGCTACTGCAACTGCTGTTATCAATTTGAGTAATGCAGTTACTGCTAACTCAACTCATCCTTTAGTTTTAGCTTTAGGTATTGAGTTCTACCAAGAGATTAATGGGCAAATGTATCCGTTGAAAAATGGTGCTTTCAACCCGTTATCGATTGTGAGTGTTGATGGTGGTGTGTAGACTGAAGTTAGAAATTAGAAATCAGTATTTAGAAGTATGGTTTTGTTTTTAACAAGAACTTATTTCCCTGAAGGAACTAACGGAAAACTAGAATGTGAAGGTAAACTCATTGCTTATACCATTGAATTACCATGGAAGCAAAATGAGAAAAGAGTTTCTTGTATTCCTGAAGGGAAATATTTTATTAGAAAGCGATACAGTACCAAATACAAATGGCATTTAGAAGTAGTAGATGTACCGAATAGAAGTTTGATTTTGTTTCATCCTGCTAATTATGCTCAAAATGAGTTGTTAGGTTGTATTGCTCCTGTTACGAAACTTTCTGGTCCTGGTATGGGATTATTATCTCGTAAAGCTTTTACTAAGTTGAAAGACAAGGTTTATAAAGCATTAGATAATGGAGAAAGTGTTTCATTGATTGTACAATAGATCCTTAACAGGATGACAAAAAAAGAAAATTATGAACGTATTAGATCGTGCTAAGGCACCCACACCAAAATTCTTTAAGGTTTTACGAACTATTGGATTAGCCTTATTAGCAGTTAGTGGAAGTATTGTAGCTGCTCCAATTGCTTTGCCAGCTGTTGTTGTTACTGTTGCGGGTTATGCAGCAGTTGCAGGAGGAGTTTTATCGGCGGTTAGCCAAATCACTGTTGATGAAAACAGTATTAAAAAAGATGAGGCTGAAACTGAACCCGAGGTAAAAGAGAATGGATAATTCTTTAACTTTGAAGGCAGGAACTTTTGGAGGTGTTGCGTTGAGTGTATTGCCCAATATTACCTCAGCAGATATCTTTAAAACTATAGTTTTAGCCTTTGTAGGAGCAGTTGTTAGTTTTGGTGTTACTTTGCTTTTAAAGCAGTTAACTACTAAAAAGTAATAATCTCAGTTTTGATTGGTAACCTTTACTGAGAAATAAGAAAGCCTGAATTATGTTCAGGCTTTCTTTATTTCAGTAAATTATTTACTCTTTTTCAATACCCAAGAAACACCTTCATTCCTTGAAATATAAGTACCTTTTGTTGTTTCTAATAACAATTCGTTTCCTAAATCTATTAAAGAGATTAAATCGCCGTAATTTTTAAAAATGCTTTTTTGAACCCAAGAAATTCCATTGTTTTTAGAATGTTCTACAATTTTTCTTTCTGTGTTGATTTTTACTAAAATTCCTTTGTGTGTTACAATTGTTGACATAATTTTAAATTTAGTTTATATAATAATCGATTACGACTTGATTGTTTTCAACTGAATTATCAATTTCAATATTTTTATTTTCAGGATGTGAAATACTTAATTCTTTTAGATTTTTATTCAGTTTTACATACATTAATGGATTGTCGCACAAATAAGCTTCCTTGAGATTTGAATTTAAAACTATAGATTCAATTTCATTAGCATTTGCGGTCAATTCTTCTAATTTTTCGTTTAATTCTAAACTTTTTAGTTTGTTATTGGTAACACATAAATTTTTCAATTTATTATTACATTTTAATTCTGTGAGTTCATTACTTGCAATATCTAGTTCGATAATATTTTCGTTTAATTGAATACTACTAATTTTATTACTACAAGCATCTAAGTAAATTAAATTGTCATGCAGAATAATTTCTTTAATATCGCAATCTGGACATAAAAAATGCTTAATCGTTCTATTTAATACAATGGTTTCAACGTTTTTCACAGAAAAATGAACAAATTCTTTATGTTCTGAAATAACATATCTTTCTATTTTATTGATTAGATAAGGTTCTTTATTTTCAACAATTTCAGTGTTATAAAATGGCATAATTATAGGCTCATTATCTGCGTTGTCTAAATAGTCTTTTATTTTTTCTACATATCTATCAAAGTAAGATTGCTTTGGTTTCTTTTCTTCAAAATAGTTGTTATACAAACCTTTATAATGTTGTAAAGCTAAATTTCTACAACTCTCGTTTGATATACTTTCAATTTCTCTTAAAGTTAACGGATTTGCTTTTTCAAAATCTCTTCCTAATTCAAAACAAAGCTTTTGTAAATTAGGAATGTGTTCTAATTTTCTCAGAAAATGTCTTTGAAAGTTGTGTGGATTTTTATAAATTATTTTTAAATATCCCAATGCTTCTTTGTAAACAAAATCGGAAAAAAATGACCTTGTATAGTTATAGGAAATTGCTGGTAAATGATAAATTAGTTCCATATTTTTAATTTTTGGTAAAACTAAAAATGGAGAATGCCAAAAGAAGTCGTTCTAAAAATTAAAATTGAAAAAAGGTGTTTTTCTCATTTTATAATTGAAGTCTAATGAAGAAGTATTTATAAAAGTTGTATTTAGATGTTCTAAAACTCCAAAACCTTCATGAATATGACCGAAAATATGATATTTTGGATTTACTCTTTCAACATTTTTAAGCAAATCTACACAACCTACATTTTGATTGTGAAACGTTTTATCTAAAAGGCCAAAAGATGGACCGTGTGTAATTAGAATGTCAGTATTGTTTGGAATTAGTTGCCAATGTTTGTTAATTTCTTCGCCTATTTTTCTATTAAATGCCCAATTGTGAAACTCAGGAGTTATAGGTGAACCCCAAATGTTAATTCCTTCGATTTCAATACTAGAATCGTTTAGGTAGTAAATGTTTTTTGGTAGAATATTTTGAATTTCCTGTTGGGTAAAATGTTCAAAGAAGAAATCGTGATTTCCTGCTATAAAAACTTTGTAAGTGTAAGGTTGTTTTTCAAACCAATCGATAAAATTTGCAGCTTCCTCTTGTGTGCCTCTGTTGCATACATCGCCTGCATGAATAAGCAAATCACCACCAGATAATTGTAACTGATGATGAAGACCGTGTGTATCGGAAATGGTGGTGATTTGCATAAACTTAAAAGTTTAAATAATTTTTATACCACTCTTCATAAATATTACACATTCTAAAAATTATTGCAGATAGAAATATTTTAATCTTATCATTATTTAAATCTCCTCCTTTTAATCGATAATAGTTACCATCTATTTGATCCCAATATTTAAAATCATCTTCTTTAATAAAACTATCAGCTCTATTATTATCTATTGAAAATCTTTCTTTAGGTGATACATTATTACTTTCACTTCTGTTATCATCGAAGGAAAGTGCACGATAATTCCCAATGCATTCTTTCCAATTTTTAACAATCTGAGCAATATTTTCTTTATTATATATCCAACTTGCAGGATAAATATGATCCCAGTCCCAAGGTCTGTTAGTATCTTCTATACTTTCAAATTGATTATACTCTTTAAATTTTTCAACAATGTAATTTCTCTGAGCAAAAATCAATAATGATTTATTCCAATAAATTGTGTTTATAAATTCTCTAAATGAATTTACAATTTCATCATCTTTGAAATCGTTATCTGCATAATATTTTATCAATTCATTTGAAAAATATTTCTTTGTTGAATCAGCCCAATCATCAGAACAAGTTAATTGATTGATTATAATGTTTTTTAAATTTTCTCTTAGTAATTCTGGTTTTACTATAAGTTTTACCTTTCTTTCTTTTACTAAATTCAAATATGAAGCCTTCCAAGAATTAGAATCTTTTAGTTTTTCGAATAGCGAATTCCCAATATTTTTTTCAGCTTTAAACCAATTAATAATGCTAAAATAAGCCGCAACTTCACTAATATTGTATTCATCATTTCTTTCTAAAAAAACAAGTAAATTAAATGTTAAGTCAAGATTTGAAACTAATAATTGCTTAACTAATGCTTTTGGATATTTTTCTTCTTCAACATTATTGTAAATTACTTTTATTGCGTTTTCTAATAATTCATTAGCTCTACCATTATTAATATAATTTAACATATTTTTTTGAAACTCTTCATCTTTAATTCTTTTCCTAAAATCATTAACATTAAATTCCTTTACATAATAAGACCAGTTATTTTGTTTAGCATAAGAAAGTCTTGAAAATAACGAAATGATTTTTGTAGGTGAGATAAAATTTGATTTTATATCTTCAACTAAATCTTTTGATTCTGGAAAATATGCTTTAAAAATAGAATAATTTAATTCTTCACCTGAAATTCTTGTCCCTGCGGAATTCACTCTTACGAAAAGTGTTGGATCCATTTCATTAGAGTTTTTACTATTTAACTCATTTTCATCAATTTTTAAAACATCACTTGAAACAAGAATTTCGGGAACATTACAATTTAAATAATTTTTATAACCATAATAGATTTCAATTAAATCATCATCTGTAACAAGGTTATAATCCACATAATTATCATTTGAATATTGTGTTTTAATTTTATTATTAAAGTCAATATTTATTAAACTTCTTATTTTTTGAATAAAATCATCTTTATTGATTGCTTTAATGTTTAATAAATATTGAAGAGGAATAGGATAATTAGCATCCCAAGGGTTTATTTTATCTGTTGTTAAAGCTGTATAATTAACTTCACTCTCATTGTTAAAAAACTGTAAAGCCTTTTTTCTATTACCCATACTGAGTGTTTTAGAATTATCGGTTCTTTGATAACCCCACGGATGAGATTGTGTTAATACTCTAAAAACATATCTGTGGTTATTGGTTATATGACTTGGCTTTAAATCTATCCAAATCATTGGTTTATATTCTTTAAGAGATAAGAAGTTCTCATTGTTTTCTTCATAAGGATTTAGATGACCCAACGCTATACTTGTACATCTTTGTTGCCCATCTAACAGATTTCTATGTACTCCATCAAAACTCATTAAAACCGCGCCTATTGGATAACCTCTGAAAATAGAATCCCATAAAGCTTCAATTTGATTAGGTCTCCACACAAAACCTCTTTGTAATTTAGGTAAAGATATTTTACTTGTTATAGATTGCCATTCTGCAATATTTGAAAGTGTGTAAATTTTGTTTTCCATAAAATAATTATCTTATTTGTATATATTTTTCAACTTATTTATTTCTTCAATCATTTCATTTCTAAAATGAGTTGGCTCTAAAACTTCACATAAGCTTCCTAGTTTTAAAATTTCAGTTTTAAAATCGTGGCTTAATTGAATATAAAACTCAAGTTTAAAATGTGTTTCGTTTTCTTCAACTATTTTTTGAGAATGATGTAATGGTAATGAAATTAAAAACTTTTTTTGATAATTGGCAATTTTTAAAATTACTTTATAAGGTTTTCCTTGTGCATCTATACCAAATGCATTTTTGTAATATTCTTTAATATTAAACTCTGGAACTGTGTGTTTTCCTGTAGAAATTTCAAGGTCAGAAATTCTGTCTAATCCATAATTTCTAAACTCTTTTTTGTCAATGTCAAATGCAATTAAATACCATCTATGTTGTGCTTCTTTAATAGCAATAGGAACACATTTTCTTTTTTTTATATCGTAATTCCAGTAGCTTTCATGTAAAAAATTAATTACTACTTTATTTTGAATGGCATGTAATAGTCCGTGCATATTTTCCATTCCTTTTGATTTGCGTTGTTCTAATAAAATAATCTTAGATACTTCATTAGATTTATTTAACGCTTGAGTAATATGGAAAGATTCAGCTATTCTATCAAAACTTCCATCTGAAAGTTCTTCGTTAATCTGGTACAAACCCTCTTTTTTGTTGAATATAATATCGATGCCATATAAACTTTTTATTTCATCTTTATCTCTTTGAAATGTTCTTAAGCTAATTTTTAGGTTTTGTTTTAAAAAATTTTGCAAGTCCTCAGGTGTAACTGATTTTCGTCTTAGTAATTCGACGACTTTATTATATCTTTTAAAATAATCTTTTTTTGCCATTTACTTTATTTTTTTTCAAATATATAGATATTAAACGCCAAAAGATGTCGTAGTGCTATTTTTTATAAATTAATTTAAAATAATAACCCAGCTAAATTTGCTAGGTTATTATTGATTAGAGATTTAGAAAAATTTTAAAATCTTCTAAAGTTGAATTATTTCCTAAAGAAATTGCTGTAAAGAGTATTGCTAATTTGTCTATATACTTTACATCAATATCTTTGAATTCATGCATAGAATTTGTAACCTTTTCAAAAGATATGTAATTTGAATTTATCATCATATTTTGGACAAATTCATTTTCTTCAAAACCTACATAAAGAATAAGATAAATAGCAATTTCTTCATTAAAAATTAAAATTGAATGTTCTAAAGCCTTTGCTTTTAAATTTTCATATTCATTAAATGATACGAGATAGGCGATTGCTTTTTTTAAATCGATGTTGTTTTTTATTGCATTAAACAACAAGCAATGATCAAAATTTGAATACGGTAATTCCATAAACTTAAAGATTAAAATGTTAATAATTAAGTTGAAGGAATTAGGATGTTAAAAACGGCTTGAATAATAAAATTTATTTTGTTCTATACTTTAATAAAATAGTATTACGAAGTTCATTGATAAGTTTAAGGTTCTTTGTATAATGTGTTTCTTGTTGATGTAATAGTTGTAAGGCTTTTACATTTTTTTGATGTTGTTCATACTCTTGGAGTAAACGCGTTACTTTTGGGAAAAACTCTTTTTTGAACTCGTGTAGGGCTAAAAATGGAATAACGGAACCTCGCAAATAAGGCATCCAGAATTTTGATTTCCATAAACTTGCAGCTATCCAAAATATGTCTTCTTTGTCAGCTTTATTTTGGAAGATGATTACAAAGGAATTTGTAAAGGGTTCGTTTTGTGGTTTTCCGCTATTTAATCCTTTGTTTAATACAAAGAAATGCGGTTTTTCATAGGTTTTTCCGATTACGTGGCTTTTAACGATAAAATTTGTCATACTAAAAGAATTAAAGGTTAGCTCTTCTTCAGTTCCTTCATCCTTTACAATTGTTTTTTCGAAAAGAAAAAGGAAAAAAAAGAAAGCCTTTACTTCCTGTGGAAGGTTTCAAAAAAGCAAGATTTTCAATAGAAACCCGAAGGGCTTGAACTTGCTTTTTTGAATACCTGGAACAAATCTTTGTTTTCTTTTTTTACTCTTTTTTGTTTTGAATAACGAGGTTTTGTATAGCAATCTAACACCCCTAAGCACCGCAAGGCATGAAAAAAGCGTTAGCACGTAAAGTATATAAATAGCTTTTTGAAATGACTGAGGAGCGTGATGGCGGTGTTGCGGCAATGTGAGGAGGCCTGCGACACAATATGCGGACAAGAAGGAACGAAGTGAGGACGCGGAGCAAAGTGGGGCAGTGTGCTGAAAGCATAACCCTGTTGTAACACGAAGTGTTATCAGACTATCAAATTGTGGCTTTGCCACACTTGTCAGGGAGTACTGAACGAACAGGGAGCAACCGCCCATAACACAAGGGGCGATGGACATAAAGTAGGAGCTGACTAAAAGGAAGCTGCTGCTATGGACATACTAGCCCCGACGAACGACGCCCTTGAACGTGTGAAGATGAGGACAATATGTAAAAGCAGGAAATGGGCTTGATAGCTTATTTACTGCTTTTTTATTTGTGTACTGTGGAACGGAAGGAGGCACGACTGACTGGAACAGCCGAACGGAACAAAGTGAAATAAGGAGTGAGACCGCTTGATTGCTTTACTAATTTAATAGGTTTTGTATAGTTTGCAGATTTGATTCATTGCGGTGATTATCGCCGTTACAAAGAGACAGAGATAAACTTTTTAGATTTAAATTTTATCTATTAAAATGGAATATCATCTATTTCTTGATTAGTAAAGCAATAATTTACCGTTTCATCCAAGATGGTGTAATTTTGAATTGTATTACATGAAAAAAATCTACAAATAGCATAATGACAATAATTATCTTCTTTTAAATCTTCAATAAGGATTAGATTGAAAGCATATTTTGAATTATTTCCTATCAAAAGGAATGAATTTCTAGCTTTATAACAATTTTCACCACAGCATTTAGAGGATTGTTTAATAAAATAACTATCACCCAATTCTTTACATCTATTAAAAATTATTTCTATTTCATTTAAAAATAAAGTTTTGTAATCTTTATGCATATGACAGGACTCAGGTAGTAGATTTTCTAAATATGGAATATTCATATTTAAAAAGCTATCAAGTATTGTTTCTCTTACAGAGTTTTTAATATGAATTACATCAAAGTTTTCTTCTAATTTTTTTAAAAGGTTTTTTTTATCGTTTTTCATATTATAAAAATTTAATCGAGATATTTTGTAACTCTAAAAGCTAGGGTTTTGTTTTTACAATTTGGACAATAATTTCCTTCCTCATTGAAGTATAAATCAAAATTATTGATAGTTCTATCATTCTTGTTTTCACCTTTTAAAGCGGCATCAGAATAGAATAAATACTTATCAGAATTCTTGTGTTCGTAATAATTTATTTGTTCAAATTCTAATGATTCTTTATTAATAGCAGGAACAGGACAATAGGTTTGATAATTGAATCTACCGCCGCCGATTCTGAATTCGTTCTTGAAACCACAAGAGCGACATAATGATACTAAGATGTTTCCCATTTTATCTTAATAATAAAAGTTTATTTACAATAATTTAATATTTTCTTTGTTTTAAAAATTCTTTTAATGTAATTGTAGTTACACCTAAGCCCTTGGACTTGATTTGTAAACCATTATCAGAAGTTAAGATAATTGGGTTTTCTTCTTTGTATTTTAGTGCAACTGTTAAAATCAAATTATCAGGTGTCTTTTTATTAAAATCATTTGGGAGTAATGATAAATCTGCAATATCCATTTTTATACCACGTTTATCTATACTTTCGTTAATTAATCTCAAAGCCTTTTGTACATTCCGTTTTTGTTCTTCAGTTAATGAAACTTTTAAATAATCTAATTCGTCTATCACTTTTGCAGAGATAACTACACTATATTTTTCATCAATTTTCGAAATTATATCTGGGTAATCAACAAAAACATTAGTATCTATTATATAAATATTTTCTTTATTATTCACAATTTCTTTTTTTGACTTTTCAAATTTTGAAAGGTCTATTTTACCAACAATTTTTAGATTTGATTGAATTGGAATTTCAGTTTTGTATTTGTTGTCCTCAAGTCTATATTCTTCTTTTATCTTCTTAGAAAGTTCATTATATTTTGAAGTATAAACTTCGGAAAATTTTAATAATTTGGTTTCTTCACAGTATACTTTTTGTCCATTTTTATAATCAAACAAATGCTCTAAATATGGAATGCCACCTGCATCGCCAGTATAACTAGCTACGTCACATTGGTAATAAACCGATAAAAAATAAAAAAACCTATCAATTGACATATCGGCAACTTTACTTTGTTCAACAATGTTATCATATGTATCATTCAATGAAATTTTTGATTCCATATATTTACCTATTAGACTAGACCTTAAAAGAGCATTGAATATTACTAAATTTTCTTTTGATATATCTAAATCAGAAGCATATTGTTCAAGCAATATAATTGTTTCAATAATTTGATTGTTTATATTACCCTTTTTATAAGCTATAGATTTTCCTATGTCGTGCAAAAGCAAAAATAATACGAACCATTCCATTTCATTTTTTTCAAAGCTCTTGCTAAAATATTTTTGAAATTGATTATAAACATTTAGTATATGCTGTTTTATAACATAATGCCTTACACGAGCATTGTACAATGGAATAAAAAATGGAACTTTATTGCAAATGTTTTCAATTCGTTCATTAAAATTCATGATAATTAAGTTTAATAATTACGTATTTATTTTTAGGCGTTTAAAATGTAACCAAATGCTTTTTCTAATGTTTTTTCTCCAATACCGTCATAGTTTGCCAACGCAATCATAGAATTTATTTCACCGCTTTGAATTATCTCTGATATTTTTTTAGCGTATTGTGGTTGTATACCTGTTTCTGCTTTGATTGTTTTTTCATCTAATGACAACCATTTTGCTTTAAATGATTCGAACAAATCATCAGGTGCATTTGGATCGTAGTCGTAAATTTCAATGTCTATAGAACATTTTCCTAAATACTCGTCCATAAGTCGTTTGACTTCGTTCGTATCTAAACCACCATTGTGAGTTCCAAGCAAAGGAAAAGCAATTGAAGTAATTCCTTTTTCTCATATGTTTCTACAAATTTTTGTAACCCTTGTTCAATCCACTCCATTTTACTTGGGTATTTCCAATGAAATTTAGTTGGAAAACTCAAAATCCAAGGTGCATTTTCTTGTTTGGTATAAAGCCATAATATACCAGTTTTTATTAGTTTGCTTTTACAGTGTATTTTATATTCTTCATACATTTTTGGATAACGAAGTTTATGCACCAACGCAATTCCTTTTCCCATTACACCAACACAATTCACAGTGTTTACAATTGTTTGACACTTTGAATTAAAAATATTGCCATTAATATGTTTTATTGCCATTTTCTGTTCTGTATAATTTATAAAGTTAAAACAAATTTGAAGCTTATTATTTTAAATAAATAAACCAATTTCTGTTTGATTCATCAATAAAGTTTAATTGTATTTTTTGTTTTACATTTCCAAGAGATACATAAGAATTGAAAATAATTTTGTCCTTTTCTATTTTGCTTACATTTCCAGAAATAATTTCAATTTCTTTAATGTCATTATTTACATTTAAAACAAAATAACCGTTTCCATTAAAATCAGTTGAAACATGTAGTTCTGAATCTTCTTCTTCAATTCTCACCCTTGGATTTTCATTGTTATAAAAACTTCTATCTACTATAATTTTTGAAATAATGCCTTTATGCTCATTTCCTATTAAATTTATGAGTAGTGTCCTGTCTGATTCCGATGAACAAACAATCTCAAAATCGAACAAGTCTTGAAAAGAAAGTTCATCTTTAACTAAAAATTCTTGTTGGGAATAGTTCATATAGTTTTCTAAATCATCTTCTATATCAGAATACAAATATTGAAAATTGAACTTGTCTAACATCTGATCAACAGGTTTAAATTGTGTTGCATTTTTTTGCATATTTCCATTGCTTACACAACATTTTTTCTCATTCTTAAAAAGAACTTCTTTCAATGAAAACCTAAAAAATATTGGAATTGGACATTTTGGAAAACCTAAATTTCTTGCCTTTTCAAAAAACTTGTCCGTTTGGTTTTTACCTAAGAACTCATTATAAAACTGCGTTGGTGTTTGCGGTCTAAAATAAAAACGTGCATAATCGTGAGCATCGCCTCTCCGATGAACAACATTTCCTGCAGCATCACCTTGTATTTTTGCTCTATTTCTACTTTGAATTTTTCTGTTTTTTATTATTTCGACTGCATTGTCAATATGTGAAAAGTGATAAATACTTCCTTTCCATTTAGACCGTTGTTGTTCAATTTTATCAATGAAGTTTAAAGTTGCGTTTTTGTTTAATTCATCTGCAACATAGCTCCCTAAAAGTTCTTCAACTCGTTTATTTTCTTTGAGTGCAGTCCAATTCCAAAACTGTTTAAACTCTTGAATAATATCTATTGTAAAATTTAAATTTGTATTTGAAGAAATCAAATTCCAATCTAAAAAATCTTTGAACTTATTTAGAATTTTATTATTCAAAGTCAATTTACCTGATTCACATATAAAATACCAATTCCATTTGTCGACAAAACGCTCAACAAAATCAATATCTGTAAAATTGATTTGGGAATTTTCTGTAATACTTTTCCAATGCCATTTGTTTTCAAATTTGGCAAGTATTTCTTTGGTTGGAATTAGGCTTGAATGTTTTGATAAGTATTCCCAATCCAAATTAAATTCTTTGGTAAGCGTTAGTATTTCTACTGTTGGAATGAATGATTTATGTCGTGAAACTGATTTCCAATTCCATGATTTAGCTTTTGTTTTTTCAATAAATTCAGCGTTAAATTCAAGATTAACGTTTCCAGATAAATAATTCCAATCCCAATCTTTGTCTAATAATTGTAAAAGTATATCATTACTGAACTCATTTTTTTTCTTTTGATAGTGCCTGCCAATTCCAATTCTTGTTTTTTAATTCAATAATTAGTTCATTCGAAATTTCTGTTTTTTCGTTTTCCGATAGAACCTGCCAATCCCAATTTTTGTCTCTCAATTCAAGAATTAACTTACTGTCAATTATAATGTCCTTCCGTTTTGAAAGTATTTCAAATTTTATTTTTGAAAATTGTTTTATAACTTCTTCTAAATAGTTTTTGTTGCCCCTATCTCTTTTCTGTTCAATTAGAAATCCACCAAATTCAGTCAAATAATTCCAATCCCAATTTTCAGTTTTGTATTTCTTTAATAAAGACCTATTGTAATTGATATTTCTGTTACGGGATAAATTTTGCCAATCCCAATTGTTTTTAAATTTTTGTAAATAACGGTCAATGTTACTGAACCATTGATTGCCATCATCCCAACTATCTGGATTAAATTTTTGTTGAATGGCTTTACTTTCAGATAAAATAGCCCAATTAATTCTTTCTTTGAACTGATTAAGAGTTCTAATATCTGTTGGAAAAAGTTGATGATTGGAAATAAAATCCCAATCCCATTCAAACTCTTCTAATTGTTTGGTTAATTCAACATAGTTGAAAAGAGTTTCAAATGGATATTTTGCCGTTAAAACTTTCCAAATTTCTTTTCTGTCTTCAGGATTCAAAACTGATATACAAGCAGAAATTCTCGGAAGTTCTTTTTTCAATAATAGTTCTTTTTCAACTTCAAAGACTTCGTTTATTAGGTATTTCCAATCAATATAACGTGTTAAATCTTCTATGTAGTCAAGAATGGTTTCTTTATCAAGTTTCTTGGTCGCTATTTCCCAATTCCATTTTTCGGCTAATTCTTCATTTTCAAAACTGTCAAAAATAGTTTCGGCTGAACTGATTTGGGTGATAAAACTCCAATCCCAAGGGAAATGATAGTTTTCAAAAATAAAATCAATGCTTTCTTTTTGCGTTAGCAAATGCCAAAATGCAAGATGCTTTTCACTTTCTGTTATGTTGAAAAACGCTTCTAAATGTTTATTCCAAAAATCAACACTCAAATTTGATTGTTGCAAGATTTCATTCCATATCAGATTATTTGAAAATGAAAACTTACCCTTAAAAGCATTTTCAACAAATGTTGCGTTGCTAATTAGATTTTTATTTTGTGAAATTCCTTGCCAATTCCATGTAAAACAAGGGAATTCGGTTATTAATTTGTAATCAGAAATTTGTCGGCTTACATTCAAAAAACCACTTTCAGTCATTATGCGATTGTGATACTTTTGAAAAATAGATTTACTCCATACAACATTTTCGTTTGTATCAAATCCTTGAATATAAGATTGAGTTTCCCATTGAATTAAACTTTGCTTTTCAAAAAAGTCTATCAAGTCCAATGTCCAAATATATTTTTGATGAGCAATAATAAAATTTTCTGGCAAATATTGTATTAAAAGCGTTTCAAATGATTCATCTTTTAGACATTTTGCTGTTATTCCTTCATTACTAAAAAAACGATTTAAAACAGTTTCCCAAATTACTTTGCTTGCAAGTCCTGAAATGTTTTTGTGTAGAAAATTAAGATTGATTTCTTCCGAAATGAATTGCCAATTCCAATTTTTAGAAATTAGTGTTTCAAGCTTATCACGGTACTTAATAAAGGTATTTTTGAAAACTTCATTCTTACTTTCAGTAATCACATAAAAATCCCAAGGAAAATCTTCAATTCTATCTTCAATAAATTTGTCAGGTAAATTTTTTGACAAGTAATTCCAATCCCAATCTTTCTCTCTGAGTTTTGAATTTGAAAGTAACGAGGTAACAAGTTTGGATTCTTTGTATGAAAGTTCTTCAAAATCCCAATCAAAGGTTTCAATTTGTTCTTTAATGAAATTGTCGTCAAATCTTTCTGTTAGTATTGTCCAATTCCAATATTCAGCGTATATCTGAATTACAGATTTAATACTTTTAATTGGTGCTTTTTCTGAAAGTATGCTCCAAATACTTCCGTCTCCGTTTTCACGGAACAATTCAAAAACGTTTTTATCGTTCCAATCTACTTTCGGATTTTCTGCCAACTCTTTCCAATTCCACAAATCAAGATACGCTTCAATGTCTTGCTTGGAAATAGAACTTTTCTCTGCAAGAATGTGATGATACATTCCTTTTCTAAGCAACACACTTTTTAATTCAGCGTTTTCAGTTAAGTCTATTAAAAATTGAATGTCGGGTTTGTTTGCTCCCGATTTGAAAATTGAAAGTTGAAACGAATTCTCAATTTTAGTTACTTCGCATTGTAGCGGAACGCTTTTGTAATTTATTCTTGGTTCGCATTCGTAAAGTTCAACTATTTCGCCTTTGTAAATATCGTTTCCGAAAAGCTGAAATTGAAGTTTTTGTTTCTTTTCAAAGTATTCTGATTCTTCAATATCAATTTTATTACAACTTGACAATCTGTTTTCTAAATCAAAAACACTTTTGAAAGAAAAATCAAATTTCTCGCCTGTTGCGGTTTGATTTTCAAATAATTCTGTTGTTGCAAAGTAGTATTTGTATTTTAATTTACTTTGTAACGCTTCTTGTCCAAAGTCAGTTAGTTTAATTTCTTCCTTATCAATTTCAATTAGGTTGTATTCTGTAAGTCCGTTTAAGTAAATGTTCAGAATATCTTTTTCAGCCAAATCCTGTAAATTGAAACCTAACAGAGTTCCCAATTCTGAAAAATTTATTTCATTACCTTTTGCATTGATAATTGAGCAAAACACTTCATCAATTTCATTGATATTAAAAGCCTTTCTATACTGAATTTGGTGAGAAGTGGATTTGACTGTCCATTCAAACGGAAATGTTGCGTATGGTATTTTAATATTATCCATTTTGTTCAACTGCGTTTTGTAATTCTTCTGCACTAATTATTTTTCCGTTTTGTTGAATGGTTTCAAAAACGTTTTTGTAAATATCTTTTCGGCAAAAATGTTCGCTATTACCAACAACAATAAGCAATCGTCTTGCTCTTGACAAAGCAACATTTAAACGGTTTGGCGATTCTGCAAAACCTAAACTTTCTTGCAACGGATAACCTAATTCGCCATAAATTTCATCGGGTTGTTGACCTTGAAAAGATGCCAATTTGTTGCTTCGCACCATTGAAACAATAATGATATTCCGTTCCATTCCTTGAAATCTATCTACCGTACTCAACCGAATTGGCGTTTCACTATGTTTTTCTTTTAGCATTTTGTTGATGTAATGAATTTGCTTTCCGTAAAAACTAATCAATCCGATTTGCTTTTCTTCCAAGCTTTTATTTGAAAGCCATTTGTCAAACTCATTTTTTCCTTCGCTGTTTTTGAGGACAACCAAAATGTTGTCAATCGCTTCAATTTCGCCAAAATTTACTCTTGATGTTCCTTCTTGAATTTCGGGTGTTGTTACATTTACCCAAATTGTATGCGTTTCAGGTGCAATGATGTTCTTGAATTGTAAACCGTGATACCTTGAATCCCATTTGTCAAATGAATTGTGATACGTTTCTTCTAATGGCAAACCGCAATTCAAACCACCGTCATTTTTGTAAAACTGTGAAATTGCTTCATTGATTGCTGGGTGCATTCTGTATTGTGTGTCAAATGTTCCTTTTATGCTTTCATCAATGTTTACAAATAATCGTTCAAACTGCGATGTTTCAAATTCTTTATGCGAAAGTGTTTTAGCTAATTCCTTTTCGCCAATCGAAACCAATAAATCTTTGATTTCCTCTCCGTCAATCATTGGCGGTAATTGTCTGTGGTCGCCTACGATAATGGATTTTTTTCCATACAAAACAGGCAAAGCAAGTTCGGGCGGTGTCGCTTTACTTGCTTCGTCCATAATTACAGTATCAAAATTTATGTTTGTGCGATTTAAAACATCATAGTTTTTGTTTTCAAAATGTTTTTTCTCAAACACATTTAAGTAAGAACGGAAAAACGAAGTCCATTTGTTTTCAGAGTTTAATTTTCCGATTGAACTACCTGTTGCACCAATCAAATTCACATACTCCAAATATTTGTCTGCAAAAAGTTTTTTAGTTTCATTATTTGGCTTTTGTAAATAGTTTTTCCATTTTCCTAATGCCAAATCAATTTGTTCATCGTCATGATTTGAAATTCTGTTAGCAATATTGTTTATCCAATGCGAAACAGTGTTGCTTTGTGTAGAATGGCTTTTTTGCCAATCTTCAATAGCTTCAAGTGAATAAAAATAACCTTCCGACTCTAAGTTTTCAGTATTGCCAAAACGAATAGGCTTTACAACATTGTTTTCTCCATTTTTTAATCTGTCAATAGCATTGTCAACAGCAAGATTTGTTTCAGAAGTTAAAAGAATTTTTTGTCTAGGCTCTTTTCTTATATGTTGCCAAATTATTTCAGCAATTGCCGTTGATTTACCAGTTCCAGGAGGACCTTGAATTAAAGCTAATTCTTCTGCATAAAGCGATTTATAAACCGCTTGTTTTTGCGATTCGTTTAATGTTTTTGAAAAGAGATTACTTTCAAAATCTTGCCATTCTTCACTCTTTTTATTTAACAAATACTCTATATTTTCAATGCTTTTGACTTGTGATGAATCATATAAAAATGCTTTCGCATTGTCGTTTGGCAATTTTTCTGCTGAATCAAGTTTTAAAATAGTATCCTCTAAACGTTTAATTTTATCCTTTTCACCTTTTAAGTCAGGAAAAATGGCTTTTACTTTTTTTCTTCAAGATTTTCTTTTACTTCTTCAATTCGTTCTTCATCAACTACAAAATACAAATCGGGATAATCTACTTTTTGTAATTTTCCTAAATATAATTTTTCTTTTGGATTTCCAAAATAAAATTCTTCTCTTAATAGTTTTGAAAGTTTTTCTTCTTCTTGTTCAACTTTCAAATCAAAATTTTCCTCACAAAGATATTTTTCCTGAAAAGTATCGTTTATTGAATAGTAGAAAGTTTCCGGATCAATAGAATCATCTAATTGATTTTGAAGTCTTGCAAGAATTTCAATTTTATTTCCTGTTTTATAAAATTGTCGGAATATGAGCTTCTCACCGTTGGCAATAAGTTTTGTATTCAGATTAGAAAATTCTTTTTTCAAAAATGTTTGTAATTCGTGTAAGCCTGTTTCAAACTTAATATTGAATTTATATTTGTGGTTTTCTTCTCTGTTGTAAATTTCAAAGAATGAGAATGAGTTTATAAAATTTAGTTTTTCGTTTAATTCTTCTTCTGTTTCAAAGTCAAATGAAATTGTTTTATGCGTTTTGCTTATTTGAAAGTTTTCTCCGTGTATCTCAGCAAACAATCTATTCAAAAATAATTCATCATTTCTTTCTAATTCATCAATTCCTTTTTCAAATTTCCTATTATCAAATTTATATTTTGATTTATAAGAAAAATTAAATAAATTATCTGGGAAATATTTTTTCAAAGTACGTTTTAACCTAGTAGCTTCTAAAACCATACTTGATTCGTGCTGTTCGTAAAAGTTTTTGGTGTAACTAAAATGAAGACAATTTTCCTTTGGTTTAGGAAGTGAAATTCCTTTTTCTCTCAAATATCCAACTCTACTATTCAAAATTTCTGTGTTTTCAAAACTGAAAATCAATTCATTTCCATGTTCAGATAAACCAAAATGTTTTTCGAATAAGTTCAGAATTATTTGATGCAATTCCCCAATAACTGTTATTTTATTACCCTCTTGCGAAATATTAATATTTCTGTAAAAAGTCGAAATTAAAAAAGAAACGGATGGTTTTATTGGAAATACTGCTCCTACTTTTTTATTGAATTTTAACCCTTTGATTTGGTTTGCTTTTTTCCATTCGTCTAAGGTTAAAAATATCAATCCTGAATTTTTGAAATGATAGGTTGTTGGAAGTTGCCCTAGTACATTTTTTAATTCTTCTTTGCTGTAATTTTCTTGTGCTGTTATTGTACCTTCAATTACAGGATTTTCATTAAAGTCAATGTAACAAATTTCAGCAAGTTCTTTTAGTTTACTAAGCTGTTCAGTAGTTATGTTTGTTGTATTTGTAACATCTGTCTGAATATAGCCACTTTCAAAATCAAAGTTTTGAATATTGAAAATTTTTTCAACCTCTTTTTTAAATACTTGTTTAAAAATTTCTTGGTCAATGGTAAGATGCAATTTAAGTCCGTCAAGTTGAACGGATTTTGTTGTGTCAATTCCAAAGGGTTTAGATTTATGTTCTAAGATTTTGGATTGTGCAATGATATATTTTTTCCAAACTTCCTTTTGACTCATTAATTTAAATTAAAGTTAACTTTATTGATAGTATGCAGAATAAAATTATATTTTATAAATTCTAAACTAATTTATTTTATTACCAACTATATAACTATAGTTGTCTTTTGAATTAACTTGTAAATTACTATTTACAAAATCTAGACTATTATTAAAAAATGTAAACTCATTAAAAACGTCTAATACTCCATCAGAGCAGATTAAAAATTTATCAAACCTATTATTTTCTAGTTCATAGATGCCCATTGAAATTAATTCCCTTTTTCCTGATATTGACTTCGTAACGACGTGTTTATACTTTTCAAGTACAGAAGGAGTTAAATCGGCATTTAAGTCTTTCATGTCATTAATTAAAGTATGTGATTTGGATTTAAAAATTATATTATCCTCATTGAATAAAAAAATAGAAACATCACCAATCCAAAATAAAATAAATTTCTCTTTTGTTTTTAAAATTCCTCCTAAAGTTCCTCCTGACTTAGAATTGTACTTATCATTAAATATCTTTACTTCTAAATTTGCCTTCTTAATTGCTTCTTCAATTTTGAGAGAATTATACACAGTAGAATTGCTTAAATAGTCGGAGATAGAATTTGCGATTAGTTCAGCAACATCTTTTCCATTATCATAGCCCCCATACCATCAACAATGAGATACAATGAATTATCATCAACAAAATCATTTATCAAGATTACATCCTGATTTTCTTTGCGTTTTCCTATTCCAGTATGTGAAATAATTTTCATTAACTTCTGTCAGCTTTTAAAGTTGCACCACCGTGTTTTGTAAATCTAGGTCTTGTATTAATTTTTACAGGAACATTAGTAATATTATTATCTGTTGCCTTAGAAGCCCAAATAAAACCTTCACCAGGCTTTAACATACTTAAATCATTAGGAGATAAATTACCCAATTGATTAATTGACTTTTGTATATGCTTTAGCCATTGAGGAGAATTAAATTTATGCACTAAAACAACGGAACTTAACTCAATAATCTCGTTAGGTAAACTTGGGGGATCTTGACTTGCTATCATAATACTAACTCCTTTGTGTCTCATTTCCCTTATAGCCGTCACAATATTGTTTGTTAAATCTTTATTATCCATGTATTTATGAGCTTCATCAAAAACTATGAACTTGTTGAATGGAATCTCATTATAATTTTTAACACTTGAAAAAATATTTAACATAATTACAAATAAACCTAATGCTTCATCTTTTACAATAAATTCATCACGTAAATCAACTATTATTAATCTACCTGGTTTTATAATATCTTTCATAAAGATATCGTCATTAATGTATTCTTGTGCGAAATTTAATTTTTGACGTGCTAATGCTTTTTGTGAAGACGATAACAATTCAGATTCTTCCACACTTTCCCGCAACCCGTTTAAAGAAAGATTATTTCTCTGTGCACGCATGATTGCTTTTAATTGCCTTATATAAGCTGAGTCATTACCTATTGCTCCTAACAAAAACATCCAATCTTGAACATTTAATTCTCTTGAGTTAAATGCTATTGGTTTTACCTCAATTGAAGGGAATTCATTTTTTCTTTCCACCAATTTATCACTAGGAGTTAATAAAACTACATCTTTAATTGATGATGGATTTGCACCGTATTTTTCTTTTAAAACAGCTAATTCCCTTTCCACATCATTTTCATATATCATAGATGTAAATTCAGGTTCATAGTCCATACTTTCACTATAATGAAATATAACACCTGCCAAAGGGTTTTTTAATAGATTTACATTATTAACTTCTTTTAATACCATTTCAGAGACAGTACCTATTGTGTAACTTTTACCACCACCTTGAACACCAAAAAGACTTATGGTATTTGTTTCAGATAAATCAATTGCAATTTTTTTACTATGTATAGAAGTTCCTATAATACCATACTGATTTGAAGGAGATGATTTCCCAATTAAAATATCAAATTCTGGAGGTAAATTATTTTCTTGCATAATAATTTCAGCCTCATCTTTAGAATTTTTTTCAGATTCTGTATCGCAAATATTTATATCTTTTTCAACATCTTCTTTTTCTTCATTTAGTTTAACATGATCTTCTTTTTCAATAATTACTGGTGTGTCGTTTTCAATACTTTTTGGAATATCAATATTATTGTTTTCTAAAATAGCAGTTTTTATTTCATTTTCTTTGTGGGTTACCTCTTCTGTATTCGGTTTTAATTTAGGTTCGTATTTTTTAATAAAAGGCTTTAATTTGTCTTTTGTATTGATACTGCTAGCTAATTCCTTTGATAGTTCTAAATTTTCAAGTCGCTGAGTATTTAAATCAGAATCAATATCTAATATTTCTTTTATTAATGAATATCCAAATGTGAAAATGGTATTATTATCTTCATCAATTTGTTTTAAATGTTTCTTCTCAAAAGAGAAATCGAAAATAAAACCTACTTTGTTAAATTTTAAATTAAACCCATCATTTAATGTTTGTATAAAATTCACATAAGAATGGTATGCATTATCTGATAAGTACTTATATCGATTAGCTCTTTCAATATAAAATTCTAGTAATCGCTTAAATTCTAAATTTTTTATTTCTCTATCTAATCTGTCTTCAGATTTAAAATCATTCGGGTCGAAATGAGTTTTTAAAGCTAAAATTGTATTTTCAATTTGGCTTTTAATTTTATTTTTTAACTCTTCTCTTTCAACTCCATTTAAACGAGTTCTACATTTAATTTCGAGAACTGAGATATTAATTGTTCTACTTTGTGGATCAATATTTACAACTAAATTATCGGCTCTGCTTTTTGAATTTGAACTTAAATTTTCAAATAATTCTTGATGCAAATCTATAGGAACAATAAATGCATTTTCTAGCAATCCTTTTTTCTCTAAAACTCTTTTAGAAAAAGCTGATCCAATTACTTCAAACGCCTTATTTTTTGATGAGTTTAGTTGTAAAACAAGGGAACTACTGATAGCTCGTAAGTCTTCTAATAATGTTTTGATACATAAAATATCTTTTTCATTTGAACTATCTAATTCAAATTCTTCAAAATGCGGACTCAACAAACCGATAATTTCTGAAGATGGTTTTGTTGTTAAATATGATGATATTCCAGAAATATCTTCACTAGGAATATAATCTAATAAAAATGGTATTTCGTTTTCTTCTGAAGGTTGGTCAAAAATTTGAGGACCTAAGTTTTTATCAAATGTTATAACCCAATCTGAATATTCATGCAAATGTGAAATTAATACTTTATCTCTGTCGTTTAATTCTAATTGAATTGCAGGTAATGAATCAGTGTTATGAGATGCTAATGCACAAGCAATATTTTTTTGAAAACTTGTAAATAAACTTGTTGTGATTGAAGATTTCGATTTATTTACATCAATGTAATTAATCCATCTCATCATGTCTTTTTCTTTATCAATATTAACTTCTGTCGAATTTGAAAAGAAAATTCCATTTAAAAAATCTGATTTATAATCATAATTAGGTTTTACTAAAGTAATTTTTGAATTGAATGGATTTACTAGAAAACTTAAATGTGCATTATATTCTTCAGGAGTAATCAAGAAATCTTCAATTTCATTTATTGAAAATCTTAATTTAGGAAATAATCTGTTTTCAGATGCCTGTGAGAATAATTCTGCTTCTTCTGAAATGTTTGTTTCAGGGTTAATTAATTCTTTTAAAGCATTACCTGGTTCTATTAGAGATGTTTTACCAACAAAAATTCGGACTTCAAATTTAATATTTTCATATTCTACAGATTTTCCTAAATCAACAAAAGCCTCCGCAAATTTATCGGCATCACCAACGTTAAACAAATTGATAACTAATTTGTCTGTATATGGATGCTGGATTAAAAAGTTTTTCAAATGTTTTATCAATAGAGATTTGCTCACTTCATTATCTGAAAAATTATCTTTTGTGATGTTTAATAATGATTTGTAGTATTGCTTTAATTGGTGTGTAACAGGTACAAGATTATCATTACCTTTAAGGTTGTCTGCATTAAAATATATTCCCCAACCAAAAGTTAATTCACCAGAATATTCATAATTTTCAAAATTGTAAGGATCAACTATTACAAAAGGGTTATTATTAGGATTAATTTTACCTAGAAAAATATCTTGTAATTTAGACCAATCTTTTACATGGTCTTTGTATCTCATTGACTTCTCTTGCCAAGTTTCAAATACTTCAATAAGACTATAAAACCAAGATAAACGCAGGGGATGTAAAGGCGATAATAGAACAGCTGCAACACTTTCATTGTTAGGTAATTTTGTTTTTACCTTTACTAGGTCTAGAAATTGAATTTCAGCATACACTAATCTTAACTTCTCTAACTCGCTTTCTTCAACTTTAGTGTTACTTATTTTTTTGTTTAAATCTGTAATCCAAGTATTATAGCGGTCTAAGTAATCTTTAATTTCTTCTTTAAATTCTGCAATATTTGTTGTCTCAAAAACACCACTTAGTGATTTATTAGATTGTGAAATTTTCTCAAATACTTTCTCTCGAGCAGAAATTAACTTTTTAGGTACTAATTCGTTTAAACTACTTGAGATAAATTCAATGTTTTCAAAACCTAAAGCTGTATGGTTGTTACTAATTTTAGTACTTAAATATCCTAAATGTTTTGCGTTTTTTAATAATTCATTTTCTATTAATCTTAATTTTGAAGACATAATTATTTGGTAATTATGCTTATTAGTATAATTGATATGAAAGATAGAATTTACTTTAGGTTTGTCATCATTTAACCAAATATTAGACGATTCACTAGGAATAGGACAATCAGCTTCAATACCATTTTTTAATAATTCAATATTGTATTTAAAATGACCTTGAAGTACATTATTTAATTTATCCTTTCTTTGATTTTCTTCTTTATCTGGATTTTCAGTAATTTCATATTCAAAATCTTCAGTATCTGAAGTTAGTTTATAATTAAAATTTTCTTTACTTTCTTTAGTTTTACCTTCTTTTTCCCATGCTTCTTGAACAGAAATACTCTGAAAATCGTCATTATTATTTAAAATATTACCATTTTCATCTTCTGCAATTATTTTAAAGAAATAAGAACCTTCCTCTAGATTATTTGTATTTAGTTCAACTTTAGCTTCACGATATTCTTGTTTAGCAGTAGTGTTACTGAGTTTTCTTAATGTATTCATTTCTACTCCAGAAAATCCATCTACTTCCATTAAAACTACTCTGTAAAACTTCAACTCTTCTACTTGATTTGGCGGTGGTGTAGTTTTAAATCTAATAATAACACTAGAGTTTGAATTTTCTTTAGCTTTTAAAACTTTTCTACCTTCTTCTTCCACAAAATCGGGAGATCTTATTTCTACTATTTCAAGTTTAATTTCTTCAAAATTGAAATTTGGAATTTCCCAATTGTTAAACCATAAATTTTGATAATTGTTTGCTATAGTATTTACCAGCTCAGCATTAGTTTTTATTTCTAACTCCTTTTTGAAAAGTTCTATTAAGTCTTTTTGTATTGTATCTTTTTCGATTTTTAAGCTATCAACTCGTTCATAAAGTGTTTTGTTGAAAGATGATAAAATACTACAGCTTTCAAAATTTAAGGTCAATCGAGATCTAATTTGATTACTTTCTTGCAGTAATTTTGCATCGGGTAAAAGATCCAGAAAATATAAAAGTGTACCAAAAAAATTTTCTTGATAGTTGCTTTCTGATAGACCAATCAAGTATAACATATAATTAAACTTATTATTTTTTGAAGGTTTAACTATATCTTCTAGTGCTCTAATTACATTTTTGAATTCCGAAGGTACTTCATTAAGTAATGCCTTTAATAATTCATTTTCAATATTATCTAATGCTATTTCTTTAAAGGTAGCATTACCATAAGAATCTTCTGCAGCTGTTCGGTTATTTGCAGGAATTAAAATTAACAACGGTTTATCTTGGTTGTTTCTTAATTCTATAAGTTTAGTTGCAGAAATATACGTGTCATTTTCTTCTTTTTCATTGATAATGAATACATCAATATTTGAAAAATTTTCTTTTAATTCTTTCCAAAGGATGAACAATTGTTCTTCACCAAGACCTGTGATTTTCATACAATGGCCTGGTTTTGCATTTTTTAATTCGTCTTGATGAATCTTTGTAATTAATTCAACAATTTTTGAATAATATATTTCTTTGAAGTTATTTTTCATTTTAAATGATTTTAATCCATTTGATATCTTGGTCTTACTTTTTGCAAAATGTATGCATCACTTAGGTCATTATAAAACCCTATTTGCCTTAATTTTAATTTGAAAGCTTCAACATTTTCTTTAAAAGCTAAAATTGTATTTACATCAGCATTACTAAAGCGCTCTTCGCTTAATCCATTAATTATAAGTCCATATCTTTCTCTTAAATTGTTTATTAACTCTTCAATAGACAAACTTTTTGTAATGAATTTATCATTTTCAAGATGTAATACTTGTATTTGAACAAGAGCTTCTAATAATCTTGTGCCTAATACATATCGTCTAGGATGTTTCTTACTTCTTCCTTGCGCTAAATAACCTCTTTCGTTATTCTTTTGAGAAACACTATCCATAAACCTTGGATAAAATTTTAATTGATAATTAGATCTAATTTTCATCAACAATTCTACATATCTATCAAAATAAGTGGTTTCGTATTTAACCATTTCTGAAATTAATTCTTTATCTTCTTTATCATAGTTCCCAAAAATATAATCCCAATGTGTTTCAAATTTTAGTTCAAAAGATTCATCTTTATTGGCTAATATTTTTAAGATCTCTGTTAATGAATCTGAATCTGATTTGTCTAATTTATATCTTGAAGCTACCGCATTTATTTGAAAAGTTGCTTTGATATAATTGTACAATGCGTTGTAATTTTTAGCGGCATCTTCAATTGCAATTGAAGAAATTTTACTTTCAAAATTATCGGTTACATCTAAAACAATATTCCAGTCATCTTGTATATCAATTGTACCCTTACTTATCATTTTAGGTAATAAGTATATTACCTTATTAGCATATAATGATAGATGAAATGAAGTAATTGTTTTAATATAATCGATTAATACATTTCTAGGAATTTCATTTTTATAAACCAAAAGTTTATGTATATCGTCACAATATAATTCAGCCTGTTCTTTTAGTAAAGGTCTAATTTTATTTAATTCTGAATTACTTTCTAAATAACCTGGATTGATATTTTTTATTAAATGTAAGATTCCTAAACTATCTACATCTAGAGTGTTCCCATTTAGAAATTGTCCTTGATTTGAATCCCATCCTTCTTGTAAAAAGTTCTTTAGTTCATTTTTTACAGCTGGCTTTTGACTTAACATTAGGTATACTTGATCGGCACTAAAATAGTCCCTAGTATGTATAGCGTTTCTAACTCGATAGCTTTCTAAATGTATGGGTCTTAATGAGGACATTCTTTCTTTTTGTGAATTTCCTCTATTTACTAAGTTCGTTAAATTTGTTCGTAACCATAATTCAACTGCCTCAGGGTTTTCTGAAAAACCTGATAAACTGCCATCTTCTTCCAGTTTTTGAAAAATTTCTTTGAGTTTTGGTAATTCAATAAATACATTTTCACCTCTTCTTGTTCTTTGTTTTGGTCTTATTCCATTATGCTTTAATAACATAAATAAGTTAACTAATGTACTATCAATATTTATAGTTTTAGCATCCGCAGTAAAAATTAACTCATTACGAAAAACACCTTCTTCTTTATTTAAATTAATAGCCATATTTAAATTTTTACTTTGTTAATATTAATATTGCTAGACCCCGCTTTTTTAATAGAATAAAATTCTCTATTATTAGATGTAATAACTATTTCATCGTATTTTAAATTTTCAAGGAGGTTTTTAAATACAATTAATTCTATGAATTTTCCTTTTAAATCGTTTAATGAAGGACTAAAACCTTTTTGAATAAAATATAACATTTCAAATAAATCGAGAGATATAGTCAAACTAATATGCTTATGTTTTTTATGTCTAAAAATTAAGCTATCAGCTTCGTATTCAATATATTTTGTCAAATGTTCAGCTTTATTTACAAAAAGGTCAAATTCATCTAGTGAGAACAATTTAAATGATTTACCATACGGGTCTTTAATTTCTGTAGAAGCTAAAACTAGATTTTTTTCGTCTAAATCTGGATTGTTACAACCTTCGTTTAATGAAACTGCTCTCGAAATAGTTTTCTTAATGCTTTCATCTAGTTTTTCTTTATTTAAAACATTTACAAAATCGTAAACAGATTTATAAGGTAAGCGTAATAAATAGGCTGGTTTTCCAATTTCTACTGATTTTTCAATCCCGTTTTCTTTATTAAAAATTGTATTTATGTTGGCTAATAATTTACCTTCAAAATATTGGTGGCGAATGAATGTTTTTTGCCTTTCTCTAATGTTATTTATGTATTCAACACTTTGTTCATAAGCAGGTAAATATGCTTTAATTTCATTAAATACATTAATGATATTAAACTCACGATTTTCAAAGAATAAATAATCTTTTTCTCTATGCTTATTAAAAAACAATTCTCTATCCAGTTTCGGAATAGCAACTTCACCAATGTCAGTTTCTCTGATTAATTTTATTAAACGATCTTTATCACCAGAATCTATATTTTTAGGATTTGAAATATTAAAATAGAACAGATTCCAAAATTTTTCTACTTCACCGTTAGCTTCTTGTATTACTTTTGGAATATCTTCACAAGCGTAATCTCTAGTTAATAAGAATGCTATAAAAGACCTAACATCACGCATTGTAATATGTAATTCTCTTTTTAAACTAACTGTGCGAAGTAACCATTCTAATCTTTTTATCACTGCATCGCCCGAAACTTCGTTATTGAATGTTTTTACATTGTAATTGATAAAACAAGAGTTAGCCAAATCGCAACCTTCACAATTTTTCCAAAGTTCCTTTCTGGTTAATTGTTCCATTTGCTTCTTAAACAAACTATCACCTTCTTCATTATTTGCTACAACGGATCTTAGATTTAAATTTATCACTAAAATTCCATCGGGAAGAGTAACATTACCTTCTTCATAAAAGTAATCTTCTATGTTTTTAGCTAATTTTTTATGTTTTGTAGATGTGGTTAAAAATTCTACTAAACGCCCTTCGTTAATGGCAATAATTCTTCCTTCTTCAGCTCTATTGTAATTGGTAAGATTTTCAAATGGTGCGAAAAATTTTTCTAAAACACTAGTATTTTCCGTTTCTTTTTCATCTTGAGAACCATCATAATTGCTTTCATAATACACTCCATTAATTTGGAACCGAGCTCCATTATTGTGTGAAAAATGTTGAATATTTTTAACTGATGGATTGCCTTCAATTTTTTTAACAAATGCTGTTTTACCATCACCAGCATTACCAGTTATGATTATTAATTTATACTTACCATCTATAATTGCTGGTAATAATGTTTTGTCAAGTTTTGTAGGTGTGTAGGTTTCGTTATCTAATTCACTGGTTTTTGTATTAACTCTTGTACCAAAATTACCATGCTTGGATTGGCTGTACAAAGAGTTTACATAATCTACCATGTTAATTCCTTCTACAGAAATTTTATGTGCTTTGATTTTATCTTTGTTTTGCTCAAACAAATCTTTCATTGCACTATAAACACGCTCTATATTGCCAGGATTAAAATTTCTAGCACCACCTTGCCAAAACATATCATTAATGATCATTTCATCATCAACTTTAAGTACTAGTTTTATTTTATCGCCTAAATCTATGGAGGTTTTATATTTTTCAATATTTTCTTTGAACTTATCTAATGCTTTAGCAATGGCCTCGTGTAAATCTACATACGTATTGTTGCTATTAAATAATTTAAGATTAAAAGATGTACCTTGAATAATTGATATTTGTGTATGGTATAATTTGTTTCGTGAACTTGCTTCAGTAGTATTATTTTCAATATTTTCTAAAATGTCTCCTTCAATTTCTTTTAATGCGTTTAGCATTTCTTGCGCCGATTGAAATCTGTCATTTTTATTCGTTTGTATTGCTTTTGCAATAAAATTTGAAAAAGCTAAAGAAATTCTAGGTTCAATTGATTTAGGCTCATTAGCAGCTCTATCTCTCAATGGCATTTTATTAGGATGCCAAGGATATTGTTTGCAAATTAATTCGAACATGGTAACACCAAGTGCAAACAAATCGGCAGTGAAATCCCAATTCACTTTATAATTACTTTCAATTAAATCGGGAGCTAAATATGGATTTGTACCCACAAAGTCTTTGTTTTCATTTATAGTAGATGCCACATTAAAGTCGATTAAAACAAAGCGTTCTCCTTTATCCCAAATAATATTTTGTGGTTTGATATCGCGATGAATAATAGGTCTTTCTTTTTTCTGCATTTCTACTAATGCTGATAAAATGTCGATTCCTACATTATACACTTGATGAATAGGCATACTTACATCGGTAGCAATGTATTGACGAAGGTTTTCTCCTTCTAAATATTCCATTACGGTATAAAACTGTCCGTTAGGTGTTTCACCATTCCAACTGAACTTTACGATGTTGTTGTGATGAAGTTCTATTAAAGCTAAGTATTCGTCTTTAACAGAATTGACAAATACACTTTCATTAAATAATTTAAGGGTATAAAATTTATCCTGTAAACGATGTTTTACTTTGAAAACTTTTGAATAACCACCTTTACCTAATACTTTGTGAATAGCATAATCGCCAATGGTGTCTCCTTCTTTTATCTCCTCAAATGAAACTGCTTTTACAGCAGCAGGAACGTTATTTTCACTTTTTACATTACTTGTATTCTGAGCCAATGCTGAATCGATGATATCTATCAACTTTTCAATGCTTTCTATACGTTGAAATTCATCTGTAATAATTGACTTTTCACAAACCTCATCAATCCATTTTGGGAGATTGGTGTTGATTTTAGATGGTAATAAATTTTCTGGAAGTTTTCCTCCTAAATTATTTAATTCAAACGGTGTTGCAAATGGTTCTTTTTCTGTAAATAACCAATAGATTAAAACCCCTAAAGAATAAATATCAGAAGCAATAGAAGCATCACCAACGGTTAACTCTAACGGATGATAAGCGGTTGCATTACTTTGGTTAATAGTAGGCATTACCGTATAGCCTTCTTCGGAATGGTCAACAAAATACGATTTACCAAAATTGCCTAAATAGGCATAACCACTATTTAGAAAAATATTATCGGGATTGATGTCGCGATGGAAAATATTTTTATTGTGAGCTTCTTTAAGCGCTACCATTATGTTTTTTATAATCTCTACTTTTTCTTTAAAGGTAAAAGTTTTGATTCTTGCTTCTGAACGTAATGAATTTTCTTCAAAGTATTCTGATATTTCATAAAACAAATGGTTTTCTTCATCTATTCTAAATTCAACATTTAAAATAAAAGGTTTTCCTTTAATGTCTTTTAGTGCGTTATATTGGTTTTTGATTTTATCTTCTCTGTTTTTTAATTCAAGAGGAGATAAGCCTACTACTTGCAACGCATATTCTTTTATTCTTCTTTGTGAAGATGTAGAACCAACATACTTACCTAAATATTCAACAAAGTTGTTTTCTTGATGTAAAACTTTTACAATTTCAAACTCATAGATTTGCTTTTTTTCAACTGCTCTTTTTTGTGCTTGTTGCCCGGTAAGATAGTTTACAATGTCTTTTTGAATATCGGCAATGGCATCTTCCGATTTATTGAGTTCTGAAGCATCGGTTAAAAAGTTGATGAGCCTTTTGTTTAATTGAAAGGTTAATTTATCATCTTCGGGAGTGATAATTGGCGGACTATAATTGTCGTAAGACAAGGTTAATGTATTTTGTACCCAAGCTTTACCCCAATAACTATTTTGTTCTTTTAGCTTTGATGCTAAAATGGCGGTTTTTTGACGATTGGTACGCAAGGGATTACGACGTGGTTGATCGTTGAGGTACCAGTTGGTATCATCGCCTTCGATACGACCACGCCAATCTTTGTTTTCGATATTGAAAATAGCATGTGGTGCTACTACAATAAGGTCGTATTCCCAATATTGCGTTTGGTTGTTATAAGAATTAGTAGAGACCAATTCTATATTAGGGATTAAGAAAAAATCATCTGGAAGGTTGACTTCTAAAAAATCCATTAATTTTTGTTCGCCTGCGTTTACTACCGCATCAAAATAGGTGGGTTTTACAATTACTGCCATGCGTCTATTTCTTTTTCGATTAGGTCTATAGCTTGGTTTTCCTTAATATTAGCTTCATTTATTTTTTCAAGGTACTGTTTAATTAATTTATAGTTTAAATCAATATCATTTTCTCCATTGTATGGGACTTTAATTGAATTAAGTCTATTTGGGGATAAAAATAAAATTGCAGAACCAGAAGCAATGTTGTGTAATATTTCTCTTCCTATTTTTGTGCTGAAAAACGTAAATAACCAATAAGAATATTTATTAAGTTTTGTTTTAACACGTATAACAAGATCGGACAAACATGCATTGTTTAGAAAGTCATCTACTATAAAAACATCACCTAACATTCCATTTCTAGGCCCATGTCTATATATCAATAAAGTACCTTTTTTAACAACATAATCATTAATGTCTTTTACTCCACGTTCAGATAAAAATCTATTAACTACTCTTCTAGAACGCGAGATTTCAGCACCATTGTAGAAAGGATATCCATTATCTCTCTCTATATAGATATGTTTAAACATTGGTGGTGCATACACATTTTGTGCAAACCATGAAAGTTCTTTATAACCATCATTTTTAACTTTCTTATCATATTCCGAAATTTCAGGTCTATTATTTCTACCAAGCCAACTATCATTTAATGTGTTTTTTTTGACTGTAAAAATTTCTTTAGAGGAAAGATTTTTATAATCATTGAATAATTCCTTAGCTTCATTCAAAGCTTTATTAGCTTCAACTCTAAGTTTATTAGCTTCAATAATTAAATTATTTATTACTTTTTGTTTCTCTTCAGGAAAAATGGGTATTGGCAAATCTTCTATATGATGTGGCTCTATATGTTGTATCACCCCACCGTATCCTGACTGAGTTAATAATCCATATCCATATTTAGAAGCAAGAAATGCATACATAAAGCCACTTAAAATATTTTTCTCTAAAGGCACAATTCTTATTAAATCATCAGTTCCTAAAACTCCTTCAAAGTCATCATTGGTAAAGACGGTATTTCCCAAAGTCCCGGATCTAGATACTAAAATCCAGTTTTTTTCTAGCATTAAGTTTGCTACTTTGGTGTATTTTTTTGAGACATAAGTTCCACTATCAATATTAGTCTTCATCATATCAGATGCCGTCATAAATTTATAACCAACATCTGAATTTTTTACATATGTGCGTTTAAAAATATTTCCCTTGAAAATCTTTTTTGTTTCATTTAATAGACTTGAAACTTCATATGGCAAGTTTTTTAATTTTAATTTAGTTAAAGGACCGTCATTTAAATGATAAGAAGCATCTAAACGCAGATCTGATTCACTAAACCATTTTTGTTTAACGTGTAGCACTTTCATATTTTTTCTCCTTTTAGAAATTTGAAATAAGCATTTACGATCTTAGGCAAATCATCATCCAACATTTTTTGTTTTTCCCTGCGTATTTTTACTTCTTTATCGTTGTTTTTATTGGTTGTTACATACTTGGTATCTACCGTAAAAAGGATTTCGGCACCGTCTTCATCGCGGAGGTAAATAGGATTGCCTCTGCGGTCTTTACCCAGTTTTTCGGCAATGGCCATGAACACGTCATAGTCTTCATCGGTTTCGCGCGCAATGTTTTTATCGTTATCGGTTTTCTTTTGTAAGAATAACAATGAAGCTTGAACCCCTACTTGTGGTAAAAAGGCTTCTACCGCTAAATCCACCGAAGCTAGAATTTTAAAGTTTTCTAAAACCCATTCTCTTACCGGTAAAGTATTAGGGTTTCCTAAAATACCATCGGGCAATACAATTGCCATTTTACCACCCGGTTTTAATAAATTGTAACAGGCTTCTATGAATAATACCTCAGGGGCATCAGAATGTTTCGATAAGTAATACTTATCGGCAATTTCTTTTTCTACTTTTACTTTTGCACCAAATGGGGGATTGGTAAAAATCATGTCGAACTTGCCACGAGCATCATCGGTATAGTTGTTATCGATGTCTGCCATGCGTTCTAAACTCTGCTTAATAGAAGCTTTGATTTTGTTTAATTCGTTAGGATCTTCCCAATCAGGATAATCTAATGAGTTTATGTGAAAAATATTAGCATGACCATCACCTGCCATTACCATGTTCATACGTGCTGCCTTTTTTAAATCGGGATCAAAATCGAAACCGTAAATATTAGTTTCTGCATACTGACGAACTCTTTCATTTACTTCATAAGTATTGAATTTTTCAGCTAATAAAACATCTTCTAAATCAGGATATAATTCTTTTGCAATTTGTTTGCGTACGTGTTCTAATACCATTACTAAAAATCCTCCGGAACCACAGGCTGGGTCCAAAACTCTTGTTTTTTCATTAGGATTAAGCATTTCTACCATAGCACGAACAATATTACGAGGTGTAAAGAATTGTCCGGCTTCCTGCTTTAACGTGTTGCTTACAATGGTTTCATAAGCTAAACCTTTTACATCGACAGTTGCATCTAAGAAGGAATATTTTGCTAATTCAGAAGCAATAAATGCAATACCTTTATCGGTTAGTGCAATAGCTTCATTACCATCAAAAACATCTGAGAAAGTTCCTTCTTTTTTTAAATCTTCAAATATATCTTTGATACGTTTTGCAACTGCTCTTCGGCCTTCTTCTGTATTTTTTTCTTTGATTCCCACCCAGAATTTTTTTCGATAAGATTCCCCTGTTTCTATGCATTTGAATCTTCGTTTTTCATCGTATAGTTTACAGAAGATGAGGTATAATAATTGCCAAAAAGCGTCTTTTTTTCTTCCTTCATTACCGTAAATGTAATCGTGTGAACGTTTGAAGACTTTAATTAAAGAGTCGTTTGCTGGTTTTCTACTGTGCGATCGGTCGGCACGGTCAATGTCTTCGATAGTTTCTCCATTTCCAGGAAAATCAGAAATATCGGTAAAGTTGAAATCGAAGCCAAAATCATCGTCTTCTTTTTGCAGGTATTTTAAATCGTTACCATTTGTCCAAAGACCGAAGTCGCAATTATCCAAAGCTGCTAAAGCATTTTCTAAAGCAATAGTAACGCCTTTCTTTTTATCGTTTTCTTTTATTTTTTCGTCTTGAACCGCTGCAATTCTGATGATGTCTTCTTGGTTTTGTTCAGAGTCCTCTTTGTAAACAACTACTTCAATTTTTTGTTTTTTGTTTTTTCCTGTATCTGGATCAACAAACACAATGTTTACATCGCGAGCAATATTTTTCATTTCAAAACCATATTCCTCATTTAACATTAAAATAATGGATTGAATATTCTTTTCTTGTGAAGTAGCTTTCTTAGGCTTATCGGTTAAAACACAAACTAATTGATTGTCTTCGATAATAATTTCTTCTGCTGCCATTTAATAATTGGTTATTTGCTTAGTTGTTGTTTAATAATTTTTATACTTTCCAAAACATCTTCATATTGTAATGTTTTGTGTGTTTCTAAAATTTGATTGATTAGTATGCTAGCTTCTTGCTTTTCAATATCTTTATTTAATTCGTTTATTAAAAATTCTTTAAGTTTTGGATTTTCATTTACTAATTCTCGTAAATCTATACCAATCAAAGAAGCAGATGCTTTTAGTTCTGTATAATTGTCTATACCATACACATCGTCATAATGTTCCGTTGCCGCTCTTTCATCATTAATATTGAGATAATTTTGCATGATGAACGCAATATCGTCTGCGTCTTTATTTCCTCTATGATGACGATCTTTCCATGCTACAATTTTTAAAAGGAAGATGCTGATTAAGTTTACAATTTCAAATTGAATTTCTTCATCTAAAGTAATTGTAACAGTTTCATTTTTAGCTTCCTCAAAGCCTAATACGTTCATGGCAAAAGTTTGGTCTGGTGGCCAATAAATTTTGTCATGTTCATCCATTATATTTCCAAAAGGAACGATATCTATTTGAAATTTATTTAAATATAAAAAGCGTTGTTGTTGTTGAGGATCTTTAGAGAAGTTTTCTAAGTTAATTAGTTCATTGGCTATTTCTTCAAATTGCTCCCATTTATCAATAGAAATTGCTATATCAATATCTTGTGTTCTTCTGCCTGATTGTTGACCACTTATTTCTAGAATTATATCTCTAGCTGTAGCACCAATTACAAAAAAGCTAATTCCTCTTTCTTCAAAAAAAGGAATTAACTCCGCCAATAATGGTTTTAGTAGTGGATGTTCTATTTTTTGACTTTCGATTTTATAATTCATTTTCTAAAATCATTTTAGCAGTTTCAATATTTCTGTTGTTTCCGCTTCCTATTAAATCTGCATAAACTACCAGCGATGGGGCAACATGACTGTATTTATTGAATAGGTTTTCTGTCCAACAGGTATTATAAACCTTTACATTTCCTTCTTGGTCTGGAATTAATTTTAATTGTTTTCCAAGTTGATTTAACTCCTCATTTGTATAGATAATGTATTCTAATGGTTTTAAATAATTAGTTATTTTTTCAGCTGCAGGTTCGCCACCGAAAAATATTAAATTATCATCACTATTATTTACGGTTTTCCTTAATTCTTCTAGGTTAATTGCTTTATATGATTTTCTAAATAATCTAGGTTTTAGTGTTTCATTATAAGCAACTACCCATCTTTCAATTAATTCTTCACGGTTTTTAATTATTCTTTTGTCGTTAGTTTTTAGAATAAAATTATTTTCTTCTAACTCTTTCATTATTTGACTTACAGAACCTAGTGCAATATTTGACTTATCTGCAAGAACTCTATATGAGTATTCAGAAGATTCTTCTAACGATAATAATAAGAGTAGTAGTTTTAAACCTGCTTCTTGGAATGCTCTAGCTTGGTTTACGTTTTTTGGTTTAATTTGTTTTCTACCTTCAATAATAATTTTAATTGTATCCGTATTTATATAACAATTACCTGCTACATCTAGATAGTTTATATTATTTTCCATTAACGTTTCGGCAACATCTTTAGCTATATATTCACCAACAAACAATATTTTTTTATTACTATTAATTGATTTTTGAAAAACATTAATACTGTTTATAATAATTCCTAGATTTGAATTTCTTGCATTTTTTTTAGCTAAGCAATAGAATGATTGACCTTTAATCTGTATAACAGCATCATAAGGTTCTCTATTACTATCTACAGTAATTTCAGTCTTTACTAGCTCTTGTAGGTTTGAAAAAGCTTCATATATAAAATCATTATCCTTATACATACTGTTCATTATTTTTAAGCGTTCATTGACAATGAACATTCAAATATAGTGAACATTTTTAAAAATAAAAATATTTTAATACTATTTTTATTAAGTATTTGATAGAATTGTCATGGCTTTTTTTAATCTAAATGGACTATCTAACAATTATCTTTTGTCTTTAGATTGATTATTGAAAGTAATCAGATTAAACATTGATCTCATTCTAGACCGTAAACGATTGCCGTAAAGATTTTCAATTTCACTTGCTGATAAGTTAGTGGTAATGTGAGTAATAGATTTATTTTGAACAAAATCTTCGTAACGAGAAATGATAATTTCTGCCATTACGTTGAGGTCGTTACCATAGTGCTTGATATTTTGTTCTGCACCTAAATCGTCAAAACAATAGCCGGATAATCTAATTTGTGTGTGTTGTTTTTGTGTGTAATGTTGGATGGTATCGAATCCGTTTTTTGCGAATTCGAATGAGATTTCACGGCATGTTTTTATTTTATAATCGTTCCTTTGGTAGAAAAATGGTTTTATTAATGACATGATTGATGTTTTACCACAGCCAATTGGTCCTGATAAAAGGATTCCTTTGTTGATATCAAGATTTAGTTGATTTGCTTTTTCCTGGTCTTGAATGGCATAGGTTATTAGTTTGTATATGGTTGGGTAATCTACAGGGTCTAACTGGAAATATCTTCCATAGATTATTTTGCCTTGTTGTTCGATGTAGTTCAAACATTTTTGGAAATCATAATGTTTAGTATTGTTGCGGATTGTGTATGTATCTTTGATGTGTGGCATAACTTTTAGTTTTAAGTGTTATGTTCATTTTTATAAAGCTTCGTCATAGTTTTTATGATTGGCAACGTGCAATTGGTTTGGGGTTAGATTGTTTGTTTTGGAATCAGTTCGAGCTGACGAATTTTTATCAAATTTCTTTGCATTGATCATCCAATTTCTTGCAGCTGCTTTCCAATCTTTCATTTTTGTTTTTCCTCCAATTAACCAACCATTACTTTCGTAATAGTTGTAGAATTTTTCTGCTTCAAATTCTGGTGTGTTTTTTTCAAGGAAATAATTTTTGGTTTCTTCAAATAAAGGCTTTGAAAATTTTGAATCACTTTTTTCTTTATTACCATTTTGAGTGTTATCCTTTTTAATGTTTATACTGTTTGTATTGTTTATAATAGGTACATGTTCATTACTTGTTTGGTGCTTGTTTATTACTTGTTCAGAAACTTGCTCAATAACCTTTTCATTTTTTGATGTAGCAGTTATTTTTTTTATTTCTTTTTTAGTTACTGGCTTTGTGTAGAAATCTAAGTTGCAAACTTCTAATAATGAACCTCTAAATGGGTTGTAAGATGGTTTGTAAATAATGTAGTCTCTTTCTGCAAGTTCTTTAATACACTTATGGTATGTTGCCGTAGAAGCGATTTTACTAATTCTCATTAATTCATCTCGAGAAATGCTAATTGGGTTTTGAAAACGGTTTTGATTCCACAATTGAAATATGGCCATGTATAGACTAATATGTGTTGGGTTGAGGTCATAATCGATACTTACCTTTTCGAAGAAACCTGTAAGGTGTTTGATGTAGTTCATTTTACTAGCTTTTTGCTACGCCAGTTCGCCTCAAAAGAGGCTCGTGTGTAATTAGTGAATAGTGAATAGTAACTAGCAGCGTTTTTTTACTGATTTAGCATTTTTACGATGTCTTCGTATTTGTAGTAAATGATTCCGCCAATACGTTTATATTTTAAAGTGCCGTTGATTCTAAGGTTTTGTAAAGTACCTGGAGAGATTTTTAATAAGTTTCTAACTTCTGAAGATTTTAGCCATTGTTTTTGAGTGGCTTCATTTGAAGTAGCATTCTTTAGTTCGTTTAAGAGTAAATTTCCAAAATTTAATAAATCTCTTTTTGTTACTACTTGGTGATTTAATAATTCTATGTTATCCGTTTCAGGAAAAAGTGATTTGTGGTTTAAATTGTTCATAATGCTATGTTTTGAATTAATTTGAAACAAAACAATAGCTTTTGGATAATAAAAATTCCCAAGTTGGTACCAACTTGGGAACGATTTTTATAAGATTTGGATAGAAATTGAAGTATTTAATATGAATCCTTCTCGATTTTGTTTTCGAGTTCTGCTTGTAACTGATTTAAGAAACGTGTTGGTTCAGTTTTACGGTTTTTGATATCGATAAAACTTCTGGTAATGTTGTCGCCTAAATCAATTTGAAAGGCTTTTTCTAAAACGTGTGTTATCTCTTTGATATCTGCTTGACCATTGTCGAATACTTTAGCTTGGTGTAAAGCATAAATTAATTCAATTAGATCAATCTTTTTTGCTGTCCAATGAAGATTTGAATTAAAGTTTGTATTTGCTATAGCACAAGATTTGTTGAGGTTATCAATGCAGTTTTCAATGTAAATTGCTAATAATTCATACGCAATTACTTCAGCTAATAAATAGTCATGTGAAGTAGATAATTTAGCATCTTGATTGATAACTACACAATCGTTTAAGAAAAGGTCTTTATACTTTTTTCGAGTAAAATATAACTCATCAAAATGTGTTGATTGACTTTTTATATATTTAATAAATTCTCTGTTTTTCCTGTGGAATTGATTAATTGCATTCAATCTTTTTTCAAAGTATTTTACCTTTTTGTTTTGTCTATTGGTTGGGTAGCAATTAGTATTAAGACTTCTTTATAGAAGATTAGTTTTGCTACTATATTGGGTTTAATTTCTTTAAAAAATATTATTTCATCTTGAATTGAATCAAATACATGGTTTTTTAACCAACTTGAAATTTGTTTAAGTGTTTCTTCAATGAAACTAATAATTTTTTTAGCTTTTTCTATTTCATTTGAATGCGTGTTTAAGATAGTACATAGTTCATTTTCAAAATCTACCAAAGAGTTATTTTTATAGTTGTAATCATAAAAAGAATAGATTTTAGTTTGTCAAATTAAACTAAAATCTATTAATATAAATGTTGATAAAATCTTAAAATACTTTTATTTTTTCACAATTTTAGTAATTCACTGATTTGCTTGAAGTTTGCAAATTATTACTGAATTTGGATTTTAATACCTGCATATCTTCACTAATTTTCTTATCTAAAATCTTTGCATAATGTTGAGTTGTTTTCAAATTTGTATGTCCTAACATTTTACTTACTGTTTCGATAGGAACTCCATTACTCAGAGTGACTGTAGTAGCAAAAGTATGTCTTGCCATGTGGAAAGTAAGGTCTTTTTTAATACCACAAACATCTGCTATTTCTTTTAAGTATGCATTCATTTTTTGGTTTGATGGACAGGGAGGAGGTTACCTTCATTTAAACAAACTGGGTGTTCTGCATATTTGTCTAAAATATATTGAGCTGTTGGAAGCAAAGGTATTTTTGAATTCGTATCTGTCTTTTGACGATTCTTATTAATCCATTTATCACCATCTATACCCAATACAATATTATTATTTGTAAGTTGTTTAACATCAATATATGCTAAACCAGTAAAGCAGCTAAACACAAATATATCTCGTATTTGTTCTAATCTTTCCGTTACAAATTCTTTGTTCATTATTTCTTGAATTTCTTGCTCCGTTAGAAACTCTCGAATTACTTCTTTTACTTTCGATTTATAATTTGCAAAAGGGTCTTTTATTAACCATCCATTTGCTAAACAGATATTGATGATTTTATGGAAATTTTTAATGTATTTGACAGCGGTGTTATTCGCGCATTTCCTTTCTGTTCTTAGATAGAATTCATACTCGGTTATAAAAGCATGGTCTATTTTGGTTATGTCAATATCTGAAATGTTGTATTTCCATTGTAAAAATGCTTTGGTATGTTTTAAAGATGTCTCGTATCGTTCTAATGTGCCTAGAGCATATTCAGAACCCACTAATTCTTTAATTTTACGATTGTGTTCTATGAAGATAGGAATCAATGTTCGTTCTCTTTCTTTTTTGCCTAAGTATTCGTTTTTGAAGTTTTCAAAATTGATTTGTGTATTACTCATGAATAATCTTCTCTCTACATCGAATACTTTAGATTTAACCATATCTAGTCGGTTATTTATTGAACGAGCTTCTTCTGAATTGCCTTTCACTCTGCCTGCTTCAGAACTCCATTTTGCTTCTTCAACAAATTGTCCGGTACTGATTTCGTATCGTTTTCCTTCGATAGTTATGCGTTGATAAATTGGAACTTGTCCATTGGCATTGATTTTTGATTTTCTAATGTAGAAAATCAGAGAGATTTTTGTAGTCATAATGGTAACCTTTAAATTGATAATTAATTTATTTTAATTCTCAATATAGGTCAAGATGTTTATTCATTGAACACCTTATTTTGCAAGGGTTTTCAAAAAATTCGGTGCACTTTTTTTGAGCGAAACCTGAGTGCACCGATTGTGCACCTTTTTTTGATTAAAAATGAATAAATTGGCTAATATATAAAATGAAAAAACCCTTTAAATACTACTATTTAAAGGGTTTTGATTTCGTTTGAGCCTTGCTCAGCGGAGAAAGAGGGATTCGTATCTCTTTCGTTAAGCCTATATTTTAAAAGTTTTTTCAATTGTCCAAATCTTGGGTCTCGATTTTAAACCTCAAAAAAGCATTCGTTTTTCTGACAAATCTTACAGTACAAATATAATAAAATATTTCAATTAAGTAGTTTAAAAATTAAATAAGTTGATACTGCTAATCAATCAATGGTAAAACATGTTCGATATTTAAGCCAGTATGCAAACAAAACTCTTCTACACTTACAAGGCTATTTTTAGGCTTTCTAAGCGACTTTCTTATTTCATTTAATATTCTTGTGCTTTGACGATAGCTTTTACCTGTAATGCGTTGTATGTCCTTTGGATAGATACAAACTCGTTTTGGTACTTGATTCATACTTTAACCTTGCTTTTGAGTTGGCTTTGAGATAGGTTAAAGATACTTAATTAATCTTTTCATTTAACGTTGATTGATAGAGTTCATATAATGTGTTTTAGGACGTTTAAGGACAAATGTGTCGATTTAGGACATTTGGTATTGGATATTGTTTTTTGATGGGTTTTGTGTGGGAAATTTGCAGTGTAATTATTTCAGAAAGTGTTGCAACCGAGTTTTGAATGTGATTAATGAAAGTGAAAAAATGTTGAACTAAAATTTTGAAGTTATGGCTAGACAGAAAGGCATAATTAAGTTAAAAGGTACTATCGGGGATATTACTTTTTATAAGACGCAGGATGGGCATTTAGCTCGTGAGAAAGGTGGCATTGAAGCAAGTAGAATTGCTAGTGACCCTGCGTTTCAAAGAACACGTGAGAACGGTTCTGAATTTGGTAGAGCTGGAAAAGCAGGTAAGCTTTTGAGAACGGCTTTACGCCCATTGTTGTTGAACTCTGCGGATGGTAGAATGGTGAGTCGTTTGACGCAACAAATGGTTAAGGTTATCCAAATGGATGCTGTGAGTGAAAGAGGATTACGTAATGTAATTGATGGGGAAATTGAATTGGTTCTTGGTTTCGAATTTAATATTCGTGGAAAATTAGGAACTTCTTTGTTTGCTCCTTTTACTCCTGCTATTGATCGTGTGGCTGGTACATTGGATGTTTCGATTCCTCCTTTTGTTCCTGCGAACATGATTGCAGCTCCTAGTGGAACTACTCACTTTAAAGTGATTTCTGGTGGAGCTGCAATTGACTTTACTGGGGAATCGTATGAAGTGGCTACTTCTGAAACTGCAATTTTACCTTGGGATGCTACAGCTACGACTGTAATCAACTTGAGTAATGCGGTGACTGCTAACTCTACTCACCCACTTGTTTTGGCTCTTGGTGTGGAGTTTTACCAACAAATTAATGGGCAAATGTATCCATTGAAAAATGGAGCTTTTAACCCGTTATCTATTGTAGCGGTTGATGGAGGAGTTTAATTAGTTGACAGTCTCAGTCTCAGTTTGCAGTTATGGTGCTGTTTTTGACAAGAACTTATTTCCCTGAAGGAACGAATGGAAAATTGGAATGTGAAGGCAAATTGATTAGTTATACTATTGAATTGCCGTGGAAACGAAATGAGCGTGGGATTTCCTGTATTCCGGAAGGGAAATATTTTATTAGAAAGCGATATAGTGCGAAGTACAAATGGCATTTGGAATTGGTGAATGTACCGAACAGAACGTATATTTTGATACATCCTGCCAATAATGCACAAAAGGAATTGCGAGGCTGTATTGCTCCTGTTACGAAACTTTCTGGACCTGGTTTAGGTTTACTATCTAGAAAAGCTTTTACCAAGTTGAAAGACTTAGTTTATAAAGCTTTGGATAACAAAGAAAGTGTAGAATTGATTGTACAATAGATCCTTTACAGGATGACATAAAAAGATAGATTATGAATGTAGTAGAACGTGCTAAGGCACCCACTCCGAAATTTTTTAAGGTGTTGCGCACCATTGGATTAGCCTTATTAGCAGTAAGTGGAAGCATTGTAGCTGCTCCAGTAGCTTTACCTGCTGTTGTTGTAACCGTTGCAGGTTATGCTGCCGTTGCAGGTGGTGTTTTATCAGCAGTAAGCCAAATTACCGTTGATACTTCGACAAGCTCAGCACAGGTTAAGGATAATACTATCCTGGGCAACAAAAAAGATGAGGTTAAGCCCGAAACTGATGTTGGAGGAAATGGATAATTCCTTAACTTTGAGGGCAGGAACTTTTGGAGGATTTGCATTGAGTGTTATTCCTAATTTAACCTCAGCAGATGTCTTGAAAACAATAGTTTTAGCCTTTATTGGAGCAGTCGTTAGTTTTGGTGTTTCGGTGCTTTTAAAACGCCTAACCTCAAAAAAGAAATAAGCTCAGTTTTGATTGGTAACCTTTACTGAGTATGAGAAAGCCTGAATTTTGTTCAGGCTTTTTTGCTATATCGGTTGTAATGTGTAACGAAACTTGTAGTAGAAATTGAATTTTAGAATTAAACATTATTAAAATTGAACCACTTTGAAAATACAAGTTAATCTTCGGTAAATATCTTACAGCTCTGTTTTATTTAGTTTGATTACATTAAATATTCTACTCACTCATCTTCGTTTAGTCTCAAGATTTTCAATTGCCTTAATTATTTTTTCTGCTTTTTGATCATCCGTTGCAACAGTAGAAATTTCGTTTAGAATTTGAGTCTGTTCTATTTTATCTAATCGCTCAAAAATATGCAAAACATGCGCATCTTTAAAACACTCTAAAATTTCAGAATTATCATTTGTTTCTGTTTGATTTTCCAGATATAAAGTTACAATTACGGTTTCACCGCCATTTTTGTTTATTGCATTTCTAATTTCTGAATTTATAGCCATTTTTTTATCCGAATTTTTTACTGGTCCTAAATTCTTATTCTTAACTTCATAGCCATCGATAGTTCCTGAAACTTTTAAATCACCCCATTTACCTTTAATGTCTTTGGTATTTGGAATTATCAATTGATAAGTCCAAGCTCCATTTCCTGGAATATATTGTAGCGTTAACTTTTCATTTTCAACTATGTAATTCATTCTCTTTTCAATTTTTTAAATGTTTTTAAATTTCAATTGGGTTTGTTACCATTATTGTCAAATGTTACAAATGTAAAGTTTTACTAATGCTTTTGAATTATTTTGATTGATAGTAATTAATATCAAATTATTATCCAAATATAAATGAATTCTTTCGATATGGTTTCTTTGATTAAATAAAAAAGCCTAGACAAATTAGTCCAGGCTTCCTTTTATTTATTTCTATACCTCATCATAATAGCGTTTTTGAGTTCGTTGATGAGGTGGATGTTTTTATTGAAATGGTTTTCCTGCTCTTGCAACAGCTTTAGTGCATGGATGTTTTTTTTGTGCTGCTCGTGTTCTCGCATCATTCGGGTTGCTTTTGGATTGAATTCTTTTTGAATTCATAGAGAGATAAGAACGGAATAACCGAACCGCGAAGAAAAGGCATCCAGAATTTGGATTTCCATAGGCTCATGGCTATCCAAAAAATGTCCTCTTTTTGAGCTTCAGTTTGAAATACAAGTACAAAGCTGTTTGTAAAGGGTTCGTTTTGAGGTTTTCCGCTATTCAGTCCTTTTGATAATACGAAAAAGTGCGGTTTGGCATAATGCGCCCCAGGTTGGTGGGTTTTAATAAAAATTGTGTCCATAGTACAAGGATTTAACAGGTTAACTTCCTTCGTCTTTCCTTCGTGATTGCCCGAAATGTGAATGGAAACCGAGATGATTACTCACATGTTTTCTATTGTTTTTTTATAGGAGTTCGTGAATTCCGCTTCACTCCATTTCACACACATTTTTGCAAAAGAAAAAAGGAAAAAAAAGAAAGCCCTCTTGCCTTGTGGAGGGTTTCAAAAAAGCAAGTTTTACGGGTAAAATACTACCCTACTGTGGAGTGTACAGTGGACAGTTTTTAGTATTCAGGAAATAAGTGAACTGGAAAATGAGGGTGGAGATTTTATCCAGAACCGAAGGCTTGAACTTGCTTTTTTGAATACCCGGAACAAACCTTTGGCTTCTTTTTTATCCTTTTTTTTGTAAAAATGTTTACCCCAAATGTTCTTATGAAATGGGGTTTTAGGGGTGTTCAATCGGGACTGGTGAACAAGGGTGTTTTTTTATTTGCTTACGTGGTGTATCGGTTGTGGTTGCAAATAAAAATACACTCTTGTGATAGTTTGATTTTTGAGGATGCTTGATAGTTCAGTTAGCAGTCTCGGTTTTCAGTTTGCTGTTAAAGTCTGATGGAAATGGGAAGCATCTTCAAAAAACGATGAAAATTACGTTAGCGTTAGCGTTCCTATTATTTTTCTGGTGGGTGCGGCTGGGAGCGGATATTTTACATAATAACCCTTATAACTTTCAGGGGGACTGCGTGGGGTGTTGGGAATGAATTATAAGGTTTATTATGTAATAATAGCTTGGGAGTGGTTTTTGTGTGTTTTTAGCGTTTGTTTTTTGGATTGGGTGTAAGTGGATAAAAAAAGGCGGACTGTGCGCGAGGGGTTGGAAAAACAGGGAGCCTTTTTTTATTGACTTACTATGGGGAAAACAAGTGCTAAAAACACACAAAATACCACTAGTGCGGTGGGGAGCCCTTCGGCAAGCCCAGGATAAACTAGGACTGGGTGGGTGAAACTACTTCAGCGAAGCGTTCCTATTAAAAAAAAAGAAAACAAGAAAGCCATTTGCTTACTATCTAGCCCCGATGGGAGTGATACCGTGTTTAACGGACAGCGGGCCCTTCGACAAAGCTCAGGATGACGTATTTGGAAACCAAGAATGCCCGAGTCTTTCGCTTCTTATTATTAACTATAGTTGCTGTTCTAATTTATTTTTCCATTTCTTCCAATCTGGCATTATCGAATCTAGCAGTTCGTAAAAAGCTTTAGTGTGGTTGTGATGGATTAAATGGCATAGTTCATGAATTATTACATATTCAATAGAACCTTTAGAGGCTTTAATTAATTCTAAATTTAAAATTATATTTCCATTAGCAGAACAACTACCCCAGCGTTTTTTCATTTTTTTAATTTGAATTGTTGGTGTACTGACTTGGTATTTATTAAATAAGGGCAATACCTCATGAATCAATTTTTTAAAATGTTGTTCTGCTTTTTCTATATACCATTTTTCCAATACACTTTCAGGTTTACTTTTAACAATATGGTTTACAATTAGCTTATTTCTTGAAATTTTAACTTCATTTTTTTTGCTTGGATTTATTTCTAGAAGATATTGTCTCCCCAAATACAAGTGTGTTTCTCCATTTATAAATTTTCTTTCTGCTAACTTAGGTAGATAAGATAAAAATTCATTTTGCTGCTTTATAATCCAACGAGCTTTTTGCTTTACTTTAGCTTCTATCTTATCCATTTCTGAATCGAAAGGAGCTGCAACATGTACCGAATTATCAGGATGAACTTTAATACCTAATGTTTTTCTGTCTGAAAAATCTAAATGAAATTTGATTGATTTTGACCCGTAATTTATAGAATGTTCCGACATTGTTATCATACGAATTTAGTTTTAGCCATTTTCAATACTTCTTCTACCATTTGGTCTATTTTTTCAAACGTAAAATCAATACCAAAGCGAATTTTGGCCTCAAAGAAATAATCGTCAATGCTTCTCAATATTTCACTTTCTATATTTTGGTCTTTTTGCCAATCTATACGTAAAATACCATTATCAAAAACGATATTTTTTAAAATCTCATCTATTTCTTTTGCCATTTTAGCTGGCAAATCGTCATTGTTTTTCAACTCATTAACAAAAACCTCACCTATTAAATTGAAGATTGCTATTCCTGTTGGATTGTTCTTTATTATCTCAGGAATATTTTCCGTTTGCCCTTTTAAGAATGTTTCTTCAAATTCTTTGGCTTTTTTCAAATATTCTGTTTCATCAATACGTTGTTGATGATATTCTTCAATTGCTTCCTTAATTAGTTTTGATAATTTTTTATAAAAAACAGGGTCTTCGTTCATTTTTACATTGATAGCACGAATAGTTCTACTGGCAATATGATCGGCTTTAGCAGCTTTACTACTTAGTTTTTCAACTTCTTCTTCTCTTTTTGTTTGTCAAAAATGTTGACTTGATCTGTAATTCTTAAAACTTCGCCTTCCGTAGTAATATGCTTGTCAATAAGCTTTTGAACTTGTGGTTCGTATTCGGCATAATCTAAATCATCGGAATATCTTCTTTTTACGGCTATACGCAATGCTAAAAAGAATTTTGCATCCTTTTTGTATTTTTCTATAACTTTTTCGTCTGTTTTGGTTGCAAATTCAAAACTAGACAAAGCCATTTTTAAAATTCTTGAAAAGATGGAAACTTTTTCATAAAAATTATGTCTTAGTTCTTCATCATTTAATAATTCCTCATAGGCAGGTTCGTCATATTTATTTTTTATTGTTTTAAAAATATCCCAAACATCTGAATGTACTTGAGGTAGCTTTTTAATTTCATCTCCAATATTAGTCCAAGTACCCTCGATATCTTCCGCATCAAAAGTATTATCACCTGAATAGGTTTCTAAAGCATTGTGTAAGTTTTCTAAGTTTCCAAAATAATCAATGATATACCCATAATCTTTTCCTGGGCATAAACGATTAACACGTGCAATAGCTTGTAAAAGCGTATGTTCTTTTAAAGGTCTCGTAAGATATAAAACGGTATTTCTTGGCGCATCAAAACCAGTAAGTAATTTGTCAACTACTATTATAATTTCAGGAGTATCTTGCTTTTTGAATGAATTGATAACTGTTTTTTCATACATTTCAGTTGTACCGTATTTGTCCATACGAGATTTCCAAAATGCTTTTACTTTATCTTCAGCAATTTCAAAAGCATCTTCTTCACCTTCTCTCATATCTGGAGCAGAAATTATTACTTCTGACGTTACTTTTCCAATCTCGTCTAAATATTCTTTATATCGAATAGCTGAAACTTTATTAGGAGCTACAAGTTGTCCTTTATAAATGGTTCCTTTCCAATTGTCTTCGAAGTGTTCTGAAATATCCCATGCTCTTGCATAAATTACTTGGTCTGCTTTATTTAAAATATTTTTAGAACTGTATTTTCTTTTTAATGCTGCTTTGCCATATTCTGTTAGAGGTTCTGAGACTTTATCGAAATAATTATCCAATGGTTTTTCATTCACTTCAATTAAGTTGTGTCTACCCTCGTACAAAAGAGGTACTACAGCTTTGTCATTTACCGCATCTGTAATGGAATACACATCGATTAGACCTCCAAATTTATTTGCTGTACTTTTTTCTTTTTTCATTAAAGGAGTACCTGTAAAAGCGATAAAACATGCATTTGGGAAAACCTTTTGCATTTTAACATTGAATGTACCGTATTGACTGCGGTGTCCTTCATCAATTAAAACAAAGATTTCGGATGATGTAAAACCTTGTTTTTCTTGATTTACCGCCGCTTCAAATTTGTGAATTAAAGTAGTAATTACTGCATCGCCTGGACTTTTGATTAATTGTACTAAATGTTTGCCTGTTTGAGCATTTTCAACTGGAACTTGGCATTTTTGAAATGTTTCCGTTATTTGATCATCTAAGTCAATACGATCGGTAACTAGAATAATTTTAGGGTTTTTGATTGTTGGATTCGCTGCAATTAGTTGTGCTAACATTACCATAGTAAGTGACTTTCCACTTCCTTGTGTATGCCAGATTACTCCTCCAATATGATTTCCTTTATTATCTGTTTTTTCAATTCTTTGTAATGTATTTTTTATTGCAAAATATTGTTGGTATCTCGCTACTTTTTTAATTCCTTCATCAAACAATGTAAAATTAAACATGATGTCTAACAGCCTTTCAGGAACACAAAAGCTGTAGAGTAATTTATCTTGTTCTGTAATTACTTGTTGTTCTTTTTCTAATTGCTCAAAATAATTCCAAACACTTTTAAAACGCTCTTTAAACAAAATTGTTTTTTCATCATTTGGCAGGGGTTGGTGTTTTATAGCATTTATTTTTTCTTCCCAATTTAACTGTTCCTCCTTTGTTTTGAATACTTCTTTCCAATAACCCCAGAACTCTTTAGCTGTAGCAGTTGTTGCATATTTTGCATCATTAGTGGCTAATGCTAATGTTAGATTAGAATATTGATATAGTGATCGAATTCCATCGTCTTGTTGATTTCTTAGCTGTTGTTCAATTGCTTTCTCTACTGGTTCTTTGATAAATGGACTTTTGCATTCTATGACAACCATAGGGATACCATTCACAAATAGTACAATATCAGGACGGTAATGGTCTGCTCTTTCTGAACGGATTACACTGTATTCTTCCGTTACATGGAAAATATTATTTTCAGGATTTTTCCAATCGATATATTGAAAAGAAAAACTTTTCTTATCTCCTAAAATATTTTGTTCTAAACTTTTACCTAGGGTAATAAGTTCATAAAAATGTTTGTTAGCCGCAATAAATCCTTCATTTATTGGTAAATCTCTTAGTGCTACAATTGCATTATTGATGTTTGTTTCAGAAAATGAAAAATCTTTACCTTTATAGTTTATGGTATTTATTTTTTGCAATTGTTGTTTCAAAACACCTTCTAACAATACATTTGATGTTCTATTTCCTCTTGCTTCAACTGCTTGCTCTTGAGACAGGTATTTCCACCCCATGTTCATTAAGAGTTTCAGGGCTGGTACTTGTGATATGATATCCTCGGTTAGGGTTATATTTTGCATACTTATTAAACTTTAAGTCCTAAAAAATAATCTTCTATAAAATCCCATCTTTGTTCAGATGTAAGATTTGAAGAGAAAAACTCTTCCATTAATTGAATACCCGAAACGTGTCTTTGTCGAACATCTGCTAAAAGGATATTTTGATAATTGCTATTTATTACTTGTCTTAATCTAAAAGGGTCGTTTATACGAACGAATATTTTTGGATTTTCGCCACCTGAAACAGTATGAGTTCCTAAATCTAAAACTTCCAAAATCTGTCCAACTTTTGAATAATGTATCTTTTGAGGTGAATCTCTAGAAACATATTTTATTACTTCTCTTTTTGTTAAAAACATTGTATTAACACTTCTTCTGATGTTTGAAATAATTGAAGTAATTGCACCATCTACAACACGATATTTGATTTCGTTTTCAAATTTTTTAGATTGTAAAAAATTAGCATTATCTACCACGTCTCTTATTGTTAGGTTATAAAGATTTTCTCTTTGACTAAACATAGGCAAAATAAAATCGGCTATAGTTTGTGCTAATTGTCTCTCAATTCCAAGTCTCACTAAATTTAGCATAAATTGTTCAGGAGTGAAGAAACCTTGTTGGTTTGTAAAAGCAATTTCAATTTTATTAAAATAATCTTGTAATGCAGCTTGAATTCTAGCTTTAGAATCATTTATCGTAATTGAAATTTTAAGTTTAGGTTCCAAGTCAATATCTTCAAACAATCTTTTATTGAAGAAATCTCTTTTTACGATTGCAAAGGATTTATCTCTAAAGTTGTTTTCCCAAATTTTATCAAGTTCTAAAATAATTATTGATTTGTTGTGTTGTTCTAAACCTTGATAATTGATAATTCGAAAAGAATCAGATTTTAATTCATTTTCAATTAATGGTATCTGCTCGTTTTTAATACTAGCATAAACTGTTGCAAATAAGTTTTTAGGTCTTGCAATTATTACTGGTATTCTCTTATACTTTAGATTTAGATCTTTTTCTATTAGCATTAAAGCATTTTTTAAAGCATTTTGAAGTTGATCGCCTTCTGAACTAAAAATATGTGCAAAATCTTCTGCATTAATTAATTGATTTTGCTTTGCATTTTCCTCATAAAAACGATATAACCTTCTCATTACTTCACGAAGTTGCCAATCGAAAGTTCTATTTAAGCCATGTAACACGTTTATGAATTGGAAATCACGATTACTAAAATCTACTGTAGCAACACCCTGTAGATCTTGTCTTCTTGCCAAACGACCAATTTCTTGAATGTAATCCGTTAGTAAACCTGTTGGAGCTAAATGATAGACTTGTGTAATATTGTCTACATCGATTCCCATTCCGAAAGCTTTTGTAGCTACCATTGTTATCGATTCATTTTCTCTAAATTGTTCGTATGATCTATCTCTGGTCGCTTGGTCTAGTTGACTATGGAAAGGATGAACTGTTACATTTGTTTCTGTAGCCTTAGTTGTTAATTGATTTACTTGAGAAGTATATGGACAATAGACAATTGTTTTTTTATTATTAGCTTCAAATTCTCGTATTCTTTCAACCGCTAAATTTATTTTTTGTAATTGTAAATTCCCTTCAATATTTACGTGATTAATTTCAAATGTAATATCATCTCTTCTAGCGTAACCAATATATTTTTTACAATATGGCATTTGTAAACTTTTTAAAGTTTCAAATACCACATCGTGCGTTTTACCGTAAGGCGCTGTAGCCGTAACCGCTACTACCACAAATTTTAGATTTTTATTGTTTTGGTCTTTAGCATACTTTCTGACCTTGTTAATGTGATATCCCAAATACCAATAATCAACTCTAAAGTCTCTACCCCAAGTGGTTACTGTATGGGCTTCGTCTACAATATATAATCCTAGTCTTCTTTTATCTAAAAAGTAACTTATGTCATAAGAAAGTAGTAACTCTGGTGCTAGATATAATATATTGATTTGACCATTGTGAACTTCTTTTAAGATTTCATCTCTTTCTACAATTGAGATATCCGAATTTATAAAAGCTACTTTATTATAGTTTGCTTTCCCTTTTAATTGATTTACTTGATCTAGCATTAAAGCTTTTAAAGGCGTTACCACAATACTTAATGCATTGTATTTTTCACCTATATAAATGGCAGGCACCTGGAATAATAAAGATTTACCAGCACCTGTTGGAGCTGTTAGAAAAATATCTTGAAAGGCTTTGTTGTGTACGTTTCCATTTTCATATTCTTCAACAATAGATTCTATTACATCGGCTTGACTAATTTCAATTGTTTCTTTTGAAATATCTGGGTCGGCATAGACTTTTAAAGTTTTAAAACTAGGATAGCCCCAATATTTTTGTAAAATATCATTTAGCTCAGGTCTTTTGGATTTTGTTAAATCGTAAACAATCCTCTTTAGATTAACCGTTATATCAAGTTTAGCAAAAGCATCTAAAATAATTGAAAGTTGTTCGTGAGCACTTAAATCTGTTTTTACCACGTTATCAACTACGATTGTAACTTCTTTGGTTTCTTGATTTATGGTATCGTAAACTATTTTAACAAACTCTCTGGTTTCGAAGTTAAATACAAAGTGATTAGAATCTATGTCATTTTCTTTGATAGTTTCAAGAGAATTGTAATCCCAGTTAGCTTCTTCAAATAATGGAATTATGCTTTTAGCATTTTTTAAAAGCTCTCCATCTCTGTATTGCACAAAAGTTTCACCATTAATTACTAAACTTGAAGCTACAATATCTGTGTAGAACTCATCGTCTATTTCTTCTGCTTGTTCGCTAGTATCTTCAATATTTTGAATTTCACAGGTAAAATTATTGGGTGCAAATTCAAAAATATTAAAATCAATGATTTTTATATCTGCTTCAATACCTAACTCTTTTGCTAGTTTGAAACCATATATTAGTGCTTCGTAAGATATTATTCTTGTATTTACATTTGCTGAACTAAGCTCATTAATGAGATGAAGTTTTGCTTTTTTAGAAAACAATACTTCATCGTTAATTTTATCGTTTTCCCAAAATGAATAATCAATACATTTTTCTTTTAACTCATCAGGAAGCTCTGCTAATTTGATTCCTTTGAACGCAATTAATGCATGAAAACTTTCATTTTTTTGAAATGCTTTTTTTAAGAGAGTAGCTAATTTTGACATATCTATAAAAATTAATTATTGATTATTTCAATAACTTTTGTAAATCCATTGTTTGCAGTGTTTTGGTCGTACAAATACAAAGGCATATCAGCTTTAGGCATCCACACTCTTCCTAATTCAATTGCAGTAGCAATTGGCATAGATGGAAAAACATGTAGTGGCGTTGAAGCACCATATTTGGTTTTTATTCTATTAAACAACAGTCTAATGACAACACTAAAATCTTTTAAATGTCTTTTGCTTTTTAAATAGTCATTAAATGGTTTGTCTATTGTAATTGTATAAATATCACAATCATCGCCTAACACTTGTGTAATTCTATCATTAGTTATAGTTGCACTTAACGAAATATTAAGGGCTACTTTATTGTGCTTTTTCTCAGGTTCAATCTCAGTATATTTTACTTCTGTAGTATCATCGTCTAAATTCCATGTGTCGGGATCACGTACTTTTTGATGAATATTGGCCGTATAAATATCATTTATAAGTGTTCCTAATTTAATAAGTAATGGAATTGGTGCAAATGCAAATACCGACAAATGTTTTATTTCTCCTTTCGCAAAATTTTGCGAAAGTTTTTTATTGAATTGTGCTTGTAAATTTTCAACCTCAGTTGACCAAAATGTAGTATCTCTATCTCTTTGTATACTATTTGACAAACTTAAATCAATAGTATCTGCAATAGCTGGATAATATGACGGCATCAGGAATTGACTTACTGTTTGGTAACTCATTTCTGGGGTAAACTGACCTACATTAGCTTTATATGTAAGAATATGACTTACCATATTTGGAGCAATTGCGGTATTACGTTCTATTCTTTCTTCATGCTCTTTTTTCATTTCCAAAAGTAACGTTTCGGGATGACCTGCCACATCTATCTTATCAATCCTTCTATGACATTGATCACACAACAACATCAAGTTAGATAGTGATTTAGATAATTGATGTGATCGAATCGCATCACCTCTCGGACCACCTGGCTCATCTGCGACGATATGAGCTATATAAGACTTATTGAATGTTCTTTTTGTAATAATATCATCATACAAAGAGATATTGCAACCTCTATACTGACAACGACCACCTGATTTTACAAGAAGTTGATTTTTTATGGGAGCGGGTATTGATGTTTTACTCATAATTTTTAGTTGTCTGTTTTAACTCTTACTTTACCTGTTAACAACTGCTGCATTAATCCTTTTTTCTGTAACTGAAGGTTTGCTAATTTTTGTTCGTATTGTTTAAGTTCATTTGTTGCATTATCTAAAATATTTGCAATTGCATTTTGTTCTTGAACAGATGGTAGTTTTAATTCCAACTTCAAGAAATCTGTTTTACTCATCACTCTGTTTCTACCGGCTCCTCCCGGAGAGATTAATTCAAGTAAAAACTTAAATCGTTTTTCAAGAATAAAATACCTAAAAAATGTAGGAGATGCTTTATCGACTTTAAAGGTATAAGTTGGAAAACGATGAGATACCAAACCACCTTCGTCTTCTTTAGATACAATTGCCACTGCTTGTTCCCATGCAAAAGTTATATTTACTATTAAATCATTTTCTTTAACTTCATATAATTTTTCCATTGCAATTGCAGAAGGTTCAAAATTTGGTTTATGAAATACCCCTTTTCCGTGACTTCTAATACCTAGTGCTAAAAAACTTTCTTTTGGTTTGTCGATTTCTCTTGGAGTATAAGCTAAACACTCGCTTAATTGTTTCATTTTCCAACTGTCTACAAACCCACTAACTCTAGTTTCCCCAGAAAGTAACTGCTGCGCTAAGCCTTTGTTTCTTTTTTTAAGTTTTTTGATTATTTTTTTACAGTTATCAATGGCGTTGTCCCATGTGGAAAGGATTTCGGCGATTTTTTTTTGTTCTGGAAGTGGTGGGAATACAAGAGGATATTTGAATAAATCTTCAAGTGTTATACTAACTTGATTTGCATTTCCTCTAACAATTGTTTCTATAAAATCTAAGTATCTTTTTTCTTTAAATTGATTGAAAACAAATTGCTGATTAGCAATATCCTTCGTTCTTATAATTACAGCATTTTGATTTAATAAAGAGCCTTCATGTTTTTTTTCAATTTTAATAACTTTACCAACCATTGAATCATACATTGGAGGACGAGAACCAACAGTAGTAAATACTAAATCATCACTTTTTAGTTCCCATTTTTTATAATTAAAAGCATTTTTAGAATCTATATACATAGCACCTTCTTCTTTTATAGAATTTGAAGTTGTGTCTGATATTCTAATTATTCTTACACCTTTATCAGAAAACATATTTGATTTAAAGGCATAACCTTTTATGTAATTTGTAACTTCTCCTAATTCTTTAATCTCCCATTCTTCAGGAATTAATCCAATAGGTGTTTTCTTGTATTGACCTTTATTTATATTGATCATATCTGTTTTTCTCTTAGTGAAATTATATTTATTTGGTTATTATCTTCATCAAAAATAACTCCCAGAGGAAAACCTGCATCAGTATCAATTTTTATATGATATTGAGGTAAATCTTGAGTCCCTAATAAAACAGCTATTCTATAATTTCTATGATCTTTTAGATAACTTGCTGGATAATTACCAACCATTTCTAAATCATTTTTACTTAAATATTCTTCAAAATTGAACTTGTTATTAAAAATCATACCCTATATTGTTTATTATTAGCTTAATGAATCAATTGCTTATTTTTTTTAGTTAATTTTTATTACTTATTATCCGCAAGCTTAGGTACTTTTGAAATAGTATGAATTCCTCCACCCATCCATTCTCCTGTACCTAACCAAATTTCATAATGGTATAGCCATTCAAAAGCCCAAGGAATAATCGTTGATGTCAATAACATTGATTTATTCCACTCTTTTCCATCCGGATAATATAAACACAAATGCTGTTTCTTTTGATCATAACAATGTGGTAATTTTGTTTTTCCCTTTGCTAATGCCAGTTTTGGATTTAACACATATATTTTAGGTGCACTGTTTGTTTTTTGTGCTCCTAATCTTTTTCTTGAACCGTTTATTTTGTAGACCAACTTAATTTCATAATTATCTCCCAAAGGAGAAGGCGTAATCGTGTGAGTCCACGTTAATTCTTGGTCATGAAAAGTTGTAACTGTTGAATCCGGAAACATCCTCTTAATATTTGCTGCTTGAATTGCTATTGATATGTGATTATTCTTCTTCACCATAAAAATTATGTGGTTTAATTACATTAGCTGCACCAGTCATAACTCCTAATTTTGTATCAAAACGATTATTTCCATTTTCTGTTAATAATCTTGCTCTATCTCCAATATTATTGAATGCTTTTTTAACCTCTTTTTCACCAAATGATTCAGATAATCTGGTCATTATATTGTGACTTCCTGTTAGCTGTGTTGTTTCTTGAATATCTTTTTTAACTGCTGTTAACCAATCATAAAATTTCTTTTGCTTACGTGGATTTTCTCTCCACTTATCGGCAAAATTTTCAACTTTATTAACTGGATTCTCAATAAATTTATACCACTCGCCAGTTTTTTCATCTTGTTTGTCTAAGATAAAATCATGCATATTTTCAATCACATCTAATAAAGCTTCTAAAATATCAGTTTGTTTTTTGTATGCTCTTGCAGCCAAAGTTGTAATGATAATTGAAATCGGTTTTTCGTCATCACCATCAAACATTATGTCTCTATGTCGCTTAAGAATTTGCACTACACGTTGTAACGGAAGTTTATTTGATTGATATTTTGGTACTGGTTTAACCGCTTCGTTTAACGAAAACATTTTCTCAGCTGAAATGGTAGCTTGATTTATAAACCATTTTGCATATCCAAACGGATTGCTTTTTAACCAATTTTCTTGATTTGTTTCGCTAGGATAGTTTGGTTCTAAATTGTCTGTAATACGAATTGCGAGAGCGTCTACATTGCTGTCATGCATATTAGTAAATGCTTTTTCCAATAGAATACTATATCCACTAGCAATTATAGCTGGAAGCACATCCATATGGTACTGGTCGTTCTTTTGAGAATATTTTCTATACTCTAAAGTCCAACATCTTCTTCCTTCTTTATCTAACATCTGCTTGTAAGTCTCATTTTCTTTTAATCGATCTCCTACAATTTTCTTTAAATGAGCTTGCGTCCAAATAGGATTTTTACCTGTTAATTTACATACAATATCAATATCAATATCGTCTTTTTCTGAAATAGGCTTTATAGCAGTTCCTAATAAAAATGAACCTTGTGGAAGAATTTCTGGTTTGTATGGTGCTAGTGCTGAATTTTCACTCGAAAGCCAATTTCCAACTGCGTTATAACTAGCAACTGCTGCATTAAATTCCGTCTCAGAAATATCAAGTGATTTTCCTAACTCATTAAGGATTTCACTGAATTGTTGTTTTTGTTGTGTTGTAAGCATAGCGTATACTTTTCTATTGGTTAATATTACGGTCGATTATTACCACTCCTCCAGTTCCTGCAAGAAGATCTAAAGAAGTATGTTTTCTTATTTTTTTGTGTTTTCTATACATGTTGTTTTTATATATATAGAAATTTTGAATTTTGATTCATATGCATCCTGATATCTATAGAAAGATTGACTTTTCTATACATATTAGGGCAAACATATATAGAAAAAAGCTATTTTCTATATATGTTTTTTTTATTCTCTTACGTTTACATTGCTTAGCAAAGTGTACAGCGTATTATTAATATAGTAGTTGTCTCTACCTATTTTGTGTTTTTCCAATAATCCTATACGTACCAACTCATCTAAATATCGAGTTGCTGTAATACGGGATACATTAAGCTCTTTCATAACAAATTCAATCTTGGTATAGGGATGGCGAAACAAATTATTGAGCAAATCTTGGCTGTATATTTTAGGTAATTCCGTACGCATTTTATTTTTAAATTGCTGCATATCTCTTTTAATGCCTTCAATTAATACAATTGTTTGTTTTGATGTTTGCTCTACCCCTTCTAACATGAAAAGAATCCAATCTTCCCAATTGTCATTATCTCTTACATCTTGTAACAAACGGTAGTAATCTGCTTTATTTTCGTTGATGTATCTACTCAAATATAGAATCGGAATTTTTAAAAGGTCTTCTTTAACCAAATACAAAATATTAATTATACGTCCTGTTCGACCATTGCCATCATAAAACGGGTGAATGCTCTCGAACTGGTGGTGGATGATTGCCATTTTTACTAAAGGATCAAGGTCGCTTATTTCGGGATTGTTGATGAATTCCTCTAAATTTTTCATCAAACTTAGGATTTCGTCAGCATGTTGAGGTGGCGTATAAACTACTTCTCCCGTTTTATCATTTTTAAGAGCTGTTCCAGGAACTTTTCTATAACCTGCGTTATTTTCTTCGAGTTCTGCTTGAATTTCTAGAATATAAGAATTAATCAAAAGTCCATTCTGTCTTACTTTTTTAAAACCCGATTGCAAAGCCGTTGCATAATTATAAACTTCTTTAGCAGCCATGGATTTGAACTGATACGCCAAGAAATCACTTTGAAACAATTCGTCGTGAGTTGTAATAATATTCTCTATTGCCGAACTGTCTTTTGCTTCTTGTAACGACAAAGTATTTATTAAAATGGATTCGTTAGGAATCGTATTTGCAGCTCCTTTTAGCTCGGCTAATGCTTGATGGGCTTTAGCTACTTTTTTTAGGATAACTTTGTTTTCAACATCGCGCTTAATGGGTAATAATGAAATGGATGAATTCATACTTATATCAGATTAAGTTCTTTTAAATAGTTTTCCATTTGCGTTTCTACTTGAACCAACTCTTGCTTTAACGCCACAATATTTTCTTGAGTAGCTTTAATATCCACAGGAGCTTCTTCTTCAAAAGTATCTACATAACGCGGAATATTTAAGTTGTAATCGTTTTCTTGAATATCGGAGATGGTAGCTCGGTATGCATATTTATCTTCTATTACCATTCCTTTTTCTGTGTTTAGAGGTTGTGCCGCTTTGAAGTTTTTATAAACGGAAACTACGTGTTCTATGTCTATATCTCTTAAGCGGTTTTGATTTTTACCACTTTCAAACTCTCGGCTGGCATCAATGAATAAGATTTCTTTATTACTTCCTTTTGCACGATTAAAAATCAATATTGCTGCCGGAATTCCAGTTCCAAAAAACAAGTTGGCAGGTAAACCGATAACTGCTTCTAATAAGTTATCATCTATTAATTTTTTACGAATTTGACCTTCGCTACTTCCTCTAAATAAAACACCATGAGGCACAATAACACCTACTTTCCCTTTATCTTCATAAGTAGTTTCAATCATGTGTGTAATAAAGGCATAATCTCCTTTACTTTTGGAGGAACACCACGATAAAATCGGTTGTATTGATCGGCAGCTGCGTTATCAGCTCCCCATTTATCTAAACTGAACGGAGGATTAGCTACTACAATATCAAATTTCATTAATCCATCGTTTTCAATTAATCTTGGATTGTTTAATGTATCACCCCATTCTATGGTTGCACTATCTTGCTCGTGCAGGAACATATTCATACGGCATAGTGCCCAAGTACTTCCGTTGTTTTCTTGCCCATAAAGTGAGTAGTTTTTACCTTCTACTTCTTGTGCCACTTTTATCAATAATGAACCTGATCCACATGCCGGATCACATATTCTATTCCCTGGTTGCGGGTCGACTAATTTTGCTAGTAACGTACTCACTTCGCCTGGTGTATAGAATTCCCCGGCTTTTTTACCTGCTTCACCAGCAAAAAGAGAGATTAGGTATTCATAGCTATCTCCGATAATATCATTACCCTCTAAATGTGATGGTTGTAAATCTAAACCTGCAAAATCAACTAACAAATTTTTAAGGATTTGATTTCGTTGTTTAGTAGGCCCAAAAGCAGTTTCAGCATTGAAAGAAATACTACGAAATACCATAGCTAATTTTGAACGATTGGCATCTTCTAAGGCTACCAATGCCATGTCTATTAATTCCCCAATATTGTTTTCGTTTCTGTTTTCATATAAAAATTCGAAATTACTTTCTTTAGGTAAAATGAAGCGTTCGCGTTGTAATTGACGTTGCACCATTTCTTCATTATTGGGATATTTTTCACGGTATTGCACAACTTTATCTTTCCATACATCTGAAAGGTATTTTACAAACAACAATGTTAAAACATAATCTTTGTATTGACCTGATCCCATTACAGGACGCAGACTGTCGCATGCTTTCCAAACAATATTGTTGATTTCTTTTTGTGTGATTTTATTTTCTGCCATGATTATTGATTTATTAATTTTATAAGTGCTGCTTGAATTTGATTTTGTTTTTCTGAGATTATTTTTTTAGCAATATTGATTTCATTTAAGTGTAATTGCTTTAACGCTACAATCTTTTTTTGTTGTTCTAAAGATACGCAGTTGAAAGCAAAATCGGCTATTTCATTTTTTCTGATTGATGGAATGGTACTGGATGAAGCTGCTTGCTGAAAATAAGCTTGACTTTGCGGTAAATTGAGAACCGTTGCTAAATATTCAGGCAAAACTTTAGACTTGTCAACTTCTAAAACAAAAAAGACAGAAGAAGCTACCACACGACCCCAGTCTTTTTTGTAAGCTGTTGCAAAAAATCTAAAACCTTTTGCAACAAATAGCACATCTCCCTCTTTTAATTCGTTTTCAGGGATTACTTGTTTGTTCTCAAGAAATGTATCACAGTCATAAGAATACTGCCCTTGATCATCAAAATGCTTCGCTTGAAGATATGGCACATCGTTACTTTTACCCGCAATACTGTAATGTCCAAATTGTATTTTTGCTATCTCTTTAACTTTAGTTTGCATTTTATTTTTTTGTATTGATATTCAAAATTACAAATAAAATTTGAGATATGCAAGTTTATTTTTTTGTATAACTATTCAAATTTTAGTTTTTTGGATTGTTTTATATTAGGATTTTGTTCCAAATATTTTATATCCTAGCAAACATAAAAAAGTATAATAAGAAAAAAATGTGGAAAACCGCATTTCAGTTTTTTTTAAAGGATATTGGTTTAAAGTACTATTTAAATGAAGTTGTCTTATTTCATAAAAGAAAAAAAATTAGAGTTCTTGTTTTTAAAATCTTTAAATAACAAAGATTTATATTACTCTAATAGCACCTTCATTTCTTCCTGCTCCAAAAAAGCATTACACCAACCAAAATCTATCAATTCGTTATTATTTATTTCAAAATTTAAGGCAAAGCTTTTTTGGTATACAATACGCCCTGGTAACTTAGTTTCATTCATTTTACGGAATTCTACACTAAAAGCTTTTATTGTTTTACCAAACGAACAAGCAATACATTTTGATTCAAATGATTGAACCGAATTGATTTTTATTTCCATTGCGTTCTCATGCCAAAATTGATGTTCCTTTAAGGCTTGGGAAATAAAGTCATTATAATCTTCTTGGTTTATATTTTTCAATGAATATTTATTAAGTATTTCAATAAGACCTATAAAATCTACTTCCATACACTTTTCTTCCATTTCTTTGATAAACAATTGGGTTTCTTGTGCTGTGAGCAATCCCTCTTTTATAACTGAATGGTCTTTCGTTCTAATCATCTTTTTTAAATTAATATGGTAAACATTCTTCTACTAACATTCTGACTCCTATTGTAGCTTTTTCTTTAATTACCAATAGGTTAATCCCTTCTTCTACATCTGGGTTTGTATCGATGTAAACGGTTTGTGCATCAAAGGGAACGGCTAGTAACAACGAAGCGACTGGATGTACTACCATTGATGTTCCGACGATTACAAACAAGTCGGTTGATTGTGTTATGGCTATGGCTTTTTCAATTTCTGTGACTTCTTCTCCAAACCAAACAATATGTGGTCGGAGTTGGTTCCCATCGGAAGCTAGGTCGCCTAGTTTTATGTCTTGATTACAATCAGTAATCAGATTGGGATTTTTACTGCTTCTAGACTTTCTTAATTCGCCATGCAAATGAAGTACGTTTGTGGAACCTGCTCTTTCGTGTAAATCGTCAATATTTTGTGTGATTACGGTTACGTTGTATTTGGTTTCTAATTGCGCAATCAAATGATGTGCTTCATTTGGCAAAACCTCATCGAGTTGCCTTCTTCTTGCATTATAGAAATCTAATACTAACTGCGGATTTTTTTCAAAACCTTCAGGAGAAGCTACTTCTTCAATTTTGTGATTGTTCCATAATCCATTGGCATCACGAAAAGTACTAATGCCACTTTCTTGACTGATGCCGGCTCCCGTAAAGAAAACGATATGATGTTTGTTTTTATCCATACTCTTTAATTTTTACGTAACCACCCTAAAATAGATGCGTTGTCTAATTTCCATTTGTTATTTACTTTTATCAAATCAATTGTTTCCCTTGAATTTCCAAAACGTCCTGGATTCTGTTGGATAATTTCGATTTCATCATCTGTTACTTTGGAAACAATGGCAACGTGACCATAAGCGTTAAAGCTATTGGCATCAAAAATCAGAATATCATTAATTTTTGGTTTCGTGTTACTTGGATTGGAAAACTGAAGCAAATTTCTATCGGAATTGCGTTCGTTATCTTTCAGATTTGGATTATAAAAATCTTTTGCGTGACAGAACGTATTTGACATTTTGTGGTTTAAGTGGTCGTAATAGTAGCGTTTTACAAACTCTACGCATTGGTATTTAAGTCCGTAATTGTAGCCTTCTGCGCTTCGATTTCTTCCTAAATTCGTAGCTGTACTGCCATTGTAATAGACTGGAATGTTATTGAAACTGTCTATTTTTTCTCCAACTTTAGGCTGGTTTAAAATGTATTTTTTTGTAATGCATTTTAACATTAAAACTACAGCTAAACACATCACTGCAATGACTGCAGCTCTTAAAATTCTATTTATTTTCATCTTCTTATTTTGATTATCCATTGCTTTTTTAAAATTGTAATGGAATATGAATTCGTTTTTGTAATACACTAAATTTCCTTTGTACAAAGTGTTTAATCCCTTTGAGTCGGTAATAGCAACAACAGCTTGGTCATATTCTTCCACTCCTTTTCTTTTATGTATTTCAAATTTAACATTAGCCACTCCTTTTATTGCATCATAACTATTGGAATACTTCCAATCGAAATAATAAATCGTATGGAATTGGTTTGCCTTATCTACTTTAATATTTGTTACGCTGCCCATACTGTGTGAGTTTTGAACTAAAATTACATTAGCAAAATCAATATTCCCATTGGACTCTTCCCAAAGTAAATACCTCTCATTCTCATAAGAATAATAACTATCTTCTTTGTTGTTATGACTGCTGTAGGTTACTTGAACCGCTCCGAAAATAGGATTGTCGTCCTGTGCAAAAGTTATTACATGAATTACTAGTGCTATTAAAATGTAAATAGTTTTCATTACAAATTGTTTGTCTTTTTTATTTGATGAGTAGGTTGGTTTTATTATCAACGAAATATTGAATACTACCATTTTTATAAATTACTTTCCTGTTCCAATTCCCATCATCGTCATATTCATGTATGAAATTGATATCCTCAACTAATCTTTTTGAAGTACCGAATACCATTTGTTCTTTGATGCAGTTGTTGTATTCGTCGAAAAAATACAACCAACAATGCTCTGGTTCTTTTTTATAATTGAAACGTTGCATTTCAACACAATTTCCATTACCATCGTACTTGTGTTCCCAAAATTGTTTAATTCGGTTGGATGGTAATTCAAATTCGACCAAAGTCATTAGTTTGTCATTATCATAATGATATTCATATCTTAGATAAGGTCTTTTATCTGCATTCCAATATTCCACTATTTTTTTGTCTTTTAGAAGCGTTGTTTTATCATAATAGGAAGGTTTGTCGTATAAGAAATGTAAACAAATGGTACTATCGTTATCATAAAAAAAATTCTTTTCTGTATGCTCCACTTCAAAATTATCACTGTAAGAAATGAAAGTTGTTTTCTTTAAAACACCTCCTTTTTCATATTGATACATTATTTTCTTTTCCAAATAACTGAACATATGATGTATCAGCTTTGCCGTTGGCAATAAATCCATAAAGACTGTTTTCTCTTCATAACCGTTTTTAATTTCATAAAAAAGTAAACCATCTGGGTTGTATTTTTTCACAGAAGTGTATATTGAATGATAATCAATACCATCTTCAGGTAACCAAATACCTGGTGTGACTTCTTTTGGTTTATATGCTAAATACTCGCAGTTCATACTTAAAATGTTACATGATAGACATCAGATACGTTTCTTGGCATGTTTCTGTACTCAAATGCTCCTTCTTCATCAATAATTTCAACAATATCAAAAGTGGTACAATCGGCAGGTAAGCCTTCAAACAATAAGGTAAAACTGTGTTGGCCAGATGGTCCAATAGGTTGCCATTTGGGATACATTACGATATTGAAGTGATGCAGTAATTTGCATTTATGCGAAGTCCCTTTCGGAATCAAGTAAATGGTTGGCCATACACGAATGGTATGAACGTTTGGTATCCCTTTTGCTTTTGCATGCACAATTACTTGTTTCTCCTCTTGGGTGTTGATTTGCTCCAGAAGTTCTGGAGCCAAATCAATTTTTTCTTCTGTTACTGTTGCCATATGTTGATATGCTTTTTACAGTTGGTTGTAATGCTCAGTATTTTTTGCGATAATTTGTCCCTCTACATCTAAAAGAACTCCACCCGAAGTAATAACATTATTTAGTATTGGTTCTTTATCTTGTTCAAAATAGTAGGCTTTGTTTGCATTAATGACTAAAGCCACTTTTACGTTTCTTTTTTGTTTTTCACTTTCTTTTTGTTGTACCAAAGTGACATGCTCTACCATGATTTGTTCTATTTCCTCAGCTGTCATTTCTACTTCTGCATTTATAACAATCGAAATACCTGGTAATGTATTGGAAACTGGATTGATGTGAACCGGAATTTGTGTAAAACATGGTGAATTTTCCTGTTTGATAATCACATAAGGAAATCTACCATAATGGGTGGGAAAATTTTGACTAGTGAATTGGTGTTCGGCTGTCTCTTGCCATTCGAAATACGAGCAACGGAAATTGGCTAAATACTCACTTGTTTTGGTATTTAGTTCTGTATTCCATAACAAAATGTATTTTGCTTGTGTTTGGATGATAAAACTACCTGAAGCCTCTCCGATACTGAAAGCTTTTCCTGTAAATTCCAACTTTTCGTTGAAATACCAGATTTCGTATGGTTTACAATTGGTCCAATCTAAAAGTGTGGTGAGTTGGTCGTGTTGTATTTCTAAAAATACAGGATGTGTTTTATCAAACGTTATATCGCTAAGACTTACGTTTGTTTTTTGGATGATGACGTGTTGCGCACCAAAGATTTTATATTCTTTGTGTGTATTGTTATGAACTGGATTGTGATGTAAGCTTATGAAGTGAATATTAGTTGTTTTCATTTTGATGCGATTTTAAAATAAGGGGTTGATTTACTAACTGAATTGGATTTTGTAATGACACGGATTTTACTGTGCCGTTTTGATGGAATTCAACGAATGAATTGAGGTTCCATTTCCGTTCCAACATTTCCGAAATACAGGATTTCAGGAAATAGGTTCTAGCTGTTGTCCAGCCTTTTTTTTGGGTTTCCTGATTGAATGCTTCGATGAGTTCTTCATCAGAAAGGGAATGGAAATGTGTTTTCCATTGGCTTTGTACTACTGCATAATTTAGCATAACATAACAAATTAAAAATTAAACAAAGATTGTTATGTCGCATCAAAACGGTAAAAGAATTGTGGTTTCTCAACACTTTTGAACGACTGTTCCGCATACTAGGCCACCGTGTCGTGAGTTGATCGGTTGGCTAGCCCTAAGGCTATCTGGATGCTGGATACATAATTAAAGAAAATTTTTGAGATATGCAAATTTATTTAAGTACGTGTGTTAACTCTCCGAAAGCAGTAGGATACATAGGTACTTTAGCTTCATCGTTAGTTGTAATATAAATTTCTAACCTTTCGGCTAAAATTCTACAACCATCATTAAAAACTTTAATATTTTCCTCTGTTGGTTCAAAAACTTTTACATAATCTCCAATATACTTTTGATCTTCAAGCCAAGTTAGTGTGTATAAAAAATATCCTTCTTTCTTTTCTAATTCAGCAAAGACTGTTCCTTCATTATTGGCAATTACCAAACCTCTCAATTTTTGACAAAATCGATTGTAATCTTCAAGGTTGGTGAAAAATGAAGTAATTAAATTTCTTTCGTTTGACCATTCCATCTTTTTTAAGTTTTAGATTATTCTTTAAAATTTTTATTTGAATCATTCTTAATTAAACCTTTAATTGGTTTTATTTTTTGATGTTGATTCAACATAAAAGCCAAATAATCCAACTATAACTATTAATGGAATAATTACATACTTTAAGTTGTGAATTAAAAAAAATAGAGATAAAACATAAACTGTAATCTGAATAGGGTTGTTTTGATCGATTCTCATAATTTCTATATTTTAATTGTTTTATAGTTTATATGAAAAAGATAAAAAGGTAACCCTATTGGTAAAAAAAAATTATTCTAGTAGTACAAAACCTGCCCAATAAAATGGTGACTTGTATTTTTCTTTTATTATATTTTGAGCCTTTTTTAGAGCCTCCTTTTTTGAAAAACCATCTAAATAAAACTCATAAAAATGTACCATTAATTCTGAGGTTGATTTATCTGGAACTTGCCATAAACTTACGATCATTGATTTTACACCTGCCAATTTAAATGCTCTTTGAAGACCAAAAACACCTTCACTTCCTTTTATATCGCCTAATCCAGTTTCACAAGCAGATAAAACTACTAAATCAACACCTGATAAATCCATCTGAGCTATTTCAAAAGAACTTATTATCCCATCATTTTTTTTGTCAATTAAATGTTTATTTGCATTAGCAAATACTAATCCTGTCTTTAATAAATCGTTTTCTATTGTATTATCATTTAAGTTATCAAGATTTCTACCATATTTATTGTAAAAACCATGTGTGGCAACATGAATAATATCTGTTTTGGTACTATTAATATTCCTAAAATTACTTTCAGTTGCTGTATTTTTAGTAAACATCAAAATTTCTTTTAAATTCTTCTTTTCAAATTTTTCTTTTATTTGATTTACTTCTTTTTTAGAATATGGCAACATCTGAAAATTTAAATTCGTATATCTTAGTTTTGAGGTATTTGTTTCGTTAAGCTTACCATATTCAATATCTCCAAAAATGGAAATTTTATTTTTGTTTGAGATTTGATTTTCGTTTTTCAATAAGTCTTTTGTACTACCTAAATATGTTAAATTTACGTTTTTACTATTCAATAACGCAGGAAACGAAATTGTATGCAATGTGCCACTTACTGATAAAAAAACATTTTTTTTATTTAACGTCTCATCCTCAATTTTTTTCCAAACCAATTGGTATAATTCAACACTTTCATTTTGATACAGCTTTTCAATTCTTTCTTTAGTTTGTCCATTTTTATCTAAAACTTTTAGCAACTCACTTTCTTTAAATAATGAGACTATTTTCGGACTTTTACATAATTTATTAATAATTAAAGCATAATACCTTCGGTCATTTTTACCTTTTATATTTTCTGGAACATTAATTATTTCAATTGCTACTTCATCATCTCTTAAATAATCTCTGATATTCTTCCATGAAATTGACTTAGGATTTAAAATTTTAAATTGTTCTTGGCTATTAATTTCAACTATTAAATCTCTTTGTTTTTTGTTTAAAAGTAATTCCGTTTCTTTTGAATTATTATAAAGTAACTGCTCTTTTTCAAATAATAGTTTCTGATATTTTTTTCTAAGAATTGGATTTATATTATTTAGGTAGTTTCTAATATTTTGATTTGAATATAATGCTACATTCTTTAAAGCCAAAACATTATCATAGAGTTTTTCACCTGAATTTTCTTCTATATTCGATAAATAAATACTATTGATAATTTCAAATTTCTTTTCCATATTAAGTGAAAAAAAAACTTTTTCATCTTCGGAAAGAAAAAGAAAATTATCGAGTAAATTATTGAAATAATATAACTCTATTTCATTAAGTGCTGATTTAGTATTTTGTTTATCAAAACTAACAAAAACAGAACTCAACAATAAATTGTAATACAACTCTTTGTTTTTTTCTTTGTTTGGCTTTAAAATAGATAGTGCCTGGTTTAAAACTTTATAAGCAAGATCATTTTTTCCGATACTAGAATAATAATTTCCTAACCGATTTAAGTTTTTTGCATATTCAAAACTATTTTCGCCTGCGTTTTCTTTGGATTTTTGCACTAATTCTACCAAGCATTTTTCTGCTTCCTTTAATAAGTCAGTGTTTACATCTGCCTTCTCTGAAAAAGATTCTTTTAATTTTGACCACCAATTTTTCTCTAAAATTAATTCATTACCACGGCTGTTCAAGCCTGATGCTAAACAATAATTTGCTTTTACTATTAAAAAATCACTATAAATCGCTTTTCCTTTTCTATCTTCAGCTAATGGAATAGCTTTTAATAATAACTCGGAAACTTTTTCATAGTTTTGAAAATATAATTCGCTAGTTGCTGTAAGCAGTAATAAGTTAAGATAATTAGTAGAAGTTTTACTCAATTTAGAATTTTCATAATACTTTAAATTTTCTGATTGTAACTTCATTGCTTGATTGATGTCACCAATTCTTAAAGCGTAATCAGCAAAAAGTAGATTACAATTTATGAAATAAAAAATATCTTCATTTTCTAGACTTTTATTTAAACTATATAACTCATTATAATATTTTTCGGCTTTTAAATAATTTCCTCTTGACAAATTAATCTCTGCCAGTGAAAGAGTTGGAAAAATTGCTAGATTCTTTCTTTCTGAATCTAATAAGTTTGATTTTGTTAATTCTAAAGCTTCATTATATTTTGATTCAGAAATATTATTAAACTTTGGATCAATATTTAAACAATAAGCGTAATTTATTAATACTGCGTATTTATTTAAAAGTCTTTGTTTTTTATCGAAATCTGTTTGACTATATAATTTGGCCATAAAAAGATAATTTGACGGCTCGTTTCGATTAACCTCTTTTTCATAGGAAGTTTTTGCATAATCGAAAGCCTTAACCAAATTACCTTCTTTTAAGAATTCTTCTGTTTTTTGTAAATAACTGTATTTATCTGATAACTTTTTAGAAAGATAAAGTGAAAATCCTCGTGCATAGAAATAATTAAAACCTGAGAATAGAACAACTGCTAAAACTATCCCTAATAATTTGAATAACTCTTTAAAATTGCTTTTCCCTATTATAATTTTATAAAAAGTACTAACAACTATTGTAAATAATAACGAAACGAAAAAGATGAGAATAATTGCAAATACCGCAACCATAAGTAATTCCCAAAAATAACTAAAACCCCAGAATCCTTCAGGATTAGCTATATACCAAATCAAGTAAATAAAATTTGCTAATAGGTATAGTACTAAAATTAATATTAAAAAGAATATAAAACTATTCAACTTCTTTTTAATATTTTCAAGCTTTAAAACCATCTTATGTTACTTACAATTTCTTGTGATACTTTAGAATATTTATCATCACTCTGGATTAACTCATTGAATAATAATTTTGCTTTGCTTTTTTTGTTTTGTTTTAAATAGCACAAGGCTAAATAAAACTTAACTTCACTTGGATATTCAAAATTTGATGATTTACTAAGATATTCAAAATTGGAAACAGCAGGGTTAAGCTCATTTGTTTTCAATTGTGTTATTGCTAAAAACATCACCAATTGATCGTTTTTATCTCTTGGTTCTAAACTCGCTAAAATATGTTTTGATTTTTCAAAGTTATTATTTTTAAATAATTGGATAGCTTCTAAAGCTAGATCTGTTTCAAACTTATTCAAATTTTCTAATAAAATTCCACCTCCTCTAACATAACCTGCTGACTCAGAAGAAACTTTTATTTTTTGATAATCAATAGACTGAACTATTAACTCATCTGATGTATACTCTGCAAAAAGCTTGTCATTTGATTGCTTAGTTGGTTGCCAAATCATAAACGCAATCAAAAAAATAGCTGCCACTCCAGCATATTTAATCCAAGAAAGATAAATTACTTTAGTGTTCTTTTGTTTAAAATTCTTTTCTTTTGAGTAAGCTGAAGTATGGACAGAATTTTCTGTTTCTAATTCTTCATCCCATTGTTTGAATTTTTTTTTAGGTTTTCTCTTTCGGTCTTTTTAATTGCAGCTTCTAAATCATTTTCAGGAATTTCAAATGTTACTTTTTCATAAGCTTTGGGTAATTCCTCTCTAATGCGTTCACGTTCTAATTTTGTTATTACACCTTTAACGGTTTTAAAATAGTTAACCTGTTCAATAAACAATTTACTATTATTCGCTAATAAAATATCAATAGCTTCGTCGCTACCCTCTAAAACATGAAGTTCGGCAAGCTCTTTAATTAAACTAGCATGAACTGATGTGAGTTTTTTAATTACTCTTTCTGGATCATTTAGTTGCAATTCATAAACCACTTTGAAAATAGGTTTAGCATCATTTTCGTAAAGTAATATCGATGAGGTAAATGCTTTCCAGAAATCATCATTCAAATTTAATTGATTGAAGTTATTGTCCTTTTCCAAAACTGGAAGCACTAATGATTTTATTATTTGTTCTGATTTCTTCATGTTTAGTTATTCAACTCATTGAACGCTAATTTTTCTAATCTTTTTTGACATTTTGACTTTTGTACTTTAGTATTTGCTTCATTTGAATACCCAAAAACTTCTGTTAATTCGTTCATACTTTTTTATGATACCAAAACAACGTTAAAAGCTCATAACAATGCCCTCCAGCTTCTTTTATTTTTAACAATGCTTTTTCAATTGCTTGAAAATAAGGTTCATTCGTATTATCAATAACATCTAAACTATCTGTAATATTTAGGTAAGACAACTCTGAATTGTCATTGTCATCCTCATTATTTTCAATAAAATCTACTGTAATTTCACTTTTATTAAAGGTGTTGAGTAATTGAAATCTACAAACAGAATTTAGATACGTTTGAAAAGAACAAGTTAATTCAAAATTTCCTTTGGTTATTTTCTCGTATAACACTAAAATAGCATCTTGAAATACGTCTTCTAGTTCGTATTCATTCATTTTAGAAGTCATTTTTTTCATAAAACGAATGCTGTTAGATTTACAATTTTTATAAACGTAAACTAAATTATCGCTATTTTCTTTAATTTTTTTAAGTAACTCTTGATCTGAATTTTGAGATAAATTGAGAATTTTTGCCATTATAGTTGGTTTAATAAAACTTATAAACGGCTACAATTTAGGATTTTTTATGTAAAAAGTCACAATTCTCAACATCTGTTTATTTTTTCCTCCAATTCCAAGGTGCAATCGGATTACTTTGTTGCCACAAACCTACTTTTAATTTTCTAGCTTGAATTTCCAATTTTGCATAGTCATTATCTGAAGAGTATTTTTTAAAGTGCCAAGCTAATCCATTTTTAATTAACTCTTTGTTGATATTTATGTTATTACAATACACTTCTGCAATCCATCTTTTGTATCGGTCTTTTTTACCATTACTCACTATTTTTACCATTTTACCAAAACAAAGATCAGATGCTTTCCACTTAGCATTTTTTCCATAAGGTTGGTTTTTTTCAGGACAATCAATGTGATTTAAACGAATTGTTATTTCGGAATTTTTATACAATACTTTGAACGTATCTCCATCTTTAATTCCGACAACTTTTGCTTGAAATATTTTTGGAATTTGCGTTTGACATAAAGACCAATTATGGGCTAAAATTGTAAAAAAAAGAATTGCTGCTATTTTCATTGTTTTATGAATTGGTTAATTGTATTTACTGTTATATCTGTTGCTTGTTCGCGATGTGAAAATTGGATTTTTCTGGCATTCATTCTTTGTAACCAATCTGTCCAGTAGGCTTTTAAAATTTCAAAATCTTTACCTTTTCCTGTTTTTCGTTCGTTTACTTCGCAAATTAATATTTCGGTATTGGATAAATCTACGTTTACTTTTGGAATGTTTAAGCCTAACATTGAAATCATTTCGTTTGTATTACCGATGATTAAAGATTTGTATAACTGAGGTGTCAATTTTGTATCAGACGCTCTATCTTCTGCTTCTAAATATCCATCTGTAATAATAACAATTTTGTTTACGTAGTTATCAAATAGCGTATTCTTTTTAATTCTGCTTTCTAAATATCTCTTGAAATAAAAAACATAATCTGCGCCCAGTGGTTTTTGAATTGCTGAATTGTACATTTTCTCTATCCCCATATTAAATTGGTCTGTTTTATCGACTGTAAAATACAATCGATTACTTTTTCCTTTATGACTTGACAAATCAAATTGAAGATTATTTGCTATTGCATTAAATTGTCCCTTAGCTTGTTCTACATCTGTTACATCAATTATCAATTTGTCTTTTGAATCCTGTTTTAGCATTGAAACTTCTACAAATGACTTCCAAATGTTTGAAAGAATTATTTTGTCGTTAGTCACTTGATTAGGATTATTAATTTGATCTAAAATTCTTCTTGACAAGTCTGGAACCACAATAACATTTATGCTAGTTTTTGCTGTTGGTAACCACTCTAAACATTGTTTGATTTCTTCTTCATTTAAATTGAAAGTATTCAACTTTTTACGTACCTCATCTTGAAATTCAATGGCAATACTTTTATTTCCGTTTTCGTCTGTTTCTAACAAATCGAATTTATATTTGTCAAAAATTGATTTTACTTCATTCATATTTGCACTAACTTGAATTTCATCGATAGCAGTATTCAATTTTGACGGCATTGAAATTAGACTTATGAAAAGAATAAAAAATACTATTACTGCGATTAAAATGTAAATGGGTTTTTTACTTTTAACTTTATTCACTCTTCTTGTTTCCATAACTTGATTGATTACGCGTTTAGATTTTCAATTTTTGATTTCATCCAATTTGTTTGTACTCTAATTGCTTCATTATTTAATTTTAAAGCTTCATCCGAATTGAAATTTCCATTAGTAAAATATTGCCAACCTCCCATAAATTCTCCGATTGCTGCTTTTAAAGTTGAAATGTTAATTGGGATGTCTCCAGTTTCATAACCACTTATGTTTTTTTCTTTGTCTTCAATTTTCGCATTGCATGATAAAATATCACTTTCAGCCTTAGCAATTTTTGATAGAATAATGTTCAATTCGTTTCTCTTTTCCTGAATTCTGTTGTTAATGTTTCCTAGCATTATTTTGGTTTTTTCATTTTCTGTTTTTAAATAGGAATGACTTAACACATAGTTTAATAAGAATCCCCAAATAACATAAACTACAAACCCTAATATCAACACCAAGTAAAAATTAATATCCGAAAAAATCATATTGAAATTCCACAGTTCATTCGTTCGACCAGCATTAAACTCATTGTTGTGAACTCCTTCGGCAATTTTATAACCAATAAAAGCATCGGCAATAAATGTTATGAATAGCAATACCGAAATCAAATTATATTTTTGTGATTTTCCTTCTTTAACCAATCCTTTATTTTCTTCTAATGCATTGTGAATTAAAAACCCTAATCCTAAAAAAATCACTGGAAAAAGTATTATCAAAGCAAAAACCCCACCACCTCGATTCAAAGCATCTGAAAAAACATTTGCATTTATGAAACCTAAACTTCCTTGCTTTATTCCATAAAAAGAAGAATAACCGGAAGAAGAATAAAAGACAAACAAGTAAAGTGTAAGTAGAATTGTTATGAAAGCTCCAATGATAAAGGAAGTTGTATCACCTAATTCACCTTCACCATTTTTAATATCAATTCTTTCTAATTCAAGTTCTTGAATTTCGTTTTCTTTATCAATTTTGTTTGCGTTGTAAGTAGTGATTTCGGCTTGAAGATCATTTTTTCTGCTTTTTTCCAATATTACTTCTTCTCTCAATCTTGAAATTCTATTTTTAACACCTGTTTCGTCTAACTTTTGGTCTTCTAAAAACTTGTCATATACTTTGTTTAAATAGCCATCGATGCTTTCAGGATTTGATTGTGAATTTGTTGCTGATTGAAAACCATATTGGGTTAATGTAATTTTATCGGAAGTTATACTTTCTTGCATGTCTTTTTTATTTTTAATTAATTATCTCACATACGTTTTATTTCCATTGCTATTGATGTAGTAGGTTCCACCTCTAGGACCCGTATAGATAGTTTGTGAACTATAAGAAGGTGTTGAGTAAGTTGATGGATAACTTGCAGGCATCACATAAGTCGAAGAAGAATAACTAGGTGTTGAATAACTTGATCTAACAGGAGTTGAATAAGTTGGAGTTGTGTAAGGAGAACTTACAGGCTTGTAATATGTATTTGGATACGAAGTACTTCTAGGCAATGTTCCTGCTTTACCTGTATGGGGATTTACATTTCCTCTTGTTGTCCAATTATCATTTACTGTGTGATTTTTCTCTGTTCTGTAGTGTCCTTGAACATAGGTTCCATTACTTCTGTAATAGCCGTTAACCCAAACTTGAGATTGTGCAAATGAAAAAGCTGTTGTTAAAAAAAATACGATTAAAAAGAATAAATTTTTCATGATAATAAGTTTTTAAAATGTTATTGATAATTTGTTTTATACTTGTTTATATGAAACATTTAAAAAGGTAACCCATCAATTTTTATTTTTTTTAAAAAAACTTAAATAAGAAAATTACATTATTAAAAAAATACAGCATTAAACCTTGTTAATCAATGATTTATAATGTTTTAAAATTTTCAATTATTCAAAAAATATTTTCAATTTTTTACTGTAATTAATCTTGGAGAGATACTCTATGAATTCAGGTAGCTCTAATAATTGAAGAAGACCGTTAGAGTTTTTGCTAGTTTGTTTTACTTCAAAATCAGCTATATGCTTTTTATAATTAACTTCCCCTAGTGTAAACATAATTGCTAATTCAGCTGAAACAAATAATTGATATTCATTTTCAAATTCAAAATTTTCTGGTAAGTACAATGTTATTTTTACTTTTTTACTGGATATATTGTAATCATCTAATTTTATTAAAGATTGTTGTATGATCTTATTGAAAACTTCTGGTATTTGATTGTAATTCTCAGGTGTCAGTGGTTTTATAAAAGTTTGAACTGAAAAATGCTCCAATCTAGGTGCGGTATCTCCTAAAGCAACAAGTTTCGGAAATAGTTTTTTGTATCCATAAGCCGAAAAAATAATTTGATGTTTTTGAGCTTCTGAAGAATTTTCCAAGAAAAAGCACTCGATTCTTTTTGAAACATAATCTAAATTTTGATCAAAATATTTGATTACTTCGTCGGTATTAATACCCAGTTTTACTGCGTAGTAAATAGTTTTTTCATTATCTTGGAACCAGGTCCAGAAGTTTTGGATGGTTTTCATTTGGCGAGGGTTTAATTCTTTGTTCATTTTGTTTCAAGTTTAAGGTTGTGGTTTTAAGCTGCGCTTAAAAGGCTTGGATTACTGCGTAGTTTAGGTTTTACCACATAGGAACATAGGTTTTGTTTTTAGGCGTTTTACTTTGGTTAGGACGTTTAGCTGTTTAAGCTGCGCTTAAAAGGGAAAGCCTGCTTTACAGGAGATTCCTAGTTTCACTCGGAATGACACAATCATTGCCATGATTGATGGGGAATTTATCTTTTATCCCTGGATTCATTGTTGAAGGTGATTAGGTTGAACATTGACCTCATTCGGGAGCGGAGGCGGTTGCCGTAGAGGGCTTCGATTTCGCTGGCGGAGAGGTTTGTGGTGATATGGGTGATAGATTGATTTTGAACAAAATCTTCGTAGCGTGAAATGATTATTTCTGCCATGACGTTGAGGTCGTTGCCGTAATGTTTGATGTTTTGTTCTGCTCCTAAGTCGTCGAAACAGTAGCCGGTTAAACGTGATTGTGTGTGCTCTTTTTGGGTGTAATTTTGAAGTGATTCGAAGCCATTTTTTGCAAACTCAAAAGATATTTCTCTACACGTCTTAATTTTGTAGTCGTGTTTGTGGTAAAAAAATGGTCGGATTAATGCCATAATTGACGTTTTCCCGCATCCAATTGGTCCCGATAACAAAATACCTTTGTTGAGGTCTAAATTGAACTCTAAAGCCTTTTTTTCGTCTCGAATGGCATAAATTACCAATTTGAGAATGGTTTGATGGTCAACCACTTCAATTTTGAAAGAGCGACCGTAGATGAGCTTGCCCTGGTGTTCGATGTAGTTTAAGCACCAATTGAAGTTGTAGATTTTGATTCCGTTTTGAATAACGAAAGTGTCTTTGATGGTGTTAAAGTGCTTCTCCATAGTTTTTTTGATTTGTTACGTGGAGGTGTTTTGGATTTAAATTGATTGTTTTGAGTTCTGTTTGAACTGAAGCATTAGTTCTATTATCAAACTTCCTAGCGTTGAGCATCCAATTTCTTGCTGCAGCTTTCCAATCTTTCATTTTGGTTCTGCCACCGACTAACCAGCCGTTGCTTTCGAAGTAGTTGAAAAAGCGTTGTGCTTCGACTTCGGGAAAGTTTTTTTCAAGGAAGTAGATTTGGGTTTCTTCGAGAGTGGGTTTTGTTTTCTCAATTTCAACTTTCTTCTTTTTTTCGCGCAACTTTTTTTCTTCTTTGAGTTCAACTTTTAAATCCGATTCTTGAACCTCATCAAAAATTGAATTTGTAAAAATTAATTTTTTTTCATTTTTTAAATTTTCTTGCTTAGCTATGTTTATAATGTTTGTATTGTTTATATTGTTTATATAAGGTACATGTTTAGAGCTTGTTTGATGCTTGTTTAGAGCTTGTTTAGTAACCTGTTCATTAACCTGTTTAATAACTTGGTCATTTTTTGACTTGGTTGCACGCTTTTTTAGTTCTTTTTTTGGCACTGGTTTGGAGTAAAAATCCAAGTTGCAGACTTCCAAAATGGACCCTTTGAATGGGTTAAAAGATGGTTTGTAAATCACGTATCCTCTTTCGGTTATATCTTTCATGCATTTGTGGTAGGTTGCGGTTGATGCAATTTTGCTAATGCGCATAAGTTCGTCTCGAGAAATGCTAATTGGATTTTGAAAGCGATTTTGGTTCCAAAGTTGGAATATGGCCATGTAGAGGCTTATGTGGGTTGGGTTGAGGTCGTAATCGACGCTTACTTTTTCGAAGAAGCCGGTTAGGTGTTTGATGTAGTTCATAATTGAGTGATTAGTGAATAGTAATTAGTGACTAGTTCAGCTTTAACCTTGTTCAAGATTAATCCTGCTATGCAGGAGATTTCTCGGCAAGCTTTAAATGACAAAATCAATTTTCGATTTACAGGTGCATACTTCGCAAGTGCCGTTGCAGGTGTTAGTGGTATCTTCCATGTTACTTTTCTAGCATTTTTACGATGTCCTCGTAGTTGTAGTAATTGATTCCGCCGATGCGTTTGTATTTTAGTGTCCCATTGATGCGGAGGTTTTGTAAGGTTCCTGGAGAGATTTTTAGGATTTCACGGACTTCGGCTGATTTGAGCCAAGGTTTTGGTAAAGCTTCAAATGTTTTTGATTTTGTTGTGGAATTTTTGATTTCTCGTAGTAGTAGATTTCCAAAATTTAGCAAATCTCGTTTCGTTACCATTTGGTGGTTAAGTAATTCAATGTTGTCCGTTTCTGGGAACAGGGTTTTGTGATTGAAGTTCATAATGCTATGTTTTGAAGTTATTTGGTACAAAACAATTGCATTTGAAAAAGAAAAGTTCCCAAGTTGGTACCAACTTGGGAACGATTTTTATACTTTTTGAGTGGAATTCGTTGTTTTTAATTTAAATCATTTTCGATTTTGGTTTCCAGTGCATCTTGCAACTGATTTAAAAATCGGGTTTGATCTGTTTTGCGGTTTTTGATATCGATAAAGCTTCTGGTAATGTTGTCTCCTAAATCGATTTGAAATGCTTTTTCAAAAACGTGGGTAATTTCTTTGATATCGGATTGACCATTATCGAACACTTTAGATTCGTGTAACGCATAAATGAGTTCGATTAAATCGATTTTTTTTGCTGTCCAGTGTAGATTGGAATGGAATTGATTGTTGGTGATTGCACACGATTGGTTTAAATTATCAATTCGGTTTTCGATGTGTAATGCTAATAATTCAAATGCAATTACTTCTGCTAACAAATAGTCATGTGATGTGCATAGTTTAGCATCATGAATTATAACTGAACAATCATTTAAGAACAGGTCTTTATACTTTTTCCTTGTAAAATATAATTCATCAAAATGAGTAGATTGACTTTTAATGTATTTGATGAATTCTCTGTTCCTTCTGTGGAATTGATTTATTGCATCAATTTTTTTTTCAAAGTGTTTTATTTTCTTGTTTTTGTCTAGGGGAAGAGTTGCAAAGAGTAAAAGTATTTCTTTATAGAAAATCAGTTTGGCTACTATATTGGGTTTGATTTCTTTAAAGAATTTGATTTCTTCTTGAATGCTTTCGAAGACATGATTTTTTAGCCAGTCGGTTAACTGCTTGAGAACATCTTCAATGAAAATAATAATCTTTTTTGCTTTTTCTATTTCATTAGAATAGGTGTTAAGGATTAAACATAATTCGTTTTCAAAATCTAATAGGGAGTTGTTTTTTATAGCTGTTATCATAAAAAAAATAGATTTTAGTTTGCCAAAATAAACTAAAATCTATTAAATTAAATGTAAATAAAATCTTAAAAATATTACAATATTTATAATATTTTAGTAATTCATTGATTTACTTTGAGTTTGCAAATTAGTATTAAATTTAGCCTTTAAGACCTGCATATCCTCACTGATTTTCTTGTCTAAAATCTTAGCATAATGCTGCGTTGTTTTTAGATTGGTATGTCCTAACATTTTACTTACGGTTTCAATTGGAACTCCATTACTCAATGTTACAGTTGTTGCAAAAGTGTGTCGCGCTATATGGAATGTTAGTTCTTTGTTGATTCCGCAAACAGTTGCAATTTCTTTAAGATAGGCATTCATTTTTTGGTTTGACAATATTGGAAGTATGGTACCTTTATTTTTATTAACAGGATAATCAGAATATTTATCCATGATAAATTGGGCGGTTGGTAATAAAGGAATTTTTGAATTTGTATCGGTTTTCTGGCGGTTTTTATTTATCCATTTATCACCATCAATTCCTAAAACAATATTATCCGGTGTTAGTTGTTTCACGTCTATATATGCTAATCCAGTAAAGCAACTGAAAACAAATATGTCACGAACTAACTCCAATCGTTCTGAAACGAATTCTTTTTCCATCAAACTTTGAATTTCTTGTTCTGTAAGGAATTCACGAATTACTTCTTTGACTTTTGCTTTGTAATTTGCAAATGGGTCCTTTGTCAGCCATCCATTGGCCAAGCAAATGTTTATAATCTTGTGGAAGTTTTTAATATACTTTACAGCTGTATTGTTAGCACACTTTCTTTCTGTACGAAGATAAAATTCATACTCTGTAATAAAAGCATGATCTATTTTCTCAATATCAATATCAGAAACTCTGAATTTCCATTGAAGAAAGTCTTTTGTGTGTTTTAAAGATGTTTCGTAACGTTCCAATGTCCCAGGAGCGTACTCGCTTCCTACCAGTTCTTTAATTTTACGATTGTGTTCTGTGAAGATTGGGATTAGTAGTCGTTCGCGTTGTTTGATACCGAGTAAACGATTTTTAAATTCATCGATGTTTAATGATACGCCATCTTTTAATAATTCGAATTGGATTTCGTTTATTCGATTTCGTGTAAAATCAAGTAAGTTATTTATTGAACGAGCTTCTTCTGAATTACCCTTCATTTTGCTTAATTCAGTTGACCATTTCGATGGCTCAATAAATTTTTTAGTACTGTACTCAAATCGCTTTCCATCGATTGTTAATCGCACATAAATTGGTAATAATCCATTACCATTGGCTTTGGTTGATTTCGCATAGAAATGCAGTGTGACTTTTGAATTCATTTTTGGTAACCTTTAAGTTATTAATTAATTTACTTTAAAGTTTGCCACAAATCAAGATGTTTGAAAATTGAAAAGGTTATTGAACAGCTTACCAATAGTGGATTGGTTGAAAATCGCTGCAATTAATTTTTCAATTTAGCGAGACCCAAAAATCAGGTTTTTATTAGGGTCTCGATGGGGTCTCTTGATTTTTGAAAAAGAATGAATATTTTGAAAGGTAGTAAAAACAAAAAACCTCGAAATTCCTAAGATTTTCGAGGTTTTGATAACTTTTGATAAGCTATTCAGCGGAGAAAGAGGGATTTGTCTACTACAAAATTCACCAATAAAATCAACACTTTACAAAGTATGTTGTTTAAGTGACTCCTCGACTGACTCCTCTTTTATAAGGCTACTATTATTCTAAATTCAAAGTACTCAAATATAAGCATAATTATTTGAATATTAAAGTATCAAGACTAAAAATTGAACTAGTTATTTTAAAGCTTAGTAGTGCTTTTTTGATTAAAATTTGTCAGAAGTATTTTTCAATTTTAACCAAAAATCAAGTGAGTTACTTGTTCATATTTTATGCCACTATATGTACAGAACTCATCAATCGTTAGAAACTCATTTTCGAGCTTATTGAGGTCTTTTTTTATCTTTTGCAACAATCTAGTACTTTGACGATAACTCTTGCCTGTTATACGTTGTATGTCCTTTGGATAGATGCACACCCTCTGATTTTTCAATTTCATACTTTATCTATAGCTTTGATATAGCGATGCTATACTTCTGACGAGCAGAAAATCTTCTGCAATTTAATTATAATTTTTCATACTCATTAATTGTGCCTTTATGCTCATTTAAGACACTTGTGTCGATTTTGGACATATGGTACACTTATGACTTTTTCTTTGCAGAAATGCTTTGTAAACTTTGTATTAATCATTCGAAATGTGGTTGCAACTGATTGAAAGAATGAAGGAGATTTTAAAAGAATGTTTAACGAAATTTTGAAGTTATGGCTAGACAGAAAGGCATAATTAAATTGAAAGGTACTATCGGGGATATTACCTTTTACAAAACGCAAGATGGTCATTTAGCTCGTGAGAAAGGTGGAATTGACGCAAGCAGAATTGCGAGTGATCCTGCGTTTCAGAGAACACGTGAAAACGGTTCTGAATTTGGTAGAGCTGGAAAAGCCGGAAAGATTTTGCGCACCGCTTTAAGACCATTGCTTTTGAATTCTGCTGATGGTAGAATGGTGAGTCGTTTGACTCAAACAATGGTAAAAGTAATTCAAGCTGATGCTGTGAGTGAAAGAGGATTACGAAATGTAATTGATGGAGAAATTGAATTGGTACTAGGTTTCGAATTTAATATTCGTGGAAAATTAGGTACTTCTTTATTTGCTCCATTTACCTCAGCAATTGATAGAGCTGCGGGAACATTGGATGTTTCTATTCCATCGTTTGTACCTGCGAATATGATTGCTGCTCCAAGTGGAACAACTCACTTTAAAGTGATTTCTGGAGGAGCTGAAATCGATTTTACGAACGAAACCTATGTGGTAGAAACTACCGAAACGGCAATTTTGCCTTGGGATGGAACAGCTACAGCTGTAATCAACTTGAGTAATGCCGTTACGGCTAACTCTACTCACCCTTTAGTTTTGGCTTTAGGTATTGAGTTTTACCAAGAGATTAATGGACAAATGTACCCTTTGAAAAATGGTGCTTTCAACCCGTTATCGATTGTTAAAGTTGATGGTGGCGTGTAATGGTTATTTGGTTAACTAGAACTTATTTCCCTGAAGGAACTAATGGAAAACTCGAATGTGAAGGCAAATTGATATGCAATACCATAGAATTGCCTTGGAAGATGAACGAAACAAGAGTTTCCTGTATTCCGGAAGGGAAATATTTTATTAGAAAGCGATATAGCTCAAAATACAAATGGCATTTGGAATTAGTGGATGTTCCGAATAGAAAGTTTATTCTTTTTCATCCTGCTAATAATGCGCAAAAGGAATTACAAGGCTGTATTGCTCCGGTTACTAAACTTTCTGGACCAGGATTAGGGTTGTTGTCTAGAAAAGCTTTTGAGAAGCTTAAAAGCATTGTTTACAAAGCTTTGGATAATCATGAAAGTGTTACGTTAATTGTTCAATCTTAAATTATAATTATGAAAAATATAGTTAATAGAGTTTCGGCTCCCACACCTAAGTTTTTTAAAGTGCTTCGTACTATTGGTTTGGTATTAGCGGCAGTTGGTGGAACTATTTTAGCAGCTCCAGTAGCTTTGCCAGTTGTTGTTACAACCATTGGCGGTTATGTTGCGGTTGCTGGAAGTGTTTTGACAGCTGCAAGTCAGTTGACAATTCCAAATGACAGCGAATAATCACACGCTAATAGGTACTGCAGGAGGTACATTTTTAAGTATTGCACCCAATATTCAATCTGAAGATATTGCAAAAACGGTTATCTTAGCCACTATTGGAGCTGTAGTCAGTTTTACTATTTCGTTAGTACTTAAAAGCCTGAATAAGAAGCACAAAAAATAAGTTTAGCCCTTGTTGTGGTGACCTTTGGGTTAAACAAAACGAAAGTCAGGTCTAAAAAGACTTGACTTTTTTTATTTATTAATTATATTTGAATTAACTAATTTATGAATACTAGTAATCCTTAGTTTTTTATCGGTTACTCTTTTTAGATGTCCTCCAGCAACATTTTTCCAGTTTACACTGGGTGGAATAACAGTTTATAACTATATTAAAAATCTAGAAGATATGAATGACATTGGAATTTTTTTGAAAAGGTGGATTGGAGTTAACGCGGACAGACCAAAAGTAAAAAAGTCTAATCGATTTAAAGCTAAGAACGAACATATTGCACTTAACTTCTCAGGTTCGATCCCTGACTGTCCACAAGAAAATAACCCAGCACTGCTGGGTTATTTAGTATTACAATAACGATATAAAATAACTCTTCGCATATCATTGATAAGGTTGATGTTATCGTGAAATTGATTTTCTTTTTGCTCCAAAAGTTTGAGAGCTGCAACGTGTTTAATGTGAGTTTCGTGTTCATCCATCATAACTTTAGACTTTATAAAAAACTCCTTTTTAAAATCGTTAAGACGTAAAAATGGAATTACGGAACCAACCAAATGTTGATGCCAAAAGTTAGTTTTCCATAAACTATAAGCAACAAAATAAAGATTTTCACAATCCTGTTCTAAATCAAATATGATTACAAAACAGTTCGTAAATGACTCTTTTTTCGGCTTTCCGCTGTTCATTCCTTTGTTAAGTATGAATAAATGAGGTTTCGAGTAAATCGTGTCTTTTTGGTGGGTTTTAATGATAAAATTCTGCATAACATTAGACTTTAAAATTGATTAGATTTTCAGTTTTTCGCAGATTTCCTATTGAAATGCATATGTGCCTCGCTACGCTTCGCCCATTAAAATTTTTCAAAAGAAAAAAAGAAAAAAAGAAAGCCATTCGTCCAAGTGAAAGGTTTCAAAAAAGCAAGTTTTTCAGAAAAAATACTACCCGATACGTGATTGAAATCGGAAATGGTTAAGCAGAATAGAAATGTGTTTTGAAACTTTTTGGGTGGAGATTTTTTCGGAAACCCGAAGGGCTTGAACTTGCTTTTTTGAATACCTAAAACTTATTTTTGCTTCCTTTTTTACTTTATTTTTTTGAAATATCCAATCGGAATGTTCTTGTTTAATCGGATTGTAGCTAATGAAATGAGTGTTGATTTGAAAGATAGACGTCTTTGGAAAGGGTATCAAATTCTTTGGATGGATTAATTAACCTAATCAGAAAATAATAAAGCTATTTATTCGGTCAAAGAATTTGATACTCTTTCTTGGATTTGATTTTTGAGGATGCCTAGAAATCAGTTGATAGTCGCAGTGTTCAGTTAAAAGAAAAGTGTCTTATGAAAACGGGAAGCATCTTCAAAAAACAATGCATTAAAATACCGAGTGCGATGTGGCAGTAGCGCAAGTAAGGGTATTATTTTTTATTTGCTTACTGTGATGTTTCTGATTGCTTTAGTGGAAAAGCTGATACCTGAGATACAGTTGGCAGTCGCAGTATTCAGTTTGCATAAGATTATCTTAAAAAAAATGTTATAGCATCAGCTTTTCCGTTGGAGCAATAACTGTTTATTTACTGGCAAATAAAAAATGATACTCTTACTGGAAATTTTGGTTTTGTGGGTAATAAAAAGGCTTTTACCATAGGCAAATTAACTGAATTTCAAAGCCATTTTATTACTTACAAAAGCAATGCAAATACTTCCTATTTAACCATAAAGCTAATAAAAACAGTTACGGTGAACGTTCTTAAAATCGATAATAACAGAAAATATTCCTATGAAATAGAGAACGTTGTTAAAGGCAGTGGCGAAGGACTGTGTTTTTTGTAGCTGGGTGATGCGATGGAAGCTGCAAAAAATGTTGTCCTGGAGCCACTGGCAAGAGCGTTGGACGAGCGGCTTTTTTACATAATGTTATTATAATGGCTTGTCCCTTGCCCGAAGGGATTATAATGCCACATTATGTAACTAAGCTTGGGAGAAAAAATTACTGGCATGAGTTGCGTAGCGAACGTGTTTTTGTTTTGAGCGTTGGGCAAGCTCTTTGACTGATGGCTTATTGGATTTTTCTTTTTAAACAAAACGTTTTAGCCAACAGACAAAGTGCTTGATGTGCGTTGGGACAAAAACCATGACAGTAATTTTTTTAGGAGCGTTGGGAAGGAGTGGCAATTGGAAAGAGATTTTAATTTATTTATTTTAACCTTTTCTACCCACTTATGGTAATTTAAAATGAATAACCCAGTATCCACCATTAGCACCTTTCATTCTTTTTAGTATGCCTAAATCTTTTAAGAAAAGTAAGTTTTTGTCAATAGCAGAAAGGCTTAAGCCAATGTTCTCTGATAGCTCACGAATGGTGATTTTACTGTTTTTATGAATAATTTTTAGAATATCAACTCTACTTTCCGTTAGGATTTCTACCCACTTTTCTACCCACTTTTCGAAATTTTACATTTTCGAATTATTTGGTTAAAAAAAATGCCCCAAATATTTACTATAAATGGGACAAAATATACTCTTTGAAAAACAAAATATTATTCTATTAACTTATTTGGATTAATAATAGGTAATATAAAATTACTTAAAGCTGTACCTTGAAAACGAGTCATTAATATTCCTCTTGAAGTTGAATATGTAATTGCAGCTAAAGCATTTCCTAATGCAGGACTTATTGTTACTGTATTGTCTTCTTCTAGCTTTGTTAATTCTTCAATATTATCTATATAATAAACATAAACAAAACTAAATGAGCCTATAGCTTCTTCATCACCTTCATTTTCTTTTTCACTTTTAGTTTCAACATTTACTGAAAAATCAGCTTTTATTAATTTATCAGGAATATTAAAACCTAATTCAAAATTTACATTGAAATTGTGTCCTTGAACTTTTTCTTCTTCAAAATCAAATGGGCTATGAATTTGCCCTTTAATGATTTTAAAATCAACAATTTCAATTTTTTCAGGTTGTAATAAATTAGCTGACATTGGCTAATGCTGTTTTATTGTTAGATTTAGATTTTTTCCACGAATTAGTATATGCTACATCAGTATTTATAGCATTATTTCTGTAAACGGTTACATATCCAGATGTTCCCATTGGTTTTCTTTGTGGAACATTAATAATTGACTCCCCAAGTTCTGCTTCAAGTTTAGCTAAAGAACGTAATGTAAAATTATGTTCTCCTACCAACCATTTATTAACTTCAGAAGGTCTTTTTTCAAGTTTATCTGCTAAATCTTTTTGGCTAAATCCTTTTGCTTTTAACAATTGATTTACTCGAACCACGATATCAGCATACAATCTTGCGAAGATTTTTGTTTCTTCCGGTGTTTCTGCTAAAATTCTTTGTGCTACTTTGCTTCTCATTGTTTTGGATTTTTAGAGGATGATTTCATCTGAACCATCATAATTAGTAAGTTTTCTATTTTTTCATTAACAATAATTGTTCCATCTTGTAAAGCTTCATTAATTCGTTTTGCGAATTCACATGCTGCTCTCCATTCTAAATGCAATGAACTTTTTTGATTTGTTGGACCATCTTTGATACCTCCATTGAAAAGTATAACTATGTTGTTTGTGATTTTTAAGGCGTATAATCTTAATGGAAATTCCGGAAAGTGGTAAGTAATATTTTCGATTGTTCTTTTACCTTGGACAGGTAATCCCTTAACTTCGTTTTCATCTCTATTGAATAATTCATCTATTGCTCCGTGATCATTACCAATTGATAGCAATACAAAAGACAACAATTCTTGATTTGCTTCTTTATATTCTGCTATTGCATCATATTTTTCAAAGAATAAATCCGTTTCATTTGTCTCGGCTTCATCATATTTTACGGTGTAAAAAGTGCATTTGGCAGCTTCATCATCCCATATTTCTAGAGCAAATATATTCACTTTATTATTAGTTTGCAAACAAAAATACACTTTTAAGTGTATTTTATGATTATTTAATATACTATTTAGTTTATTTTTTCAAATGTAAGAATACTATTTGTTACCTAAAAACTATTTTTTTATTTCTAACTTCAATTCTAAGATGTCTTCAATTTTGAATATTTCAGCATAATTTTTCATGCTACCTATTTGAATTTTTATTGGTTTAATTTCGTCATTTTCTATGTAAAAACGGAATTCTTTTTGGTATTCAAATTCAAGAGGTTTTTCAAATAATGTTATTTCTCTAGAAACTTCTTCTTTATCATAGTAATCTACAAAACCATGACTGAATTTTAAATTGTTCTTTTTGAGTTCATTTTCTATTTTATTAAAAAAAAGAGGTAAATCTTTAATCATTACTCCATGTGTCCCAAAACGCAAATTTCTTTTATCAAACTCAAAATCTAATGGATTTGGAAATCCTTTTGAAGATATTGCATATAACGAATAAATATTACCTAATACTTCTTTATGACTTTCTCTTAAATGAACTTTAACATAATTAAATTCTCTGTCAATTCCTGGTATTTTGAAAGTGCCCGGCAAAGAATTAATTACTCTTGAAACTCCTTCGTATCTATCGCCTCTCAACTCTTCATCTTCAACTTTGCGAAAATATTCAATTGTATTCATATAGATTGTTCCATTTTCGAATAAATCAAAAATGTTTTTCTCGCTACCTAATTTTAAGAATAGTTTTATTGTGTGCTCCATTTTGAAATTTCGATTTAATTTTTCTCAATTGGGTAAAAATACATTTGAAACCATCCATTTAATCTTTTAATTGTAATCTGACCAATATTGGTTTCCCAAGTTCTCCCTGGCCAATTTTCATTACTATTTATTTCACCTAGTTCAAAATATGATTTCCCATTTATATCGGAACCTAATTTATCGGCAAACAATTTTAACATTGCTTCAATTTCCCGGTGACTAATAATATAACTCCTTGACGGATTTTCTTTACCTAATATAAATAAAGCATAATTGACTTCTGAATTTGGGATTAGAATTTTATTGAAGAAATTAAAAAAATACTGATCAGTATAATTTACCCAGCCAAAACTTTCTCCACTTTCATATTTTTGTTCTTGAAAATTTTCTATTCTTTTCAATTCTTCATTTATACTTATAAAGTGGTCATCAAAACTTTTTACATTAAGAAATAAGTTATAGTATTGAATGAATTCACTCGGTTTTAAAACAATAGTATAAATACCTAATTTTTGAAATACTGCTTTTGCTTTGTGATAATTTTTATCATCATTAGTAATGTAAAATTCGCATCTTGATGCAAATGCTGAATGAGAAGCATCTTCGGTTGTATTCTTAAAAGTATTTTTTTCCTTGTCAGTTACCTTTACTTTGTCAGCTTTGAAACCATGCATATCTAACATAACATATTCATTGGTAATGTCGTTAAACCATTCTGGAGCATTTTTAGTTTTATCAAAATATTGATTAACATCAAAATGTTCTATTCCAAATTTCTTGTAAGCATTTTCAATAATATCAAAAGGATTTTTATTTTCGTTGAAGTGACCGCTGTTTACTCCAATTTGTTGAACCATATTTCTTAAATCTTTGTAGTCTTCTGTTTCATTCATATTGTGAAACATTTGACCAAAACTTTTAAAGAAACCATTCATTGTTTGGTCTTCTTTTAATCCTGGAAACATTTTGTTCAGCATTGCTGCACTTTCAGGGTTTTCAAAAGCTTCTTTAAATGCAAGGTTTAATGGTATTTAAGAAATCATATTTTTCATAGAATTTACTAATCCAAACATTGGATCATTTTCTTCAACGGAACTAAACAAACTATCAATGCTGAAATTTTGAAACATTGGTGCTTCTCTAATTCTGTCATCAAGTAATTCACCTGGTTCATATTTGCTTAATGTAACTTCTTTAGAATTATTTACTAAACACAAATCATCAGTTAAAAAAGTAATATAATCTAAATCCTCTCTAATTATTCTTTGCTCTTCTTCACTATGATTTTTTATACTTGCAAAAATATCACCAATGTGGGAAGTAGAGTATAGTAACAGAAATTTTTCTTTATTTGTTATTATGCTATTTAGCTCAGGAAAATGATTGTTTTTCATTCCTGACATAATATTCCAATCTAAATAGACTTTAATCATTGTTTAATAAATTTAAGAATTAGCAAATTATAAAATAATTCCTAATGGTTTGAATTGATACAATTTGATTTATTAACCAAGTTATCAGTTTGTTTATGAGTAAAATACATTTTATTTCATTTATGGTTACTAGGAAAATTCGAAATCCTTGCAAATAGAATATTTGTTAAGCTTTGGCAGTAAATAAAATGTATTGTCAAAAGTTAATTGTTTATTTCAATGTCGATATAGGATTTTAAATTGTATAACTCAATTTGATTTTCATAATATCCTTCTAATTGTCCAATTTCAATAAACGCAATATCATTAGCGAAAGCTTTTTCTCCGATTAGATGCTCAATATGAACGTAAACGGCTTCACGAAGTCTAAGGTTATCTTTGTGGACGATGTAGTTTTTGAGTAGCACTTTTATTCCTAAATCGGTTGGTTTGTTTGGGTTTTCAAGTGGGATGAAATACATTTCACTTATTCGTAAAGTGATGCCGTAATATTCTAGTGGTTTGTCGGTGCCGTTTTCGTATTTGATTAGATTGGTTTCTGGTTGGAGGAATGCGGTTATTTTCCAACGCTCTATAACTGGTGCATGATGAACGAGTAATTCTACTTCTTTGAATAGGTATGGATTTCCATTTGCTGTGATGATTAACTCTGCTGCATTAGTCTTGTTCTTAATGATGAGGTCTAGGTCTTTGTTGTATTGATGAAGTATTTTGATTAGTTTGTCGAAATGGGTTTTTAGTTCGTCTTTTGAGATTTCGTTTAGAAATAGGAAAACGAAGTTGTTTTGTTGGAAGTGGTTCCAGAAGTTGGTTATATGGTTCATTTGGTTATTCAGTTATTTGAAAGGTTCTCGATACAATTTTGTAAACAAAATCACTCGAACTGACGTTAGCGTTTATCTAGTATTGATTTATCATAAGCTATTAAGTTTACCATTTACTCACGCTTTGTTATTGTTTTTTTGGTGTTCGTGATTATGCAATTTATTTACGTTTGTCTTTAGCGACATTGTCGAATGCTATTAAATTGCATAATTCTCTCAATCGTGAACGAACTCGATTGCCGTAATGTTTTTCAATTTCTGTGGCTGATAAGTTTGTGGTGATGTGAGTGAATAGTTTTTTTGAAATGAATAGATCGTATCTGCTTAATAGAATTTCTGCCATTACATTGCATTCGTTTCCGAAATATTTTAGATTGTTTTCCGTTCCTAAATCGTCGAAACAATAGCTTCTTGGTTCTGATTGGTAGAGTTTTCCATTACTATATTTGTGGATTATTTGGTAGCCGTCCTGGATAAATTCGAAGCTTATATCTCGGCAAGGTTTTACAAAAAACTTGTGTTCTGTTGCTGTTAAGAATTTCATTAAGTTCATCAATGATGTTTTTCCGCAGCCGATTGGTCCGGTTAATAGGATGCCTTTTTCTAAATCGATATTGAATTGATAACAAGCTTGTTCATCTTTTAAGAAATATGCGATTAATTTGTATATTATTTCATGGTCTGTTTCTAAGATTTTGAACTTCTTACCATATAACTCTACTCCTTTTTTTTCTAGCCAAGCAATGATTTCTGGATAACTTAATGTCGTATTCATAACTATTTTACATTTTATCATTTTCTTTTGTCTTGACACAAAAGATACAATAGGACAAGACTTGGATTTTCAGCGGTCAAATTAATTCTTGAATTCTAAAAGAAAAGAACTCACTTCGTTCAGACAGCTTTTCTTTTTACGAACTCTTCGAATATTTGACACTCGCTTCCAAATCCTATGTCATTTTATATTACAAAGGTTCTGAATAGTCTTTGTCGGTTGTTGTGTTGAGTTGTTTTGCTCTGTTAGGTTGTTCTGCATTTGAAATGAATTTTGGTGCGTTAATCATCCAATTTTGTGCTGCTGCTTGCCAATCGACCATTGGTGTTTTTCCACCCACTAACCATCCGTTGCTTGAGAAGTAATTGAAAAACTTTTGTGCTTCTATTTCTGGAAAGTTGTGTTCCTGGAAGTAGGATTTGACTTCTTGCAAGTTTGGTTGAATGAAACCTTTCTTTTTTTCGCGCAACTTTTTTTCTTGGGATGTGATTTCTCCTATCGTCGAAATGACAAAATCATTATTACTTTCTTGAAAATTTTTTGCTTGCTCGTTCAAGTTTGAAACGTTTTCAATGTTTAAATTGTTTGTATTGTTTATATAGTTTATAGAAGGTACTAGTGCTTGTTCACTACTTGTTTCATCACGAGTACAAGACTTGTTTAGAGCTTGTTCAGAAACAGGTTTATTAAGTGGTTCATTTTTTGGTTTTCTTTCGTTTTTTGAATGGGTTTTAAGTCGTCTGAAAAATTGAATAAATACACATGACTTCCTTTGAATGGATTATAGGATGGTTCGTAATTGATATATCCTAAACTGTGTAAATTTTTAAGGCATTTATGATACGTTGCTTTAGAACTTATTTTACTTATTCGCATTACCTCATCACGAGAAATACTGATTGGATTTTTAAAGCGATTGCAATTCCAAAATTGGAATAAAGCTATATATAAACTCACGTGCGTTGGATTGAGTGATTTGTCTATTGCTACTTTTTCGAAAAAGCCGGTTAGGTGTTTTATGTAGTTCATTTTACTAGTGATTAGTAATTAGTGAAGAGTGAGTAGAAAAGATTGCTTCGTGCCTCGCAATGACGGTTTACTTGAATAGGGTTGGAGCTGCATTTACTTTATTTCCGTTTAGGAGTTTTTCGATGTCTGAATTGTCGTAATACATGATGCCACCAACTTTAGTATACGTTAGTGTTCCGTTGATGCGAAGGTTTTGTAAAGTACCTGGAGAAATGTTTAACAGCTTTCTGACTTCTTTGGATTTGAGCCACTGTTTTGTTTGTTGCGGTTTGGATTGAATGATTTCTTTTAAATCATTTAGAAGAAGATTACGAAATTCGTTTAAGTCTTCGATTGTGATAACTTGTACTGCCATAACTGATGTTTTAAATTGTTATGGTACAAATTTGTGAAGTTTGATTGATTTTATTTCACAACCTAAACACAAGTTGTGTACGATTTTTTTATTAAAAGACTACAAAGTGCTTTGTTTTCTAACTTTATTGAATTGAATAAATCTAAAGCATAAAATTCAATTTAGTATAGTAAGTCAAAATCATGGATTTGTAAGCTGATTCACAACCTCAACACAAGTTGTGTGTTTTTGAAATAAATTTATTTAAGAAAGAAGTTACTTATTTTCATTTTCATCTTCTAATATATGCTTTTCTAAAACTTCTGCAAGTTGATTGATGAACTTGGGACGACCTGTTTTTCTGTTTTTGATGTCAATGTAAAAACGATAAATATTTTCTTCAATATCTTGATTGAAAATTTTACCAAAGAATAAAGCTAATTCCTTTATATCAGTGCTGCCGTTGTTAATTTTTTTGGAATGGTGTAAGGCATAAATGAGTTCGACTAAATCAATTTTAGTACCAGTCCAATTAACTGTTTGTTGTACGGATGGGTGAACAGTTGAGCAATTATTTTCTAATTGTTCTATTTTATTTTCTAGATAAGTGGTTAATATATCGTTGGCAATCATTACAGCCATGTTGTAATCATGCGTAGTACATAATTTTACATCGTAATTGATCAAAGAACAATCTCTTTTTAAAATATTAGCATCACAATTTCTCAAGAAATATATATTGTCTTTATGTGAAGCTCTTGCTCTATAGTATTCATAGAACTTTCTATTCTTATTGGTGTTTTCTTGTATTAAATTTAAAGCTTCTTCATAAAATTTAATCTTATTCTTTTTTGATGTTGGTAAGTTTGTTTCTATACTTAAAACTGTTTTGTAATAGATAAGCTTGGATATAAATATAGGTTTCAAATCTTTAAAAAAATATATTTCTTCTTCTGGAGAACTAAATTTATGTTTTTTTAGCCATTTGAATAGTTCCTTACTTCTCCTTTCGATTAATTCAGTGACTTTATGTGCAATGACAATACTGTCTGAATTTGTAGTTTTAATGTTTTGATATTCCTTTTCAAATTCACTAAAAAATTCAGACAATACTCATTCATTTTAATACAATATGGGTTAGTTTGTATAAAACTTCATTGTGTTAAAAATATTGTTAAAGATGGTTGTTTTTTTAGTTATTTATATAGATAACATGTGCTTTTAAATTTTCATAGTTCTTAATCGTAATGCATTAGCAATTACTGATACAGAGCTAAAACTCATAGCTAAAGCTGCAATCATTGGAGAAAGTAATATCCCAAAAACAGGAAATAAAACACCTGCTGCTATTGGAACTCCTAAAACATTATAGATAAAAGCAAAAAACAGATTTTGCTTGATGTTTTTCATTACTGCGTGACTTAAATTTTTAGCTTTCACTATTCCTTTTAAATCCCCTTTTACTAAAGTAATTTTAGCACTTTCAATGGCCACATCTGTTCCTGTTCCCATTGCTATTCCAATGTCGGATTGTGCTAATGCTGGTGCATCGTTTATACCATCACCTGCCATTGCTACTATTTTACCTTTGGCTTGTAGCTCTTTGATGTATTCTAATTTATCTTGTGGCAAACAGCTTGCTTTAAAATCGGTTAAGTTTAGTTCAGAAGCTACTGCTTTTGCCGTATTTTCATTATCTCCTGTTAACATTATGACTTGAACTCCCTGACGCTTTAGTTCGTTAATAGCCTCTAAACTCGATTTTTTAATTGCATCGGTAATTGTGATATAACCTACTACTTTTTTATCAATAGCAATATAAGAAACTGTTTTTCCTAACTTTTGTTCTGTAATAACTTCTTGTTCAATATTTGAAAAATCTTTAATTCCTTCTAGCTCTATTAGTTTTTTATTCCCTAAGCTGACTTTTATATTGTCAATAAACCCAACAACTCCTTTACCTGTTACAGCATCAAAGTTTTCTACTTTAAAAAACTGAGTGTTTTTAGCTCTAGCAAAATTTACAACTGCTGTTGCTAATGGATGTTCACTATTTTGATTTAGTGATGCAATTTTTCCTAAAACTATGTTTTCATCTACATCTTTTACTACGATTTTTTCAACAGACGGTTTTCCTTCGGTTAAAGTTCCTGTTTTATCTGTGATTAAAACATCAATTTTATCCATTTTCTCAATGGCTTCAGCATTTTTAATTAATACTCCTGATTTAGCACCTTTACCAACACCAACCATTACTGACATTGGTGTTGCTAAACCTAAAGCACATGGACATGCAATTATTAATACTGCAATAGCATTTATAAAACCATACACTAACTTGGGTTCTGGACCGATAATCCACCAAACAAAAAATGTAATAACAGCTATGAGTACCACAATTGGTACAAAATATTTTGAAATTTTATCTACTAAATTTTGAATTGGAGCTCTCGAACGACTTGCATCTGAAACCATTTGCACAATTTGAGATAATAAAGTTTCTGAACCTACTTTTTCGGCAATCATCAAAAATGATTTTGTACCGTTGATTGTTCCAGAACTTACTTTATCCTCAATTTTTTTATCAACGGGTATAGGTTCTCCCGTAATCATTGATTCATCAATGGTACTATTTCCTTCAGTAATGATTCCATCAACTGGAATTTTTTCACCTGGTTTTACTCTAAGTATATCTCCTTTTTTAATGTCGTGAATTGAAATTACTTTTTCTTCGCCATCCAGGACTAAAGTTGCTTCTGTTGGTGCTAATTTTAGTAGTTCTTTAATAGCTCCACTAGTTCTACTGTGCGCTTTAGCCTCTAAAAGTTGACCTAATAAAACTAAGGTTAAAACTACTGCAGTAGCTTCAAAATACAAATGAACGGTGCCTTCGGAAGTTTTGAATTGGTCTGGAAAAATAGCTGGAAATAATAATCCAATACTACTGAAAACAAAAGCAACTCCTGTTCCAATACCTATTAAAGTGAACATGTTTAAATTCCAATTTACAATTGATTTCCACGCTCTTTCAAAAAACATCCAACAAGCATAAAAAACGACAGGAATTGTAAATACCAATTGAATCCAATTCCAATATTGTAAATCCATTAGTTGGTACAATGGGTTGTTAGGAATCATATCAGACATGGTAATGATAAAAATAGGCAAGGTAAAGATTGTTGCAATTTTCATTTTGTACCATAACTTTTGATAGGTTTTATCTTCTTCCGATTCGGTTGGTTCCAGTGGTACTAAATCCATTCCACAAATAGGACAACTTCCTGGCTTATCTTGAACGATTTCAGGATGCATGGGACAAGTATATTTTGTGCTTTGAATAACCTCTGGCTCTTTTACTAAATCCATTCCACAAACTGGGCAATCACCAGCTTTATCATAAATTTTATCACCCTCACAATGCATAGGACAATAATATTTACCAGCTTGATGGGTGTGTTTTATTTCATGATGTTTATGTTCTTTTCTCCAGTAGAACAACAACTTTTTTGAACAACTTCTTTTGAATTATTAATAGGTAAAGAAATTTGATATTTACTCTCTTTTCCTCCTAAAGCATTTTGTAAAACTTCTATTTCAACATGTTTTGACATGATGATTGATACTTTTTTATCTTCTTTAAAAACTTCTACTTCAGTAACATTTTCAGCATTAGATAAATCTTTTTTAACTTTGGCTTCACAACCAGAGCAAGTCATTCCTTCAATGTGGTATGTATGTTTCATATGTTTGATTTTTATTTTATACCGGTAACCTATAAAATCGCTTTTTAAATTAATAGTATTTGCTTACACACACTACTTGTTACTAACGATTTCATAATTTCGTTATTTCAATAGTACAAATTTCGAAAACTCAAGCTACTTCTGTTTGTATAATTATGGATATGATTTGTACAATTTTATAATAGATCTATTTCTTTACGTTTATTTTCTTTTAATTTTTTGAAATAGGTGGGGCTAAAACCTGTAACTTTTTTAAATTGATGACTTAAATGCGAAACACTACTGTAATTTAATGAATAGGCTATTTCAGATAATGATAATTCATCATAAAATATTAATTCTTTTACTTTTTCGATTTTTAAATTGATAAAATATTTTTCAATACTAATTCCTTCAATTTGAGAAAATAAGTTGCTTAACTTACTATAATCTTGATGTAGTTTTTCTTTCAGATAATTGGAAAAATTATCCTTTGTGTTGTTGTTTTTATTTTGAATTAAATCAATGAGACTACTTTTAATTTTTTCTATTGTTTTGCTATTTGTATCGTTCAAAATTTCGAACCCAAGTTCTTCAAGATGTTTAGATATACCTATTTTATCTTTTTGAGATATTTCGTTTTGAAAGGTTACTTCACCTAACTCAACGGATAGATAGTTAAGCCCAAGTTTTTCTAACTCAGACTTAACTACTAAAATACATCGCTTACATACCATATTTTTGATGTGTAATTTCATGAAGAATTATTTATTTTCTAGACGGTTAATCATTTCTTTCATTTGTTTGATTTCTTTTTCTTGTGCTTCAATTATGTCATTTGCCAATTTTTGTACCTCAGGATCTTTAAAACTTGCATTACTACTAGTCATAATGGCTGAGGAATGATGTGGAATCATCGCTTTCATCCATTGAATATCACTTATTGGAGTTTGAGTTCTTAATAGTAATAAAGTTCCTAAAAAAGTGATTGTAGAAAAGACTATAATACTGTAGTTTAGTTTTTTATTGGGATACATTTTCCACATGAATAATAGCATACTAATTGCCATTGAAGACACCATTAATGTTGTCATGTAAACTCTAGTAATACTGTTGAAAATATGATCGAATTCGGCAACGTTTAAAAACATTACTAAATACATAATTACAAAAGATACTGCTATTATAATAGCAAATTTCGGATAGGGATTTTTCTTTGAATGTTGTGTAGTGTGTTCCATGATTTATTTATTTTATATTATTTAAAATTAGTGCATTAGAAGTGAAGTAAATTATAACATTTTGCTTTTTTTATATTTTAAATTGATTTTGTTTTTATAGTTACGTTATTATGAAAAAATCAATTTACTATTTAATACTATTGCTTAGATTTAAAACCTAGTCATTAGCCCAACACCTACACCGAATCGATTATCATAACTACTAAATGCTGAAAAATTTCTTGATAGTATGTATGATGCACCTGCACTCCATACTGTTTCAGAACTATAGTTTCTATTTGATGGAAGATTATTTACAATTCCTAAATCTAATTGGTATTCATAATATCCGAAAATAGACAATTTAGGAAAAATCATTATACTTCTTCCTAAAGAAAATCTAGGTCTCAATTCATTGTCAATCCTAGCGTCCAAACTAAATAAGTAAGGAGTTAAAAACCTTATACCAGCAACAGCAGTTGTTTTAAATTGGTCTAAACTTTTTTCATTTTCATTTTCGATGTTAACACCTCCAAAAACTCTTAAATAATCGTGTAGGTAACGTTCATAAGTAAATTCAGTTTCTAAATTTTTATTCCAACCATATTCAAGTGAAGCATTAAATTGATTTCTTAAATTTGATGTCATTAAATTAAATCCAGTTGTATGGGATGCTGCATTAATCATTCCCCAGGAATACCATTTATTTGTTTCGTTAATTAATTTTTGTTCTGGGTATTCCTTCATTTTTGGATTTCTAGGTGTATCATAAGAAACTATTCGTGCCATTCCACCCATCATGTGATAAAGTATATGACAATGAAAAAACCAATCGCCATACTCATCACCATTATTTCCATAAAATTCAATGACCACCTTTTGCATTGGTGGAACATTAACGGTATGTTTTAAGGGAGAATAATCACCATTTTCATTAATAACTCTAAAAAAATGACCATGTAAATGCATAGGATGGTGCATCATCGTAAGATTATTAAAAGTGATACGCGTGACTTCTTTACTACTTATTTTGATTTTATCTGCTTCAGATAAAGGTACACCATTTAAACTCCAAATGTATCTATTCATATTTCCGGTAAGATTCAACAATACTTCTTTTACAGGAACATTTTTATCGTAATTTGTTTTTTCTGGAGATTTTAAGTAATCGTAATTATATTCTGCATACATATCCATTCCTTGCATTTTATCGTCATTTTCCATTTTCATTCCGTCCATTTTAGAATGATTCATATTCATAGAATCTTTGGATTTCATGTTGTCCATTTTCATTCCTTCCATTTTATCCATATTCATTCCAGACATTCCTTCCATGTGCATTCCGTACTCGTCTTTCATTTCAAAACGCTCGTCCTTGTTGGGTTGGAATTTTAAGGCATGCGCACCCATTTTCATTTTCATTTTAGACATTTTTTTCATCATGCCAATTTTATCTGGTTTTGGAATTTCCGTTGCTGGTAAAACAGTTCCCTTACCTAAATATGCTGTTGCAGTTCCAGAACCATCTTGTGCAGTGATTTTATATTCAATTTTCCCACTTTCTGGAATAATTACAATAAAATCATAGGTTTCTGCAACTGCAATAAATGTTTTATTCTTTTTAACTGGCACAACATCATTACCATCAGCAGCAACTAAAAGTGGTGTTTCACCTCCAAAAGTCATCCAAAAAGATGTTGAGGCTGAACCGTCAATAATTCTCAATCGTACTTTTTCACCTGGTTTAAATTCTGGATATTCAATACTTTGCTTACCATTAATTAAAAATGCTGGATAATAAACATCTGCAATATCAGCACTTTCCATTCTTTGTCTCCAAAAATTTAATTGAGCACTAAAACCTCCACGTGCAATTACTTGATTTAATGGAGTAGCAGTCCCTTTTTTGATGTTATACCATTCGTTACCTCGTTTTAAGTTTCTCAAAACATTCATTGGCTTTTCATTTGTCCAATCAGATAAAACTAAAACCAAATCTTTATCATAGTTTAAAATTTTGGTTTTAGGTTTAATGACAATGGATCCATAAACACCACTTTGTTCTTGTAACATGGTATGCGAATGATACCAATATGTACCAGATTGTTTAATTGGAAACTCATATTTTTGTGTCTGACCTGCTTCTATGGGAGGAGTATTTAAATAAGGAACTCCATCGTAAAAATTAGGTAATAGCAACCCGTGCCAATGTACAGAAGTTTCTACACTCATTTCATTTTTAACGTAAATCACAGCATATTCACCTTCTGTAAACTCTAAAGTTGGCCCAGGTATTGTACCGTTAACTGTCATTCCTTTTACCTGTTTTCCAGCTTTACTAACCAATTCTTCTTTTAAAGTAATGGTATATTCATGCACTGGTAAATTGTCTATATTTCCTTCCTCTGATTGACCAAAAATTGAATTTAAAGTAAATAATAATAAGATAATAATATATTTAATTTTAGTCATAGTTTTTGTTTTATAATTATAATTTCATTCAATTAGTGTCTATTTCATTAATCCAAGCTATAATTTCTTTTTTTTGATTATTTGAAATAATGGTATTTTTATGAATAAATGTATACGAACTTAAAGGCATCTTGTTATCTTTAATTTGACTAACAATGGATTTTAATTTACTTTTTTTTCTTCTGTTTGAGTAGTTATCCCATTCACTAAAGTTTAATTCTGCTTTACCTTCTTCGATATGATTTTCTAAAAACCAAGCTACAGGCTGTACTGTATTGTACCACGGATAGGACGTGTTATTACTGTGGCAATCGTAACAAGAAGTTTGTAATGTAGCTTTAATATTATTAGGCACATTATTAACTATCATAAAATCAGTATTGGGTACACTTTCACTTTGATTGCGTTTTGTGGGAATAAATTGAATTCCCACAAACACAATCAGTAAAATCAGTAAGATGATTTTAGAAATTTTCATTTAGTTAATTTGCTTTTTTATAGTTCCACATTTTAGCATTTTTGAACCAAAATATGGGTTTTTAATTTCTTTCACTTCACTTAACCAAGATGCTCCTTTATTATTATTTGCCATTGGGCAAAAATCTTGATACACAACTTTATCTGTTCCAAGAAGTGCTACTATATCTGTAATATCTATACTTAAAGCTTCGAAGTGCTCTCTTTGATGATCGATAGGACTTTTTACAATATGCTCTGCATGTTCTTTTGCACTTTCTGCAATTTCCATATACTCTTTATGTGTTTCACCTGATAATTTTGACATATCAAATTTAGAAATAGCTGTTAAAAGAGAATTTCCTCCATTTGCTGTTTTCTCTTTACTGTCTGCTACTAAACCATTTTTGATTTCAAAATAAGCATCAAGTATCGCTGAAGTAGCAGTGTTTTTTGAATTGTTTTGAGTGATTTCACTTTCTGTACTTTCGCTATTACCATGGTCATGTCCTTCTTCATGATTCATCTCTGAATGATCATGTGCTTCAACAGCTTCTAAATCCATTCCACATTTTGGACATGAACCTGCTTTATCATACATTTTATCTCCTTCACATTTCATTGGACATGCATATTTTGTATGATTATCACTCATTTCATTATGCATTTCCTCTTTTTGATCTTCTTGTTTGTTGTCTTTACAAGAGATTGTTACGCTTAATAACGCTACTGCTAAAATTCCGATTACTTTTTTCATGATTTAAAAATTTATTAATTTATTTAATTGTTTCTTTTACTTCTCCACATTTTATCATTGAAGCTCCAAAATATGGATTAACTACTTTATTCTCTTTACTTAACCAATTTGCACCTTTATCACTATTAGCCATAGGACAAAACTGAACGTATGCACTCTCAGTTAAAGGATTAAAAGCTTTTGTCATTGCTATCATAACATTTGATATAGGTTCAAAAGTCATTCTTAATTCTTTAATGTTTTTAATATGTGTAGCATGAAGTGTCTGTTTTTTCAACTCTGTTTGATAATTCATCCATACTTTATGAGATTCTCCTTTAAATACGCTCATGTTTATTTTATTAAAAGATTTTTCAAATGCTAACAAAGCTTTTTTAGCTGAATTAAAATCGTCTTTTGTTAAGGCATCTTTAAATTCAAAATAATCTTTATATAATGGTTGTAAGCTCTTTTTGGCTTCTGCACTAATCGTTGTTTTGTCTGCTTTTAATGCTGCTTTTTTATCTTCATTCATTGGCATAGAAGAATCCCCATGATTGTGGCCTGTATTTACTTTTCCGCCCTCAAGATTCATCATGCTAGGTTTTCCTGCTAATTGTGCAGCTGCATCTACATTAAAAGTACCATTTGCTACTATTTCTTCACCAACTTTTAAACCTTCTTCAATTATGTAGTCATTTCCTAATAATGGTCCTAATGTCACTTCACGTAGTTTGAATGTTATTCCCTTATCGGTTTCATTTTTAATATAAACAATAGAGCGTTTTCCTGTCCACATTACAGCTGATTTAGGAACACTTAATGTCGCTTTATTGCCAACTACTTTAGTTTTTAAAGTACCCGTTGCAAACATTTCTGGTTTGAATTTTAATCCAGAATTAGCTACCTCAACTCTTGCCTTCGCGATTCGTGTCATTGGGTTTATAAATGGGTCAATAAATGCAATTGTTCCTGAAAATGTTTCTCCTGGAAAAGATGCTACTGTATAGTTAATTTTATTTCCTTTTTTAACCCAACTCATATCCGATTCGTAAATTTCAAAAAGTACCCAAACGGTTGACAAATCAGCAACATCATATAAGGTTTGCCCTTTTTGAAGATAATCGCCAAGCTCTACATTTTTCTTAATAATATATCCTGAAACATCAGCATAAATAGGAAATCTATCTTGTGTTTTTCCTGAAGAAATAATACTGTTTATGGTAGCGTCTGAAACTTTCCAGTTTTTCAATTTCATTTTTACCGATTCAAATAATTGTGGCTGAATTTCTTTTACACTATAGGCTTCAATAAGTTCTTGTTGTGCACTAGCTAGCTCTGGAGAATACACATAAGCTACTACTTGACCTTTTTTTACATATTCACCTACAAACGAAACTTGAATTTTTTCGATTCGACCAGGTATATGTGATGATTGGCTATAAACGGTTCTTTCATTAACTTCAACTTTTCCATTAAGTGAAATTTCTTTAACACCATCGGTATTTCCTACTTTATAAGTAGAAATTCCTGCAATAATCATGGCTGATTCCGACATACTAATTGCGTCTGGGTCAATATCTTCATTACCAGCTTCTAACGGGATTAAATCCATTCCACATATAGGACAATCACCTGGTTCTGGCTGTCTAATTTGTGGATGCATAGAACAGGTCCATGTTTCTGTTTTTGATGAAGCATCTGTTTTATTTTCATCTTTTTCTTCAGAGCTTCCACCAAATAACAAAGCTCCTAATAATAGCCCAACTAATAAAGTTACTGCTAATAGTATTTTTGTTTTTTTATCTATGTTCATGATTAAAATTGTTTTGCGGTTAAATAATCTAATTCTGCTAATTTTACATGAAAAGTACTTATACTTGACAATTGCAATTTTTGATATTTTAAAAGCTCTTGTTGCATACGTAATACTTCTTCAAAATCTTTATTGGCGTTACTGTAGTAGGCAAATAATAGACTTAAACTTTTGGATAGTGTTATTACTTGTCCTTCATATAATTTTAACAAATCTCTTTCTTTTTGCAATTCAAAAACAAGTTTGTAATAGGTTCCGTTCAATTTGTTTTCATAAGCTTCTTTTTGAAAAGAATAATTTTCCTGCATTAATTTTGCTTCGGTAACTGCTGCGTCGTATTTTTTTCTAAAAATGGGCAAACTAACTGTAACCATAGGCATAATAACATCTTTACCCGAATCTGGAAAATTATTCATTCCGTTACCTACAAAAACATAATCTAAACCAACACCTAATTTTGGCAAACCTTGCTTTCTGGCTACTTCAATTGTAGCTTCCGAAGCTTGCTTTTTTAATTCTAGTTCTTGTAGTATAGGGTTAGTAGCTATTGAATCTTTACGATATTCTATGGGTAATTCTATTGTTTCTATTTTTTTAGAAACAACAATTTTTTCATCATACTTTCTATTTAGAATACTGTTGAACCAAGATGTTAATGCGGGTTCTTTTTTATTTAAAATTTCTAAATTAGTTTGAGCATCTTTTATCATAATATCCACACGCAAGACATCTACTAAACTTCCTTTACCATTTTCAAATTTCGCATTGGCAATGTTTTTGTATGATTCTAGAATTTTGATGTTTTCTTGTTCAATATCTTTTAGTTTTAATAGCTCATACAAAGGATAATAAGCAGTAGCAACTTGAGAATACAATTGATTTTTAGCATTTAAAAAGGCTTGGTATTTACTTTCTGCCATTAAAGTTGCTGCATTTTTTTGAGCTTTTAAAGTACCAAACCAAGGAAACATTTGAGTTAGTGAAAACCTCATGTTTTGAGGGCCAAGTCTTGTTTCTACGGGTGAAATAAAATACCCCATTGAAAGATTAGGATCGGGCAAAGAACTCACTTGTGGTATTTTTTGCATGGCTGCTTCAAACTCTTTATACTTTGCTTTTAATTCAGGATTATTTTCTGCCGCAATAGTATAATAGTCGTTTATAGATTGCCCTACAACATTATATGCCATAAATAGAATTGATATTATTAGTATTTTACGCATTTCTCTTTTCTTTATTTTTAATTACTGTTTCTCTCCAATACGCTTGTAATACTGGCACTACAAACATGGTCATAATTTGAATGGTCATTCCTCCAAAAGTTGGAATAGCCATTGGGATCATAATATCTGAACCTTTCCCTGTTGAGGTTAAAACAGGAAGCAAAGCAATAATTGTTGTCGCTGCTGTCATAACAGCAGGTCTAACTCTCATTTTACCGGCTTCTACTACTGCATTTCGAACTTCAGTAATGGTTTGAGGATTTTTCTCTTCAAAAACTTGATGAATATAAGAGCCCATGATTACTCCATCATCGGTAGCGATACCAAATAATGCAATAAAACCTACCCAAACGGCAACGCTTAAATTGATGGGATGCATTTGAAATAAATCGCGCATGTTTACATCTGCAACAGCAAAATTCATGAACCAATCTTGTCCGTATAACCATAGCATTATAAATCCACCTGCAAATGCAACAAATACTCCAGAGAAATGGATTGACGATGCAATAACAGTCTTGAATTGAAAATAAAGTAATAAAAAGATAACGATTAAACAAATAGGAATTACAATTGAAAGTCTTTTCATTGCTCTTATTTGATTTTCATAACTTCCTGAAAATTTATAATTTACACCTTGAGGCACTACCAATTCGCCTGAATCAATTTTAGTTTGAATTGCTTTTTGAGCATCATTTACTACATCAACTTCGGCATAGCCATCATTTTTATCGAATAAGACAAAACCAACCAGAAAAGTATCTTCACTTTTAATGGCTTGAGGTCCTTTTTTATATTCAAACTGAACTAATTGACCTAACGGAATCTGTGCGCCAGTAGGAGTAGCTATTAATATTTTTCCTAATGCTTCAGGGCTATCTCTTAATTCTCTAGGATAGCGAACTCTTATAGGATAGCGTTCTCTTCCTTCAACAGTTGAAGAAATTTTCATTCCTCCAATTGCTGTTTCAATAGCTTGTTGAACATCTTCTATATTTAAGCCAAATCGAGCAATTTTTTCTCTATCAATATTTAAATGTAAATAAGGTTTTCCTACGATTCTATCAGCAAAAACAGCTTCGCTTTTTACAGAAGGAACTTCTTTAATAATGGCTTCTAATTCTAATCCAAATTCTTCAATAGTTTTTAAATCGGGACCAAAAACTTTTATTCCCATAGGTGCTCTCATTCCTGTTTGAAGCATAACCAAACGAGTTTCGATAGGTTGTAATTTAGGAGCTGATGTAACACCAGGTATCTTTGATGCTTTTACAATTTCATTCCAAATATCATCTGGTGATTGAATTATATCTCGCCAATTTCTATAGAAAGTACCATCATCATCTGGAATAAGGTTTTTAATCGAAATAGCCTGTTTTAAAGCCTCATCATGTGAAAGACTATCACCAGATTTTGTAATGAAACGTCCTTTATTGTCTGTCTTAAATCGCATTCGATGCCCATCAGGATCTAAAATGAATTCTGGTTTATAATTGATAATATTTTCATACATAGAAATAGGAGCAGGGTCTAAAGCACTTTCTACACGTCCTAATTTACCAACAGCCATATCGACTTCGGGAATATGATTCAAAATCATATCTAATTGACCAACCACTTTTCTGTTTTGTTCTACACCTGCATGAGGCATTGATGTAGGCATTAATAAATAACTACCTTCGTTAAGCGTTGGCATAAACTCGGAACCAATGCCTGGAAAAGTATGAGATGGAACTGACCATGCTTTAGTTTCTCTAATATTCCAACCTAATTTATCAAATCCTTTAGCTACAAAACCAAACGTACTTTCAAAACCTATCCATACCAACAAACCGAATAGTAATGTTATCATTGGTAATAACATGAATTTGCCCTTATTTTCTAAACACCAACGAAGTACTTTTTCGTAGGAACTTACAATATATAGGAGTGCACCTATTATTATTCCTAACAAAACAATTACAAATAGATAATTACCTATAATACTTATTTGCGGGCCTAATGGCATCCATTCTTCCGTAAGGAAAAAAGAAACAATAAATAATACTATTGCTAAATTAAAATGTTTTGTATAGGTTTGGAATTTTTGAGGAATTCTGTGATTGAACAAGTCATACATACCCATAAAAGTTAATCCCAATGGAATCCAAATTTTGAAATAAATACTTAATAAAATACCTCCTGAAATAAATACATATGACCAGAAACGTTTTATTCTTTTTTATCATAATCAATCCCAAATAAATAATTAGCTAAAGAGGGAAGCACTACAATTCCAAGTACAAAAGCTCCTAAAAGAGCAAAGGTTTTAGTAAATGCTAATGGTCTAAACAATTTACCCTCGGCAGATTCCATTGCAAAAACAGGAATAAAACTAACTACCGTAGTTGCTAAAGCAGTTGTAATAGCAGAAACAACTTCAGTAGTTGCTTCATAAATTACTTGCATAAGTTTTGCCCCTTTTGCCCCTTCATTATGTGGCATTTCGAGATGTCGAATAATATTTTCGACAAAGACGACTCCAACATCTACCATTACTCCAATAGCAATAGCAATACCGGATAATGCAACAACATTTGCATCTACACCAGCATAACGCATGACAATAAAAGTCATTAAAACACCAACGGGTAATAAACTGGAAATTATTAAAGAGGCTCTTAAATTAAAAACTAAAAGCAAAACAACAATAATACTGATTAGAACTTCATGAGAAAGTGCTGTTTCTAACGTTCCTATTGTTTCATGAATTAAATCTGTTCGATCATAAAAAGGAACAATTGTTAATTGACTTACAACACCATTAGCTAATGTTTTTTTAGGTAAACCAGATGCAATTTCACTAATTTTAGATTTTACACCATTAATTACTTCTAATGGATTAGAGCCATATCGTGCAATGACAACACCACCAACCACTTCAGCACCACCTTTATCTAAAATTCCTCTTCTAGTTGAGGGTCCTAATGCAACTACACCTATATCTTTTATTCTTATTGGAACATTATCTTTAACTGCAACAACAGCCAATTCAATGTCTTCTACTTTTTTTACATATCCAAGACCTCTAACTAAATATTCGGCCTGGTTAATTTCAATAGTTTTTGCACCAACATCTTTATTTGATTTTTGTACCGCAGTCATTACTTGCATCAAACTAATATTGTAAGCTTTTAATGCATCAGGATTAACGTCTATTTGGTACTCTTTTACAAAACCTCCGATAGATGCTACTTCTGAAACTCCTTGCACAGCATTTAATCCATATTTAATATAGAAATCTTGTGCTGTTCTAATTTCTTGTAAATCCCATCCACCTGTTGGATTTCCATCTTTATCTCTTCCTTCAACTGTGTACCAATACACTTGCCCTAATGCTGTTGCATCTGGTCCAAGTGATGGTTTTACATTTTCAGGTAATAAACTATTAGGTAATGAATTTAATTTTTCAAGTATTCTGGATCTAGACCAGTAGAATTCAATATCATCATCGAAGATTATATAAATACTTGAAAAACCAAAAATAGAATTACTTCTAATGGATTTTACACCTGGAATACCTAATAAATAAGTAGTCAAAGGATAAGAGATTTGGTCTTCAATATCCTGTGGTGATCTACCTTGCCATTGTGTAAAAACAATTTGTTGATTTTCACCAATATCTGGAATAGCATCAACCGCAACTGAATCAGAAGGAAGGAAAGGTATTTTCCAGTTAAACGGAGCTGTGGAAATACCCCATAAAATTAGAACCATCAGAATAAGAACAGTTACTAATCTATTTTCAAGGAAATATTTAATTATTTTATTTAACATCTGAATATAAAATTTATAACCATAGAAATATTATTTACCAAATATTTTGGCAATCAAGTTTTCAATATTCCTCTAAAGTTTTTTTGCTCTAGAGGAATAGGTTAATTACAACTGATTAAAGCACAATTACTCGCGGTCATACTGACAACAACCCGGAAGGTTGTCGTAATCCTCATCTTTTGCTTTGGCAAGTTCTGAATCATATCCAGCTATAGCTATACGCTTTGCTATTTCTTCTTTATTTGTTTTAGATTCATCGTATGTTACTGTTGCTATTTTAGTTTCTTTGTTCCATACTACTGTAGCAATATCATTGATGTTTCCTGCTTTTTCTATCGTTTTTTTACACATTCCACAATTCCCTGAAACTTTAATTTCCTCCGTTTTTGTGTTTTTTGTTTGTGCATTTATAGTGGTAGATAACAATACTGTGATTGCTATCATTATTTTTACTAATGATTTTTTCATTTTATATGATTTTAGTATTCAAAAAGAATTTTTCTTGAATGATTTTTTGAAATAAATTTAAATTGAATAGCAGCTATGATAAATTAAATAAGCATGTTAAACATGATAATTTAAGATTCAAAAGTCTGTTATAAAAAATAGCAAATGCTATAAATTTGACATAAGTATGGCTGTCAAATTTTAAATTTAGCTTATTTTAGGTATAAGCCATATAGAAGAATAACCATCTGACGGTAAGTTTACAGTATGGTAAAATTTTGTTTTACTTGTAGAAAAATCAAAATTATTATTTGTAAATTCTATTTCATTAAAGAAAAAAGCAATGAAACTAACAGAAGAAGTTGTTGTGCAATTTGAGTGTCCGCAACTTCCATTACATCCTTCATCATCCATGCTGTTGTCACAACAGCTTTTTTCTTTTGTATTAGAAGTAGAAACTTCTTTTTCACAAGATTGTTGATTGTCACTACCACATGCAAAAGAGCTGTTAGGAATAAAAAATATACCTAAAAGCAATATTATTATGATGTATGACTTTTTCATTTTTTGTTAAAAAACGTATCAAAGTTAATCAAAATAAATTAATTTTTATAAAGAAAATGTTAATAATACAATCAAAACTTCATTCTTTGTATTCTAACAGCGTTTAATATTGCTAATAAAGCGACTCCTACATCGGCAAAAACCGCTTCCCACATCGTAGCTAAACCACCAGCACCTAGAATTAGAACTATCGCTTTTACTGTAAAAGCTAAAGTGATATTTTGCCAAACAATTTTCTTGGTTTGTTTTCCAATGTTTATTGCTATTGGAATTTTTGAAGGTTTATCGTCTTGAATTACTACATCAGCCGTTTCAATTGTTGCATCACTACCTAAACTTCCCATTGCTATACCCACATTGCTTAAAGCGACTACTGGTGCATCATTAACACCATCACCTACAAAAGCTACTGTTTGGTTTTTAGCTATAATTTCTTTGACTTTATTTACTTTATCTTCTGGTAATAAATCACCAAACGCATTTGTAATTCCTAATTTTTGAGCCACAAATTGTACCACGTTATTTTTATCTCCACTTAACATAGTAGTTTTGATTCCTAATACTTTTAGTTTATCGATAGTTCGCTGTGCATCTTCTTTTATACTATCTGCAATGGTTAAGTAACCGACAAATTTATTATCATACGCCACTGCAATCAGTGTATACACAATACTTGATGGATCAATATCATATTTAATAGAAAACTTATCCATTAATTTAAAGTTTCCCACTAAAAGTTCTTTACCATTTGCACTAGCTTTTAAACCGTGTCCAGCTATTTCTTTAACTTCCTTAAGACTGATTTTACTATCTATTTCTCCAACAAAATCATGAATAGCTGTAGCTACTGGATGTGTACTTTGGCTTTCAATAGCGTTTACTAATTGAAGTATTTCTTTTTGGTCAAATTCCGATTTAAAAACTACTTCTTGTACTTTAAAAACACCTTCTGTCATGGTTCCTGTTTTGTCCATCACTACGTTTTGAATAGAAGCCATTACGTCTAAAAAATTACTTCCTTTGAAAAGGATTCCGTTTTTAGAAGCTGCTCCAATTCCACCAAAATATCCTAATGGAATACTAATAACTAATGCACAAGGACATGAAATTACCAAGAAAATTAAAGCTCTATACAACCAATCGTTAAAAACATAATTTTCTACAAAAAGCATTGGCACTAAACATATTCCAATTGCTAAAAACACCACAATAGGTGTGTAGATTTTAGCAAATTTTCTAATGAATAATTCGGTTGGAGCTTTTTTAGATGTTGCTTCTTGCACCATTTCAAGAATTTTTGATAATTTACTATCTGTATAAGCTGTTGTTACTTTAACTTGAGAAACCGAATTCAAATTAATCATTCCTGCTAAAACTGTTTCTCCTTTTAGTTTTGAATCTGGTTTACTTTCTCCCGTAAGAGCTGCTGTATTGAAGGAAGCTTTATCTGATATTAATTCACCATCTAGTCCTAATTTTTCTCCAGCTTTAAGTTGGATTATATCTCCAATTTTAGCACTTTCGGCTTTTATTGTTTTGGCTATATTATTTTTTATAATAGTAACTTCATCAGGTCTTTGATCTAATAATGATTTTATATTTCTTTTGGCTCTTTGTACTGCCAATGATTGAAAAATTTCTCCAATGGCATAAAATAGCATTACCGCTACACCTTCAGGATATTCACCAATAGCAAAAGCCCCTATAGTAGCAATAGACATTAGTAAAAATTCAGAGAATACATCACTTTTACGAATACTTTGTATGGCTTCTTTTATAACTGGGAGTCCGACTGGTATATAGGCTGCAACATACCAAACTATTCTAACCCAACCCACAAACCAAGATTGGGTAAAATAATTATCAAAACCAATAGCCAACAATAATAACCCGAAACTTATTATTGCTGGTAAAAATAATTGGAAGGTAGATTTTTCTTTAGAAGTATGGTCATGATCATGTCCATCATCTTCTGCATGTTCCTCTTCTGCTTTATTGATTTTTTCTTCAATTCTACAGCATTCTGCAACGTCTTCTATTTGGTGTGATTTTTTATCTGTCATAGTAATCTAAGTGTTTACGTTTAATATTTTTTGAATGTCTTCAGGAATTTCCATTGCTCTTAATGGTGGAACATTTGCACCACCTGTATTTCCGACAGGAATGTGACCCACAAATGATTTTACACCACCTACTAGTAATCTTGGTATTTGACCAAAAATTTCTTTGGCATTTTTAATTTTAAATCCAAACTGTAACATTTTCCAATGGACAAATGTATGTTCATACGGATATTTTTGTCCGATTATGTGTGCTCTTTCTAAATGAAACCAAGACTTTTGTAAATTATTTTCCTTAAAATTATTTTTTGCTAATTCTAGTTCAGCATTATAAAAAGGTTTCAATTTTGTAGGCATATTGGTATTTACTTTCATCTCTATTTTTTGTTATAAATTATTAATGAACGTGTTCTCCACCACCTTTTGAAGCTGCTAATAAATAGAATGCTCCTTTTACAACTATTTTTGCATTTGTTTGAATTTCATCTACTAATTTAACTTCAGTATATCCTAAATCGGTTGTTCCAGGAACTACTTCAATTGCTTTAAAGTGTACTTCGTCGTGTTCTTTTTCGGTAGCTTCTTCGTCATGATTATGTGCTTCTCCTTCTTTATGAACGTGTGCTTCTTTTTTTGCTTTTGGAGTTTCTTCTGTATGTTCTTCTTGCATATAAATATAATATTTATCTCCGTTTCTTACAATTGCGTCTTTAGGTAATGCTTGAACCGTTTGATTTGTAATGTTAATATTAGCTGCCACATACATTCCAGAAATTAAATCTTTTGTGTCATTTTCATTAATCTTGGCATGTACTGCAACCGATTTACTTTCGTTTGAAAAGGATTTGTTAATACCAAATATTTTTCCTTTAATGACTTTATTCGATTGATTGGTTAGTACGAAATCAACTTCTTGACCAATAGAAATTTTACTCATGTCTTTTTCAAAAACGTTCAAATCGAGGTGCATTCGTTTGTTGTCAATTACTTCAAAAAGAGTAATTCCTGTGTCTGCAAAAGCTCCTTTTGTAATGCCTATTTTACCCACATAACCACTTATAGGAGCAATGATAGGAATGATAGAAGAGTTCCCTGATAGACTTACATTTAATGCTTGTAATTTGTTTTTGGCTGCTTGTGCTCTTGCTCTTTCAGTTGCCAATTTAGCTTTTACTTCTTGAAATACTTTGCGAGGATTTACATCTTCTTCACTCAAAGTTTTTTGACGATTGTATTCTAATTGTAAATATTCAATATTTGCTACAGCAGCATTGTAATCTTCTTGCATTTCTGCCACTTGAAGGTTTTGAAGTGTAGCCAAAGTTTTTCCTTTTGCTACATAAGTACCTTCTAATACAAAGATGTCTTTTACCACTCCACCAATTAAGGTTGAAACATCTGCTCGGTTTTGAGGTGGAACAGTTGTGTAACCATTGGCTTTGATGATTGTATTGAGGTTTTTCATTTCAATACTACCCATTTCAATGCCCACGGTTTCGAATTGAGCTGTTGTTAATGCAACTTCTGTTTCCGATTTTTCTTCTTCATGTTCTTCTTCTGTTTTCTTTTCTCCACATGAGTTTAGAATCAAAAGGAAAGAAGAAAGAAGAAATATTTTAAAAATTGAACCTATTTTATAATTTGGTTTTAAAGATATATTGATCATTGTCGTGAGTATTAATTGTTATTGAAAGATGGAAATTGCATTTGAATAGCACTTTGATTGTAAGCGTTTACTGCTTCGATATTTTGCTTTTTAATATCAATGGCTTGATTTAAGAAACTGATGTAAGACCAGTAACTCATATCGCCATTGGCATAACTTTTTTGAGCAGTAGTGATTATCTGTTCTGCATATTTTAACCCTTCTTTTTCAAAATATTGAATTGCTTTTTCTTGTTTAGAAAATTGGTTTACTAATTGTTCTTTTTGCAGTTTTAAAGTTAATTTTGTTTTATCAAATTCTAATTGCGATTGCGATATACTTATTTCAGAAGCTTTAGCACGAGCTGTATTTGCACCGCTAAACAAAGGAATTTGCAAACCAACAGTAAATCCTTGAAAATAAGATTCTTTGTTTAATGTTTGACCAAAGTAACCCAAGCCTAATTTTGGTGCTCTAGATTTCTTAAAAGCATTTGATTCTTTTTCAAAAACCGTTGCTTGTTGGGTATAATAATCACTTACTAATGTTTCTACCTTATTTTCATTTAAAGCAGCTGCATGTATATATTTTAAAGGAGTTGTACTCTCTGGAAGTATATCTTCATTTGTCTGTATAAAATACTGTAACTGTTTTTGGTAGATTACTAAATCAAGAAGCATTTGTTCTTTTAAGGTTTCTATTTCCTTTACTTTAGCTTTTGCACTAATTACTTCTATGTTTCCGCTTTCACCTGTTTTAAAACGAAGTTCTGCATTTTTTAGAAATTTTGAATACACATCATACAATTCGTCATTTAGCTTTTGGATTGAAATACCATATAAATATTGATAGTAAGCAATAGTTACCGCTTTTTCAATTTCATATTCAGATAAAGCCTTTCGTTTTTCAGCCAATTTTGCTAATTCTTCCTGAAGCTGTCTGTTTGCTTTTGTATTTCCACCAATTGGAAAATATTGCTGAATACTTACATTATTATCATAATCTACACTATTGTATTGTCCACCCATGTATTCAATTTGCAAAGGATCTGCTTGAAAAGCTGTTTTCTTAAGAACTGTTTGTTTTTCAATTTCCTTATCGGCAATTTTTAAATCCATATTATTGGTTTTAGCCATTGTAATAGCTTGTTCTAAAGTTATGGGTTTGCTGTTTTGAGCAAATGAAAACGTACTAATAAATAATACGATTAGGGTCATGATTGAATTTGACATTTTTTTTCTTTTTTTAAAACCTTTCTCAACTAATAAATAAAGAATAGGTAGAACGATTAAGGTTAGTAAGGTTGCCGAAAATAAGCCACCAATAACAACCGTTGCTAATGGTTTTTGAACTTCCGCACCACCGCTGGTTGATAAGGCCATTGGTAAAAAACCTAATGAAGCAACTGTTGCTGTCATTAATACTGGTCTAAGTCTGGTTTTTGTTCCGATTAAAACTCTTTGAAGTGGGTCTGTAATTCCTTCTAATTTTAATTGGTTGAAAAAGGAGATTAGTACAATTCCATTTAGTACTGCAATACCGAATAAAGCAATAAAACCAATACCAGCTGAAATACTAAATGGCATTCCTCTCATCCATAAAGCAAAAACACCACCTATAGCTGATAATGGAATAGCTGTAAAAATTAATAACGCTAGTTTCATACTATGGAATGTGAAGAATAACAATACCATGATTAATGCCAATGCAATTGGTAAGGCTACAGAAAGTCGTTTGTTAGCTTCTACTAAATTTTCAAATTGACCTCCATAAGTTATATAATATCCTGCTGGAAGTTCAAAATTTGTTTCTAATTTTTGTTGAATTTCTTCAACAACACTTTTTACATCACGACCACGTACATTTAATCCTATGGTTATTCTTCGCTTTCCATTTTCACGAGAAACCTGAACTGGTCCTTGCTCGTATTCTACAGAAGCTACTTGATACAGTGGAACTTGTTGGCCGCTTGGTAATGGTATAAAAAGATTAGATACATCTGAAATATCACTACGATTTTCAGCATTCATTCTAACTACAACATCAAAACGTTTGCTTTCTTCATAAATTTTACCTGCACTTTCACCTGCAAAAGAAGCTCTGACTATCTTATTTACGTCTGTTATATTTAGTCCATATAAAGCTATTTTATCATAATCATATTTTATTGTAATTTGTGGTAAACCTGTTACTTTATCGGCTTTTAAATCACCCACACCTTCAATTTTATTGACTTTTGAAATTAATTGTTTAGCTTTTACATCTAATATTTCCAAATCATCCCCAAAAATCTTTATAGCAATATCACTTCTACTACCCGTCATTAATTCGTTAAAACGCATTTGTATGGGTTGGGAAACTTCAATATTAGCACCAGGAATAACTTCCATTTCTTCTTTCATTAGATTGGCTAAATCTTCCCAATTATCAGCAGAAGTCCATTCTGATTTATCTTTTAAAACAATAATTAAATCACCACTTTCAATAGGCATTGGGTCTGTTGGTATTTCACCACTACCAATTTTTGTAACAATAGTTTTAATTTCTGGAAATTTTGCTTTTAGAATTTTTTCGTATTTAGTAGTTGTTTCAATCATCTGCGTTAATGAACTTCCTGTCATTATCGTTGCATTAATAGCTAAATCTCCTTCTTCGATTGTAGGTATAAATTCACCTCCCATATTTTGGAAAACTACTAATGCCATTACAAATAATCCGACAGCAATTCCTAAAACTACTTTTTTGATTTGTAATGCTTTGTCTAAAAATGGAGTGTATATTTTTTCAAACCATGCCATCATTTTATCGCTAAAGTTTTCTTTATGCTCGGTGTTTTTAGATAAGAACATTGCACTCATCATAGGTACATAAGTTAAAGAAAGTACGAAAGCTCCAATTACTGCAAATCCTACCGTCATTGCCATTGGCTTGAACATTTTACCTTCGGTTCCAACTAATGCTAATATTGGTAAATACACAATTAAAATTATTATTTCTCCAAATGCTGCACTATTACGAATTTTGGAAGCAGATTTATATACTTCACTATCCATTTCTAATTGGGTTAAGTTCTTTTGTCTCTTGAGTTTTTGTAAATGATGCATTGTGGCTTCCACAATAATTACTGCACCATCGACAATAATTCCAAAATCGATAGCACCTAAACTCATTAAGTTTCCACTAACACCAAAATGATTCATCAAAATAACTGCAAATAGCATTGACAAAGGAATTACCGAAGCTACGATTAGTCCTGCACGAAGATTTCCTAAAAATAAAATCAATACAAAAATTACGATTAATGCACCTTCTAATAAATTTTTAGTAACTGTTCCAATGGCACTATCTACTAATTTCCCACGGTCGATAAAAGCTTCTGCAACGACTCCTTCAGGAAGTGTTTTGTTGATTTGAGCCATTTTTTCTTTCACTCGTTCTACAACTGCTTTAGAATTTTCTCCTTTTAGCATTAATGCCATTCCACAAACAATTTCACCTTTACCATCTTTTGTAGCTGCTCCATATCGCATAGCATATCCTTCATTAACTGAAGCTACATCACGAATTAAAACAGGTGCACCGTTTCTGTTTTTTACAACAACATTTTCTAAATCCTTACTTCCGGTTGCCATACCTACACCACGAATAAAGTAGGTCATTTGATCTTTTTCTATATATGCACCCCCAGTATTCTGGTTGTTTTTTTCTAAAGCTTCAAAAATTTCAGTTATGGTTACATCTAAACTCTTTAAAGTATTTGGTTTAACAGCTATTTCAAACTGTTTTAATTTACCACCCCAAGTAGCAACTTCTGCAACACCTTCAATCCCTTGTAATTGTGGAATGATAATCCAATCTTGGATAGTTCTTAATTTGATTGCATCGTATTTATCTTCATATCCTTTTTTAGCATATACATCGTATTGAAATATTTCTCCTAAACCAGTTGAAATGGGAGCCATTTCTGGAGAACCTGCATAAGCTGGGATATTTTCTTTGGCTTGACTTATTCGTTGAAAAATTTGATTCCTTGCCCAATAAATATCTACATCATCTTTAAAAACAACAGTAACAACAGAAAGTCCAAAACGAGAAATACTTCGCAGTTCTATAACTTTTGGAATTGTTTTTAAAGATTGCTCTAATGGATATGTAATGAGTTGCTCAATTTCTTGACTGGCTAAAGTAGGTGCATTTGTAATAATTTGCACTTGATTATTAGTAACATCTGGTAATGCGTCAAGTGGTAATTGTTTTATTGAATAGCTTCCCCAAGCTACTAACACAAGTGTAAAAAGTAGTATAACGAATTTGTTCTTTATACTGAATTGTATGATTTTGTCTAACATTGAAAATATTATAATGAATTAGAAATTAGCAAATTAAAAATTTGCCATAATTTGTGGTAAAAACACAAGTTTCTAACCCGAAATTACTCGGGCTTCATTATACTATTTGAGGTGGTTGCCAAATACTCCCAAAGAAATTGGAATACAAATTAGATTTGTAAATGGAGTTTAGCGTTTGAATTTCTACTGTTGGAGTATGAAAATTAAAAACTATTGTAGGAACATAAGATAAAACACTTTGTCTGCAACAATTACAAACACAAAAAGGAGAACAAGCGTCATTTTCCTTATCGTGTGAATGATTTTCGTGGTTTGTGTCTATTTTACTAGAAGTGTGCGTAAAACTAGTTGCTTCCACATCTGCACATGGCAAACATGAAAGTACTACTAAATACAGAGATAATATGTAGTTTAAAAATTTCACAGCTGTAAAAGTAGTAAAATTAATTTTTAATTTTTACTTTTTTTTATGCTTCTTTACTATTCAACTTAAAACTAGAACTAAATTTATCTTTCAAAATTTTCATATCCTCACTTACTTTTCTATCCAATACTTTAGCGTAATGTTGAGTAGTTCTCAAATTTTTATGCCCCAGCATTTTACTTACGCTTTCAATAGGAACACCATTTGTAAGCGTTACTGTAGTTGCAAATGTATGTCGGGCAATGTGAAAGGTTAGTTCTTTTTCGATTTCACAAACACCGGCTATTTCTTTTAGATAGGCATTCATTTTTTGGTTGGACAGGATAGGGAGTAGTTTATCTTCATTTAAACATTGTGGATGATTTTCATATTTATCGATAATAATTTGTGTCACCGGAAGTATTGGGATTTTTGAAGCTGATTCTGTTTTTTGTCTGTGAGTAAAAATCCATTGCTCGCCATCAATACCGTAGCTTATATGCGACTTCGTTAAGTTTTTGACATCTATATAGGCTAAACCTGTAAAGCAGCTGAAAAGGAAAATATCGCGAACTAAAGATAATCGCTCTGTTTTAAAGTCTTTTTCTATTATAGTTTGAATCTCGTCTTCGTTGAGGTACACACGTTCTACTTCTTTGACTTTGGATTTGTAGTTTGCAAATGGATTTTTATCCAACCAATCATTGGCCAAACATATCTTGATAATTTTATTGAAGTTTTTGATGTATTTCACCGCTGTATTATTAGCGCAGTTTCTTACGCTTCGTAACCAAAATTCATAATCGGTTATAAAGGCATGATCTATCTTTGTAATATCGATATCAGAAACGTTGTATTTCCATTGCATGAACTCGATAGTATGTTTCAATGAAGTAGTGTAGCGTTCCAGTGTTCCTGGAGCGTATTCTTTTCCAACCAATTCTTTTATTTTGTTGTTATGGTCTTGGAAGATGGGAACGAGCATACGCTTGGTTTCGGAAAAACCAAATAATTCATTTTTTAAATTCTCTGAAGTTATACTAATGTCTTTTTTGAATAGTTTCTTCTCTGCTTCTAAAACTTGATTTTTTAGATAATCAAGATGACTATTGATTGTTCTAGCTTCTTCATTAGTGCCTTTTACTTTGCTACCTTCTGAGGACCATTTATCGGGATTAATGTATTTGTTGGTACTAAACTCAAATCGTTTAGCATTGACCGTTACTCTGGTGTAGATTGGACAAACTCCTAAATTGTTAACTTTTGCTCTCTTGATGTAGAAGAGAATTGCTACTGCTGTGTTCATTGTTGGTGACCTTAAAGTTAGTATTAAATTTATTCGATTTAATAACTACACACAAGATGTACATTTTTTGAATATGTTATTGAACACCTTGTAGTAGTGGTGTTTTCGTTGCGAGGAGTCACTTGAAATTCTAATTTTTTAGTGACACCTTGAAAGACACCTAAACTTTGAGATTTAATGAATAATTTGGTATAGACTTAAAAGAAAAAACCCGCTAAATCATTGAATTTAGCGGGTTTTAGTACCGTTTGCTTTTCAGCTCGCGGAGAAAGAGGGATTCGAACCCCCGGACCTGTTACAGTCAACAGTTTTCAAGACTGCCGCAATCGACCACTCTGCCATTTCTCCAATAAGTTGCTATCATTTCCTGATTGCGAGTGCAAATATATAAACCTTTTTTAAGCTACAAAAAGTTTTTTCAAAAAAAATTTCAATTAAATTTCAATTAACTGAATTTCAAGCAGATTCATTTTAAATAAAATATTGTTTTTTTAGTATTCATTTATTTCAATACTTTTGCAACCAATTTTTTACACAAAAATGGATATTTCTTTTGAAATGCTTTGGTTAATTCCAATTGGATTCCTAGCAGGTTTTCTAAATACTATTGCTGGTGGCGGAACTTTAATTACTTTACCCACACTTTTATTCATGGGATTACCAGCACCAATTGCAAATGGAACCAACAGAATTGCCATATTATTTCAAACTTTAGCTGCTGTAAAAGGTTTTAAAAGCAAAGGAGTTTCCACTTACCCATTTAGTCTGTATTTAGGAATTTCTGCTTTATTAGGAGCTTTTATTGGCGCTAAATTAGCTGTTAATATATCTAATGAAACTTTCAACAAAGTTCTTGCCGTAATAATGCTAATGGTATTGGTTACTTTAATCCTTAATCCTGCAAAAAGAATTAAATTAAATGAAGAACGATTAACAGGTAAACATCTTTATATAACCACCGTAATATTTTTCTTTCTAGGAATATACGGTGGATTTATTAATGCTGGAATTGGATTTTTAATGCTGGTAATTCTTCCTTACGTTAACGGTTTGTCTTTACTTAAATCAAATGTTACAAAAGTATTCGTAGTTGCATTTTATACAGTGGGTGCAGTAATCGTATTTGCTTTGGAAAATAAAATTAATTATCCAGTTGCTTTTATATTAACAATTGGAAACACATCTGGAGCTTGGGTTGCAAGTAGATGGAGCGTAAAAAAGGATGATACTGTTATTAAAGGATTTTTAATAGTTACCGTAAGTATTCTAGCTATAAAACTTTGGTTCTTTAATTAACATAAAAAAAGGCTCTCAAATTGAGAGCCTTTTTTTAATAGTTTACATATTCTACGATTTCTAATCCGTAACCAATCATTCCAACTCTTTTGGTTTGACCTTCACTATTAGAAAGTAATTGTAATTTATTTATATCTAAATCATGAAGAATTTGGGCACCAATTCCAAAATCTTTAGCATCCATTTTAATAGATGGCGCTTTAACTTCTCCTTTATCTTGTAAATCTTTAAGCTCTTTCAATCTGTCTAATAATTCTAATGACTGAACTTCTTGATTAATAAAAATGATGGCTCCTTTTCCTTCTTCATTAATTTTACGGAACATATCATCTAACTTTTTATCGTTGTTATTTGTTAACGTTCCTAAAATATCATTACTAATTTGGGTTGAATTAATTCTAGTTAAAACTTCTTCACCTGAACTCCAAGTTCCTTTTGTTAAAGCAATATGAACTTGTTTATTTGTAGTTTGAAGGTAGGCGCGTAATCTAAATGAGCCAAAACGTGTTAAAACTTCAAAATCTTCTTTCTTTTGAATTAAACTGTCGTGCTGCATTCTGTAAGCCACTAAATCTTCAATAGAAACTAATTTCAAATCGAAACGCTTTGCTACTTCAACTAATTGCGGAAGACGAGCCATAGTTCCATCTTCGTTCATAATTTCGCAAATTACGCCGGCTGGTTTAAAACCTGCTAAACGTGCAAAATCAATTGCAGCTTCTGTATGACCTGTTCTTCTTAAAACACCACCTTGCTTCGCAATTAATGGAAAAATATGTCCAGGACGCGCTAAATCGTATGGTTTTGTATCAGCATCTATTAACGCTTCAATTGTTCTAGATCTATCGCCTGCAGAAATTCCAGTTGTTACACCATGCCCTTTTAAATCTACAGAAACAGTAAATGCAGTTTCCATATGATCTGTATTATTACGAACCATTGTATGTAAATCTAATTCCTTACATCTAGATTCAGTTAATGGCGTACATATAAGTCCTCTTCCGTGAGTTGCCATAAAGTTGATCATCTCTGGTGTTACTTTTTCAGCAGCGGCTAAAAAATCTCCTTCATTTTCACGATCTTCATCATCTACCACAATGATTACTTTCCCTTGGCGAATATCTTCAATCGCCTCTTCAATTGTATTAAGCTGTATGTTGTGTTGTGTCATTTTGTTTGTTTGTAGTTCCAAATTTTGAAAATATTCTTTTGAATGGATCTAACAACCAGTCGAAACTAATCATTAGCCCAATATCATTCGTAGCTCTATAAGTAAGCAATATAGCTAGTGGCGTTAAAAATATAGAAGACATCCAAGTTCCTAAGAACGGTGATATAACATCTTCTTGTGCCAATTTTCTACCAAATAAATTTAAAAAGTGATATGCAATAAAAATGATTACTGCAAAAACTATAGGTAAACCTATTCCTCCTTTTCTAATAATTGCACCAAGTGGCGCACCAATAAAAAACATTAATAAACATGAATAAGCAATCATGAACTTTTCATGAAAAACAATCCAGTGTGCGTTAATGTTTTTCTTTTTAGATTCTAAATCAGATTTACTATTTTGAATACTAAACTCGGTACTTGAAGTATTATTTTTTGCCTGATCTAAAATTTTAACTTTATCTTCTTTTGTAAAAAGCGACAATAAATCATCAACATTTTTCTCAGGCTTTTCGTTTTGTTTCACTTTCTTTTGCATTACATAGTCTACTCTTTGAACTATGTTATCAGAAAACGAAACAACATCTTTATTATAATTTGCTTGTAAAGAATCTACAGCGTATTTAATTTCATTAATGTTCAGCATTTTTTCCGAAGTAATATCGCCTTCGTCTTGCCCCATTTTATTTAATTTCGACAAGTCAACATTAATGATGTATTTTTTAAAGCTACTTTTTGCAAAAGGTTCTTTTTTTCTTTCGTTATATTCTTTAGGCACAACATTTTCATAGTAATTCCCATCAAAAAGTTCTAGCTGTAACAAATTAGACGAGTCTTCACTTTTTAATAATCCTTTTTTGGCTTTAATAACAGTATTTGCTCCCATTCCGGTTTGATTATTCTTCAAGTGAATAATTACTCCTTCTAGTTCATTTCCATTTTCACCTAACTTCTTATCAACTTTAATAGACATTGTACCAATGTTATTAAATTGACCTTCAGCTATTGCCATAGCAGGCTTTGACTGAACAATGTCTTTTCTAAGGTTTAAAAAACGATATTGGGATTCTGGGATAACATTATTGGCAAAAACGAAAGACACCAAACTCAGTAAAACAATAGTAATGTTCAACATCTTCATGGCTCTATTTAAAGAAATACCTGAAGATTTCATAGCTGCGAACTCATAATTTTCGGCAAAACTACCAAAAGTCATAATCGCCGCCAATAATACTGATAAGGGTAAAACCAAAGGAACTATTGTTGGCGCATAAAAAGATAAGAACTTAAAAATGGTAAATGCGTTTAAATCTTTACCTGCAAGTTCTGAAATGAAAAGCCAAATTCCTTGTAAAACGAATATAAAAACAAGATTACAAATACCGAAGCAAATGTAATCATGAATGATTTAATAATGTATTTATCTAATATTTTCACTCCGAAAATTAATCTAACCTATTGATGTAATAATTAGGATATTTTGATTCGGTAAAGGTAAAATGATTTTTTGATAATGGCTGATTTGTTTTAAAAGAATTAACAGTTAAAGTTGTTCTTGTACCATTTTTACCCGTTTCAATTAAATTATAGATATGTTTTGTTTGCACATCTACACCCACTAAGATTTCTTTTCTTTGATCTTTTGAACTAATTGGAACCAATTTTACATATTGAATTTTTCTCCCTTTAATATTTTGCAAAATATCCCAACTGTATTTATATCCAGAATCGAAAAATGTCAACATTTTGTTCGGCGTTACAGCATCTTTATCGCTTTCATCATATTTAGAAATCGTAATTTCTTCATCTTCAGGAACAATCGTATAAATCTTTTTACCATCAAATATTTTAGTAATGCCCATGAAATTTAAATTGTATAAATTTCCTTTAAGGGTAACATTTCCTTTACTTTCTTGATTTATGTTTTCCTTTGGATTGTTTAATGAATATTTAAAATCGATTACAATATTCTCATATGTTTTCACCTTTGCAGAAACTTCATCTAATAGTGCTTTTGCTTTTTGAGCATTTTGGGCTTGGAAAGTTGAAATTCCGAAAATAAAAAGTACTGCTACTTTTAAAAACTTGTTCATTTTATTTATTGTTTTGTTCGTTGTTTAAAAAATGTTCTAATGCTACTAAATCAGGAATTAAAACAGAACGTGCTTTACTTCCTTCAAAAGGTCCTACAATACCAGCAGCTTCTAATTGATCTATAATTCTTCCAGCTCTATTGTAACCCAACTTCAATTTTCTTTGAATTAAAGAAGCACTTCCTTGTTGTGCTGTGACAATCACTTCTGCAGCTTCCCTAAATAAAGAATCTCGGTCGTTTATATCGATATCAAGAGTCGTGCCACTTTCCTCCCCTACATACTCAGGAAGTAAGTAAGCATCTGGATAGGCTTTTTGAGAACCAATGAATTCACAAATTTTCTCAACCTCTGGCGTATCTACAAAGGCACATTGTACCCTTACCATATCATTACCATTAGTATAAAGTAAATCTCCACGTCCAATTAGCTGATCTGCTCCACCTGCATCTAATATTGTTCTTGAATCAATTTTAGACATTACTCTAAAGGCAATACGTGCTGGGAAATTGGCTTTAATCATACCTGTAATTACGTTTACAGACGGACGTTGCGTAGCAATAATTAAGTGAATACCAATAGCACGCGCTAACTGAGCTAAACGAGCAATTGGCGTTTCTACTTCTTTTCCTGCTGTCATAATTAAATCGGCGAACTCGTCTACTACCAATACGATATAAGGTAAAAATCGGTGTCCGTTTTCAGGATTTAATTTACGTTGTTTGAACTTTTCGTTGTATTCTTTAATGTTACGAACCATTGCATCTTTTAATAGAGAGTAACGGTTATCCATTTCAATACACAACGAGTTTAAAGTATTAATTACTTTAGTATTATCTGTAATAATAGCTTCTTCTGTATCAGGAAGTTTTGCTAAATAATGTCGTTCAATTTTATTAAAAAGCGTTAATTCTACTTTTTTAGGATCAACAAGAACAAACTTAACCTCAGCGGGATGTTTTTTATATAATAACGAAGTTAAAATAGCATTTAATCCAACTGATTTACCTTGACCTGTTGCACCTGCCATTAACAAGTGTGGCATTTTTGCTAAATCGACTACAAAAGTTTCATTTGAAATTGTTTTACCTAAAGCTACTGGTAATTCCATTTCGGCTTGTTGGAATTTTGGCGAAGCGATAACACTTTTCATCGCTACCATAGTAGGTTTATTATTTGGAACTTCAATACCAATTGTTCCTTTACCAGGTATTGGAGCAATAATACGAATTCCAAGAGCCGCCAATGATAATGCAATATCGTCTTCTAAATTTTTAATTTTAGAAATACGAATACCAGCATCAGGTACAATTTCATATAATGTAACCGTTGGTCCAACAGTTGCTTTAATTTGTGAAATACCAATATTGTAGTTTTTTAAAGTATCTACAATTCGGTTTTTATTTTCTTCTAATTCGTTTTGATCAATTGTAATTCCGCCTGTTGTGTATTCCTTTAATAAATCAATAGGTGGTAATTGATAATTTGACAATTCTAAAGTAGGATCAAACTCTCCAAAGTCTTGCACTAACTTCGCTGCTAGGTTTTCGACTACAATTTCTTCTTCTTCAATTTTTTCAATAACAAAATCGCTGTTTTCTGTTTCTATTGGAGTTGCTTCTTTAACTACATCTGCAACATTTTCAATTGGCTCAGGAATTGGTTTAGGATCCAACGATAATTCTGAAGCTGTAGCGATAGTTGGCTTTAAAGATTCTTTATCAATTTCAAATGGAGACTTTGTCTTTAATTCAATTTTAGAAATTGCTTCATCGTCTTCTCTTATGATAAAATCTTCATCTATATTATTTTGAACGACTAAATCTGACACACCATCAAACTCATCGTTTTCTAATGTTTCAGCTACAATATTATTTACTGAAGCATTATCTTCTGTTGAAGTAACTTGTGCTTTTTGGATTGCTTCATCGAGTTCTTTTGAAGGTTTTTCAAATAGGTTTTTAACAGTATCTGGCGAAACTTTTATTTTAAAAACTAAAAAGATTATTACTCCGAAAATTAAAACTAATAATGTTCCAATTTTCCCAATGTAATCTTGAGTAAACAAATTCATTTCGTAGCCAATAGTTCCACTTAACTGTGGTAACATATCCCAGAAAAAACCAAATAAAACTGAAACTACAATGATTAAATATAAATCCCAGAAAAGCGATTTTTTTAATTTTCCAAGTGCTAAATCGAGAATTAAATAAGCACCTGCTAAAAACAAGATTCTAACAAAAATAAAAGAAGCTACTCCAAAACCTTTGTATAAAAAGAAATCTGCTAAATAGGCTCCAAACTTTCCTAACCAATTTTCTACTCTCGATTTTCTACTAAAAACTTCTGCAACCTCACTTTGATCCACATTTCCAGTAACAAAATAAGACACAAAAGACAATAACAATGCAACAGACAATAAAACCAATAGAATACCTATCGCAAATTTTTGTTGTCGGTTGAATTGAAAGTTAAATTTTTCTTTTATCGATGTAGAAGATGAATTTTCTTGTTTTGTTTTTTTGGCCATTAAGCTTTAATCTATTTTACAAAAATAGAGATTTTATATAAATTTTGGAACATAAATTATAGCTCCAATTGCTAAAGCTGTCATTGCAGCAAAAAATACAGCACCAGCCGCAATATCTTTTATAAAACCAATTTTTTCATGATAATCAGGATGAACAAAATCGGCAATTTTTTCTACTGCAGTATTTAAACCTTCAATTCCTAAAACCATCCCTATAGCAAGCGTTTGAACCAGCCATTCTGTTTTAGAAATGTGAAAATAGAAACCTGCAATAGTCATGATTACACCAATTGACGATTGCACCATAACACTATGCTCGGTAGTAATCAATTTAAAGGCCCCCTTAGCTGCAAACACCATACTTTTTAATCGTCCGGTGAATAAAGTTTCGTCTTTTTGAAATTTCATTTAATAGGATTCGTTTTGACTTAAAAAAAGAGAAATCGCCATAACAAGATACGAAATGGCGATTTTTTAATATAGATTATAAAACCGCTAAAGCAGCGTCGTAATTTGGTTCATTTGCAATTTCTGCTACTTGCTCTGCATGTAACACTTTACCATTTTCATCAGTTACAATAACTACACGTGAATGTAAACCAGCTAATGGCCCGTCAACAATTTCTAATCCGTAGTTTTTACCAAAATTTCCATCTTTAAAATCTGATAAAGTTTCTACATTTTCAATACCTTCTGCTCCACAAAATCTTTTTTGTGCAAATGGTAAATCTCTAGAAATACAAAGCACTTTAGTATTATTTAACTCACTTGCTTTTGCATTAAATTGACGTACAGATGTAGCACATGTACCTGTATCGATACTTGGAAAAATATTTAAAACTAATTTACTTCCTTTGTAGCTTTCTAAACTTGCCACTGATAAATCAGGCTTTACTAATTGAAAATCTTTAATAGAATCTCCTACTTTTGGTAATTCTCCACTTGTATGAATAGGATTTCCTCCTAATGTTACTGTTGCCATAGTTTTATTTTTTTTAGTTTTCAAAAATACTAATATAAAAAGACTTTAACTCTTAACTTTTGATTAAAAGTGTTGTTATTAGAATCTGAAGCAAGTTCAGATTGACAAAATTAGGTTACTTTTTATTATAAAGTTTCTTGTAACCAATTTTTAAAATCGAAAAAGTTTTGAGGCGCTACACCGTGACCTACTGGATATTCTTTATAATCTATTGGTAAACCTAAATTTTCAATAAATGGTTTTGTTTTTCTTGCCCAATCTACTGGAATAACTTGGTCGACTGTTCCGTGAGACACATAAAATTGTAAATGTTTATTATCTTTTTAGTATAGTCTTCAACTATGATTTTATCGTTTAAATAGCCGCTTAACATCACTACTCTGCTAATTTTTTCAGGATATGATAATGCTACAGCACAGCTTAAAATTGCACCTTGACTAAATCCTATTAAAGTTAATTTTGAAGCATCAATTGGATATTTTTCGCATATTTCATCTACAAAATTTACAATACTATCGCGTGATTGTTTTGCCTGTTCATCATCTGAAAATTTATTTTCATCTGCGTCGAAATAGATAGCATACCAAGCATGTCCATAAGGTTGCAAATCGTAAGGTGCTCGTGCAGATATTACAAAATATTCGCTAGGTAATTCACTAGCAAAAGAAAATAAATCTTCTTCATTACTTCCGTATCCGTGTAATAAAATTAAAACAGGATTTTTTTCTTTTATTTCTTTTGGCTCGCGTACAAGGTGATATAAACTCATATTTTTATTTATAGATTTTTAAAAAGTTTTTGGTAAAATTCTCCAACTAGTGGAACCGTTCTTTTATCGCCACTTAAACAACCTACAAAACCATAAATCCAAAGAATAAAAATAAACAACCAAAAAGCAGAAGAAACCATCCAACTATCAAAATATCCAATAAAATAACCTAATAAAAAATAAGTTAATGATATTCCTAAAGCTTGACGAATGTGAAAACTAGCAAACTCGCTTTTATTTTCTTCTTGATTCATAAAAATGGCAACTATACTTCCTATTATCGTAATATAAGCCACAATTGCTGTTGTTTTTCCTTTTTCTATATCGTTCATTTTTTTATTAATTGTTAATTATTAATTGTCCATTATTCATTATCCCGATTGCTTTACCTTTCATATTTTGACCTAAGAATGCTGAATTTTTAGACTTACTTAAAATATTTTCTTTAGTAAACGTCCAATCCTCATTTGTAGTAAATAAACTTAAATCGGCTTGATTTCCAATTTCAATATTTGGATTATTTACATTAAAAATTGATTTAGCTGCTGTTAATTTTTCTACAATTACTTCAGTTGGTAAAACGGTTTGCAAAGCTCCAAATGCACTTTCTAAACCAATGGTTCCATCTTTAGCTAAATCGAACTCTAACTTTTTATGCTCAATATCAATTGGATTATGATCGGAAGTGATACAATCGATTACTCCGTTTTTAACAGCTTCAATTAAAGCTAAACGAGTAGCTTCATCTCGTAATGGAGGTAATACTTTGTAACGAGAATCAAAACCAGTTAAAACTTCGTCATTTAAAACTAAATTATGAACCGCCACACTACAAGTTACTTGTAAACCTTTTGCTTTAGCTTCTTTTATTAACTCAATTGATTTTTGAGTTGAAATCGTTGGAATATGTAATTTTCCGCCCGTGTATTCTAAAAGAAATAAGTTTCTTGCAATTTGTAATTCTTCGGCAAGAGTAGGAATACCTTTTAACCCTAATTTGGTAGAAACAATTCCTTCATTAACTATTCCTTTTCCTTTAATATTTGAATCTTGACTGAAGCCAATTACTAATCCGTCAAAATCTTGTACATACTGAAGTGCAATTTTAAATAAGTTGGCATTACTCATCGATTTCTGATAATCTCCAAAAGCAATTGCACGAGCGTTTTTCATATCAAAAAGTTCTGCTAAATCTGTACCTTCACTTTCTTTTGTTAGAGCACCAATTGGATACAAACTCACTGCATTATTTGATGCTTTATTTAAAACAAACTTTACTAAAGCTTGGTTATCAATAATTGGTGCAGCATTTGGTTGAAGTGCAACCGTAGTAAATCCGCTTTTTGCAGCGACATTTAATCCGTTTACGATAGTTTCTCTGTCTTCATAACCTGGTTCACCAAAACTAACTGAACTATCCATCCAACCTTGAGAAACATGAAGTCCGTTTATTTCAACAACCTCGTCTGTGTCTTTAGTTTCTATTTTAGAACTTATAGCTACGATTGTGCCGTTTTCTATTTTAATATCTACTTTTTGATTATGAAAAGAACTTGATTTATCTAGTATTGTTGCTTGTTTAAGTACGACTGTTGTCATTTTACGAATTTTTGGATTAGTAGTTCAATAATTAAAAATAGTAGTGTTGTTGCTAAAAACCATTTCCAAAGCACTGTATCTAAACGTTTTGAATACATTTCATCTAGTGCTTCTGAAACTGATTTTATAGGTGTAAAGTTATCAAAATTTAGAGTATTATTTTGAACACAATTACTTTCGTTTTTAGGATAATTAAAACTTATTTTGGAGATTTCCTTATCTTGTTGAATAATATTATAATTTCCCGCCACTTCAGGATAATCTTGAAAAGTTAATTTAACTTTATTCGTAATAATTTGCTGAATAGGAATAAAACTATAATTTTTATTTTTAACAGTTACCACTTCATCTTTAGCCAAACTTGTATTTAAAATTAAATTACTATTTTGTCCTATCTCAAAAGTTGATGAAGTTGCATTTAATTTTGAAAATGCCATTTTATAAAATGTTGGCACAATAAGTGGAGAATTTTGAAAATTGCTATTCTCTTTATTTAGAGCACTTGAAAACAAAAATAAATTACCAACTTTGTTTGAAAGTGATGCTAAAAATGGTTGTCCGTCAGAAAAAGTTAACACATTAAAAAAGTTTCCTGAGAATTGAAATCCAGAATTCACTTTTGGATATTGAAAATTAGATACCGATTTCTCAAAAACATTTTCATACAAGGGATGCTTAAAATTGATTTTGGTAATTTCTTTTTCGGTATTAAAAGAACTAACAATTTTTCCGTTACCAAACTTTTGCAATAACGCATTATAATCTTCTAGATTACTATCTCGATTTGGCACCACAACAATATTTCCGCCATTTTGATAAAAAACTTGTAGGGTATTTAACAACGATTGTGGCAGATTTGTAAGCTCGTTTAAAACAATACAATCTTGATTTTCAATTTTACTAAAATCTAAAGTTTTTAAAGTAGAAAGTTCTAAATTGAATTCTTTATTTGTGTAAATCTTATTTAAAAAAGTAGCATTTGATTCACTTGAAACCACTAAAACATTGCTTTTATCGGGTTTAGCTAGTGTAAAATAATACGTATTATCAAAAGTTAAACTCTTATCATCAATTACGACAGTTCCTTGCATTTCTTTTTTAGGAACCGACACCAAAATTTCGGCTTTATTTTTAGCAAATTCAACTTGCGTTTTAGCAATTACCTGATTGTCTTCAAAAATGGAAAGTTGCACTTTATCTTCAAATTCTCCATAAGATTTTAAATCAATTTTAATATCATACAAGTTGTCGCTTTCATTTACAATTGACATGTTTTCGATACTACAATTGTATTGCTTTTCCGATTTTGGTAACCAAAAATAAACGTTACTTTTTACTTCATTCAATAAACTCGAAGGTTTTACTTGAACTCCGTCTGTAATCACAATATAATCTACAGGAACATTTGGTTTCGATAACGTAACTTGGTTTACTAAATTATCAATTTCAAAAGGTAAGTAAGTATACGATAATTTTTGTAAATCTGATTGTATAGCGTGTTTATCAACATCCCAAAAAGCAACAGAAGGTGTAACTATTGAAAATATTTGATTTTCATCTACATTTTCTAAAATATCTTGAACAGCTTTTTTTAATAATTCACCATTTTCTCCTTTTGCTTGCATCGAAAACGAATTGTCTAAAAGAATAACTAATTCGTTCTGTTTTTGTTCGCTTTCTTTAGCTTCAAAAAAAGGTTGCGCAAAAGCAAAAATTAAAAAAGCAAATAATAACAAACGCGTTGCTAACAACAACCATTTTTTAATTGTACTCGTTTTATGCGTTTGCTGTTGAAGTTCTTTAAGTAATTTAACGTTTGTAAAATAAGTTTTCTTAAAACGTCTTAATTGAAACAAATGCACCAAAATTGGTATAACCAAAAGAAATAAAAAGTAAAGAATTTCCGGATGTTTAAAGTGCATTTACATTATGTTGCTATTCAGCTTTCAAAAGTACAAATAAGATTATAAAATTGAAAAATACTGAGTCACAAAAAAATCCCTTTCGGGATTTTTTATGAATTATCTGATTTATTTGTATTGATGCCAAAAATAGTATAAAGCGGACAAAAACTTATTAAAGTTGAACCTGCTAAAACTATTCCTAACAAGGTTAATATCCAAGCATAAGGACTATCGACAACTCTAAAAAAATCTAATGAAACCAAAACGATAGCCAAAATAATGCGAATCATCTTGTCTGTTTTTCCAATATTTTTTTCATTTTTTTTTAATTTTAAGTTGTACTAATTTACTGAGAATTTATGAACTTCACAATATTATTAGTCGTTTTTCTTTTTTCCGTTTTTAAACTTAACCGCCTGAACTACTGGTTTTTTCTTTTCCACAAAAACTTTTTTCTTTGGTTTAGGTTTTTCGGTAACCTTTGGTTTATCTGTCTTAATTTCTTGTTTTTTGTGAGTAGCTAAGACTTCCATTGGCACTTTCGGACTTTCTTTGGTTCCTCTTAAATAAACAACCAAACCGTTTAAAAAATTTCGCAATACTTGATCGCCACACTCCATGTATTTTGGGTGTTTTTCATCTCTGAAAAAATTCCCCAACTCGCCTTTCGACATTCTGAAATCTACTAATTGTAAAATTTCAACAATTTGGTCATCACGTAATTGTAGCGCAACTCTAAGTTTTTTGAATATATCGTTATTTGTCATTTTGTTTTTTATTGATATTTTGTCATTATGAAAGAAACATCGTCTATTGAAGTATCTTTTTTGAGATGCTTCGACAAGCTCAGTATGACAGATAATAATTTATTAAAATAATTTTTCAAAGATATTCATTTAAACTGAAGAATGTGTATTTTTACTATAACAAACTATTTATAAACATGGAAGATTATCAAGAACGTATCAGTTTATTGCAAGAAATGATTGGTTTTGCATTGGTTGATGGAGAACTTCATGATCGAGAATACGATTTTATTCAAATGGTTGCTCAAGAATTAGAAATTGACAACGAAACTCTTCATAAACTTTTCGACAAGAAACATGAAAAAGTAGTTATTAAGGATGAGTTTAATCGTGTTTTACAGTTTTATCGTTTAGCTCTTTTAATGCATTGCGACGGCGTTTTACATGAACGTGAGCAGATGAAAATCAACGAAATTGGAATAAACATGGGATTAAATCCTTATGCTATGAAAAGAGTTTTACATCTTATGAAAAACTCTGATTCTGGATTAATTGATCCTCAAACTTTACTAACTGTTTTTAGCGAACAGCATAATTAGTTTTTTGTTGTTTGTTTATTCGTTAATGTGTTAAGGTGTTGATTTGTTGATTTGATTTTTTGTCATTAGCTACGCTCTGTTTGGTAAACCTCGAGTCCGAGCGAAGCGTGGGAATCTTTTTATAATTTGTTTATTTGATGAAGTACTTTTTATATTTTGTACTAATACTATTTATTTCCTGTAATAAAAAAGCGAAAACTGAAAACGATTATCTTAAGTTTTCAGAATTACTCATTAGTAAAATTAAAACCAAAAATTTAGAGAATATTGATAAAATGTTTAATGAAATTGATGTAATAAAATCAATCAATCATATCTCAGATTCTTTAGGATATAAAAATGAAACTGAAAGAAAAATTTTTCACACAAAATTTGATTTTTCAAGACAAGCTTCACAATATTTTAAAAACATTTCAAAGGAACTAAAAGGTAAAATTGAAATTACTAATTATTATTTTGAAAACAATGAATTTCATGCTGTAATATGTTCAGAGTTAGAAGAAAATATAGAAGGAACAGAACTAATTCTTATCGAGAAAAATGGGAAAATTCTGATTGACAATTATCTTTCATATACAACTGCTTTAGATATGAAAAATAATTACGTTGATTATGCATTGTATAAACTTAATGATCCTGACTTTAGCTACTCTAATAAATTATTAAATAAATGTTTAAGTCTATCCAGAAATGGACGCGATAATGAAGCTTATGAATTATTTATGCAAATCCCAACGGAACATGCCTTAATGAGTAATTTTTTGGTAGTTAAATATAGAATTGTTAGAAATCTGATGCAAGAATTAGACCCAAATGAAGTTGACGACACATATATTCAAATAATCTCTTCTAACTTTGAAAATAAAGGATTTCGATATAATAAAGCTAGAGAATATTATCACATTTTTGGCAATGATAGCATTGCAGAAATTTATAAAGATTCTCTTTTTAATTTGATAAAAGACAAATATTTTATTAGAAAAATATTAGAAAAACAAAATATCGAATCAACGCATTAACATCAAAAAGACGCCATTAAAGTTAAGTAACCAATTATTAAGACCAATAAAATTCCGACTAAAGGCATTACAAATTTTAGCCATTTATCGTAAGTAACATTTACAATCGCTAAAGTGGCTAATATAAGTCCGGTTGGATTTATAAATGCAAATAATCCTTGTCCCAATTGATAAGCATCTACAATTATTTCTCTACCCAAACCAACTGTATCTGCTAAAGGCGCCAAAATAGGCATGGTTAAAACAGCCATTCCTGAAGAAGATGGAATAAAAAAAGATAATCCCGAATAAATTAGCATCATCATATTAGCAAATAAACCTTTATTCATACCGCTTGTTACGTTACTTGCATGAAATAAAACGGTATCGATAATCATTCCTTCTTCCATTATTACCGAAACGCCACGAGCAATTCCAATAATTAATGCAACTCCTAACAAATCTGATGCACCTTTAATAAATTCGGTTACAAATTGTTGTTCTTTAATTCTTAAAAGCAATCCAATTATTATAGCTCCAGTTAAGAAAACAGCTGTCATTTCTTCGAACCACCATTCTAATTGTGACACTCCGTAAATCATTATTACAAAACACAACAAGAAAATAATTAAGGCAAATCTTTGAGGTAAATTTAAAGTTTCACTTATAGTTTTATTTGAAAAATAATGCTTTTCAATTGCTTCTTTTTGATTATAAATAATTGATTTTGATGGATCTTGTTGTACTTTTTTACCGTACCAAATGATGTAAGCTATGCAAACCAAAGTTCCAATTACAAGAAAAATAATTCTAGACGTTAATCCTGTAGTCCAATTTATTCCTGCAACGTTTGAAGCAATAATAGTAGAAAATGGATTAACCGTTGAAATCATGGTTCCAATACTAGAACCAATGTAAACTGAAGCTAGAGCAACCATTGCATCATAGCGTGCTCTTAAGAAAACTGGAATTAATATAGGATAAAAAGCAATCGTTTCTTCAGCTAAACCAAAAGTAGTTCCACCTAATGCAATTAGAATTGTAATGATGATAATGAGTAAAAATTCTTTTCCTTTTAGCATTTTTGCCAAACTTGAAATTCCTGCGTCAAATGCTCCAGAAAAATTCATAATCCCAATTGCACCACCTAAAACTAAAACGAAGAAAATAATATCGGCTGCTTGAATAATTCCTTTTACGGGCGCTTTTAAAAATGAAACAATTCCTTGTGGTTCACTTTCTAAATAATAAAATGTATTGGGAATATTTATGGGTTTCCAAATTTCACCTTTTGTAAACTTTTCTAAAGGAATTTTTATAGCTAATGAATCTAATGTATATTGTGTAGCTTTTAAATTAATTGAAGTTTCCTTTCCTTTTAAAATAAACTGATTACTATCGCTAGTATAAGCTAATGTTTCATATTTACCTGAAGGTATTATCCAAGTTAACAAAACAGTAATCGCTGTAATAATAAGTAAAATGGTTTGAGCTGTAGGAAACTTAATTTTCATTTTTTGATATGTATTTAACCGCTAAGTTCGCAAAGTTTTTGCAAAGAATTATAACATTTAATTGCCAAGGTAAAAGTAGCTTTTTACTTTATTAAGCTTACTCTTTAATTGTTAAGTTGTATTTTTCTAATAATCCTTTAATATTGTCAACCGAAAAAATAGCTTTCTTCATTTTATTTTGCTCTGGGTCAATTGTAAAATTAAAGCTTGTAGAAAAATCAGTCTTTTGAAGATTTGTTTTAAAAAAAACAGTTCGTCTTAAATCGCAATGATCGAATACTGCTTCAGATAAATCGGTTTCCATAAAATCGGCTGCTACTAAACTACAAGCTGTAAATCTTATCTTTTTTAATTTTAAACTATAAAACTTTGTGTAATCTAATTGACAATTAGAGAAATTAAAATAATAAATCACTTGGTCTGTCATTGCAAAATTTACATTCGTAAAATCGCAACCTTCAAATTCAACTCCACGTAATGAGACATAATTTATTTTTGTATCGTGAAAGTTACAATTTTTAAAAACACAATCTATAAACGTAACACTTAAAAAAATACATGCTGTAAAGTCGCACGTATCAAAAATACAATTTTCGAATTCTTTAAACTTTATATCATTTTCGTTAAAAATCTTATTTGAGTAGTTTGTTTCTCTGATGAAATCGCTCATGTTTTAGAATTGTTCTCGACTCCGCTCGAACTGACAAACAAAAAATGTGTCACATCTTGCGCAATAAAATGTTATTTCTTTTTACGTTTAGCTGCTCTCTTAGCATCTACTGCTCTATTTCTTGGAGCGGTTTTGCGAGGCGTTCTTTTTCCTGGTCCACCTAGGTTAACCTTTTTATTTTTATCTTTCTTCTCGTGAAAAGCTTCTCCTTTTTCTTCCCTTTTAATTGGTTTTCCAATAGTTTTAAACTTTCTTCTATCTTTTTCAAATTCCAATTTCTTTTCAGCAACTTCAATTGAATCTGGTGTTTCTAATACTTCAATTTCTTTATTCATTAAAAGTTCCACAGCAATTAATTGTTCTTCTTCATAAGGAGCAACAAAACTTACAGCGATACCTTCTTTATCGGCACGACCTGTTCTACCTATTCTATGAATATATTGTTCGGGAACATCTGAGAATTGAATATTAAAAACATGTGTAATATCTGAAATATCTAAACCACGCGCCATAACATCAGTAGTAATAATTCCTCTTAACTCAGAATTTTGAAAAGCGCTCATTGTATTCAAACGATAATTTTGAGATTTATTTGAATGAATAACACCAAATTGACCAGGAAAAGCTTCATCTAATACTTCAAAAACCACATCGACTAATCGTTTATTATTCACAAACAATAAAACACGCTCAGTAGTAGTATCGTTTTCTAATATGTTCTTAAGTATGTTTAACTTTGTTAAAAAATTTGGCGCATTATAAAGATACTGACTAATTTTTTCTAATGGAGTTCCACTTGGTGCCAATGAAACTTCTTCTGGAAATTCAAAAAATTCATCTAAAACATCATCTACTTCTTCCGTCATTGTAGCTGAAAAAAGTATATTTTGACGTTTCGTTTTCATCATTGACAAAATTGAAGTTAACTGATGTCTAAAACCTAAATTCAAAATCTCATCAAACTCATCGATTACTAATTTTTGTAAGGTATCAAAACGCAAAACACCATCTAAAGCCAAATCCATTGTACGACCAGGAGTTCCTACTACAATATCAACTCCATCTGCAACATTTTTTCGATGTGTATTAATATTAGTACCACCAAAAATTCCTGTAACTCTAACCGACATGTATTGCGTTAATTTTTCAACTTCCTCAACAACTTGCACGACAAGTTCTCTAGTAGGAACCAAAATTAATACACGAGGTGAATCAGTAGCTTGAAATTTCCATTGTTTTAAAATGGGCAACAAATAAGCAAAAGTTTTACCCGTACCCGTTTGGGCTATTCCCATCATATCTCTACCTGAAAGTATAACTGGAAATGCTTTTTCTTGAATAGGTGTTGGCGCTGCAAAACCTAATTCATCAATAGCTTTTTGAAGTGATTTTGGTAAATCTAATTCGGTAAAAGTTTTCATTTTTTGCTTATTTATCCTGCAAAAATAGTGTTTTTAATTTTTACAAGTTAAAGCTAAATAAGAAAAGAAGTTTATTGACCGCTAAAGAAAAGTACAGTACTTAAAGTCTTTATAAAAATTTTTACATCTAAAAAAAGTGATCGATGTTTGATGTAAAACAAATCGTATCGTAATTTCATTAAACTATCTTCAAGGTTTTCTCCGTAAGGATAATTAACTTGAGCCCAACCTGTAAGCCCAGGTTTTACAACATGTCGTGTTTTATACAACGGAATATTTTCTGCAATTTGTTCCACAAAAACTAGACTTTCTGGTCTTGGACTGGAAAAAACGGTCAAATTGACCACCACTTTCCAGTCTAAATTGACCATCGATTTCGGTGCAAACTGACCACCCAATTCCAGTCCAAATTGACCACCTAAATTTTAGGATAAATTAGCCATTAAAAACAGTTACTTTTTTTCATGTTGTTAGCCCATACATTCGTACAAAAAATACGGATTATGGCAAACAAAGTAACAGACATGAGTAAGATTAGAAAAGTAATTAAATTTCACTGTAGCGGTAAGAGTAAATTGTTTATTAGCAATTACTTATCGTTTTCAAGAAATACGGTAAAGAAATACATTTCTTTATTTGAACTTCTAGGCTTAAGTTTTGAAGCTATTGATGCCAAAACAGATGCCGAACTTGAAGTTTTATTTTCGCAGAATACGGTTGAAACCATAGATCCTAGACTACAAAAGCTTCATGATTTTTTTCCACAAATGGAGCGCGAACTCAAGAAAGTTGGAGTTACAGTTCAACTTATGTGGGAGCGATATATTACTATACATCCTGATGGTTTTAAGAGTTCTCAATTTAGACATCACTTTAAAATATGGAGTAAACGCGTTAATCCAGTAATGCACATGAATCACAAAGCAGGTGATAAAATGTATGTGGATTATGCTGGAAAAACACTTTCTATAGTTGATAAAGATACAGGAGAGATTAAAGAAGTGCAGTTTTTTGTTGCCATATTAGGCGCAAGTCAACACACTTATGCAGAGGCATCAATGAGCCAACAGAAAGAAGATTTTGTCACATCGGTAGAAAATGCTATGCGTTTTTTTGAAGGCGTTCCAGCGGCAATTGTTCCAGATAATCTAAAGTCAGCTGTGATTAAAAGCAGTCGTTTTGAACCTACAATTAACGAAACCTTGGCCGATTTAGCAGAGCATTACGAAACCACTATATTACCTGCAAGAGCTTATAAACCAAGAGATAAATCATTAGCAGAAGGAGCTGTGAAAATCTTGTATCGAAGAATTTATGTACATCTAAAGCAAAAACAGTTTTATAGCTTAGAAGAATTAAACCAACAAATCTGGGATTTATTAGATATTCATAATCATAAAAAGCTCACAGGAAGACCGTATTCTCGCTATGAATTATTTATGGAAGACGAGAAGCAAAAACTACGTCCATTACCTCAAGAACGCTTTGAAATTAAGTACCAATCCTTTGCTACAGTAATGCAAAATGGTCATGCATTGTTGAGTCAAGACAAGAGTTATTACAGTGTTCCGTACCAATACGTGAGGAAAAAAGTAAAACTTTTGTATACCAAAACTACGGTTGAAATCTTCTACAAATACAATCGAATCGCCATTCATCCAAGAAATTATAAGCCTTATGATTACACGACTATTGCGGAACATTTAGCTAGCACACACCAGTTTGTTGCTGATTGGAGTGCTAGTCGGTTTATTGATTGGGCAAGTAGTATTGACCAAGCAGTAGCGGATTATATCATCCAAATTATCGAAAGTAGAAATCATCCCGAACAAGCATATAAAAGTTGTTTAGGCATATTAAACTTTGAGAAGAAAGTCGGAAAACAACGATTAATCAACGCTTGTAAACGCGCACTCGATTTTAGGATTTACAGTTTTAAAGCCATCCAAAACATTTTGGAAAATAACTTAGATAACGCTGATAATGAGCAAGAAGAAGAATTTGAATTACCCAATCACAACAACATCAGAGGTAAAAACTATTACAAATAAATTAAAACCAAATACTTATGAATGAAATCACTACAACCAAAATGAAACAAATGAATCTTTATGGAATGCATAATGCTTTTAAAACCGCCATCGAAAGTGGAAAAACAGATCATTACACGCTAGACCAATTTATCGCCATGCTCATTGATGCCGAATGGGATGAAAGGCACAATCGTCGTATTGAGCGAAGCATAAAAAACGCTCGATTCCATTACAAATCCAATATTGAAAATATCAATTTTGATGCTTCACGCAATCTGGATAGAAACCAAGTTTTACGATTAGCAGCGTGTGATTTTGTTGAGAAAAATCATAATGTATTAATTACAGGAAGTACAGGAGTAGGCAAAAGCTTTTTAGGAACTGCATTAGGTTATCAAGCATGTATTCAAGGATACAAAGTTAGTTATTACAACACATCTAAGTTGTTCGCTAAGCTAAAGATGGCAAAAGCAGATGGTTCTTATCTAAGAGAATTAGCTAAAATAGAACGACAAGACGTCATTATATTAGATGATTTTGGTCTTCAAGCATTAGATAGTCAAAACCGAATTACACTTTTAGAAATCATCGAAGATAGACACAATAATGGTTCTATAATCGTAACTTCTCAAATACCAGTTCAAGGTTGGTACGATATAATTGGAGAAAAAACCATAGCTGATGCCATTTTAGACCGACTTATACATCAATCCCATCGTATTGAATTACAAGGCGAATCCATGAGAAAGAAAAGAGGAATCAACAAAGAGTAATTTTAGTATATTTGAATCACAAATTAACACAAGAAAAAAAGTAGTTTTTAATGAAAAATGGAGGTGGTCATTTTGCTCCGAAATTAGGTGGTCATTTTGAATTGGAATCAGGTGGTCACTTTAAATTGGAATTGGGTGGTCAATATCACTGGAATTTGCAAAATAACCTCTAAAAATAGCAATAATAGCTAATAACCCAGTAGACAAGTTCAATAGCGTAATAGCGTTTGGAATGTGTTTTTTAATTTGCATATTAAAAATTTAGAATAATTATTCAGGCTTTATATGTACAATTTTTTTCCTTTTAATACAACCAAATCACTATTCATTTGTTTCTTGAATAAGATTAATTTTTCATAAACTTTGTCCATACCTGCTAAAATCTTAACCTGTTGTTCTGATATATTTTTATTTTTTTCATAATAACTTTTTAAAAAATTAAACTTTTGTTCGTTTAAAACGATAAGAGATGACATTGTTGATTTTGAAACTATTAACTCCGACTTCATTTGAGAATTATCAAAAATCATCAATTCATCGACAATAGGAATATAAATTGAAAATAAATTCTTAATTCCATTGATATACCTTCTCTGAATAACATCTTTAGGAATATCATGACCTCCCTCCAAAACTCGTGTTGCCACTCTTTCTTTTGCCAAATCTATAGTCTGCAACCAGAAAAAGAGCAAAATAACGGTGTAGCCTTTATTTTTTGCTAATAAAATTTTATTTTTATAACTCTTAGTTGCTAAAGTAGTTTCAAAAGCAAAACTTAATTCATCTTCTAATAAATTATTGATTCGACTAATCATGATTCTACCAGCTTCAACAGCTACCTTATCAGGTTGAAATGGCGACAAACCTTTTGCAATTTCATCAGCGTTAACAAATTCTTTACAATTTAAAATCTCTGGTAATATGGTAAAAGACGCAGTAGTTTTACCCGCACCATTACATCCTGCAATTATGTAAAGATTTTTATTTACCATCTCAACAAATATACCATTTTCAAATTATAAAAATAATCTACTATTAATTTCGAACAAAGGTAATACAATAAGTTAATACTTTTAGTGTTTATTATTTGAGAAATTTATTTCATCTTTGTTAAAAAAATTGGCATTGAAAAAGACCATTTTACTTCTTTTTATTTGTTTTTGCGGGACAACCTTTGGACAAACGACACGAAAATATTCAAATGAATTCTTGAATATTGGAGTTGACGCTGCAGCCCTAGTATGTCTAATGCTGTCGTGGCACATACAGGTGATGTAAATTCTGGATATTGGAATCCGGCAGGATTATTAAAACTAGAAGACAAGCAATTTGCAATTATGCATGCCAATTATTTTGCGAATATTGCGCAATATGATTATGCTGGTTTTGCCATGCCAATAGACGATAGAAGCGCCGTGGGAATTTCAATAATTCGTTTTAGAGTTGATGACATTTTAAACACTACGCAACTTATCGATAGTGAAGGAAACATCGACTATAACCGTATTTCTCTTTTTTCAGCTGCAGATTAAGGTTTAACCGTCTCATACGCTAGAAGTTTACCAATTGAAGGTTTAAATTATGGAGTAAGTGCAAAAGTTATCCGAAGAGTGATTGGAGATTTTGCAAATTCTTGGGGATTTGGATTGGATTTAGGAATACAATATATCAGTGATGATGAAGATTGGAAATTTGGTTTAATGATTCGGGATATTACAACAACTTACAATACTTGGACCATTAATGAAGAAAAATATCAGGAAATTGCTGATGCCATTCCAGGAGAGAATCAAGAATTACCTGAAACAAGCGAAATTACATTACCTAAAGCGCAATTAGGAATGTCTAAAAAATGGATTATTCGTTATGATTATAGTTTGTTAGCAGCAACTAATTTAAACATGCAATTTGCTAGAACAAATGATTTAATCTCAACTAACGCTGTAAGTATTGATCCAGCTTTAGGGTTAGAATTTGGCTACATTGATTTGGTTTATCTTAGAGCTGGCGTTGGAAATTTTCAACAAATAACTCAAATTGACAATTCCAACATATTAAGTTTCCAACCTAATATTGGTATTGGATTTAAATACAAAGGAATTCAAGTAGATTATGCATTAACTGACTTAGGCAATCAAAGCGCTGCCTTATATTCCAATATCTTTTCACTAAAAGTGGATTGGGAATTGTTTAGATAATTCTCATCAGAAAAAAGACAAAAGAACATAGATAATAGAACTCGAATGATAAAAAAATTACTTTTCCTATTTCTTTTACTTGGAAAAACAATTTCTTATTCCCAAAACATCACACTTTCTGAAAAGGCAAAAGTTAGTATTTTAACTTGTGGTCTAGGCCCTGAATCGTATGCTATGTATGGCCATACTGGAATTCGAATTAAAGACAGTTTAAAAGGAATTGATATAGTTTATAATTATGGTGCATTTGATTTTAGCACTCCAAACTTTATTGGAAAATTTGTTAAAGGTGATTTACAATATTTTGTTACTTATGGGAATTTCATCGAATTCTATTACAATTATCAATACGAAAATAGAGAGATAATTGAACAAGAATTAAACCTTACACCTTTACAAATTCGTGATTTACATCAGCAATTAAATCAGTCTGTTTTTAGTGAAGAGCGTTTTTACACTTATAAGTTCATTGATCGAAATTGCACCACCATGGTTGTGGATAAAATAAATGGCATTTTAGGGAAGGAATACATAAAATCAAACACAACTAACCAATCGTATCGGGAAATATTATATCCTTATATGACTGATTTTTACATGAAATTAGGAATACAATTGATTTTTGGTACAAAAGTAGATGAACCTGCTACCCGCTTATTTCTTCCATACGAATTTAAAGATGCTATTTCTGCGACAAAAGTTAATGGAAATCTGATTGAAAAAAACAAGGCAACGCTTCTTAAAGTTACCCAATCAGAATTGCCTTTTAATTGGCTTAATTCTATTTATTCGTTGATTACCATTTTGTTAATTTTAGTATTTTTAAACAAAAAATGGATACAAATTAGCTACTTTATTTTAGCTGGAATTTTAGGTGTATTCTTTTCTTTAGTTGGTTTGTATTCCTTACATGAAGAAGTATTATGGAATTATAACATATTATTATTTAACCCGCTTTTATTAGTTTTTGCTTGGTATCTTAAAAAAGGAATTAAAGATAGAATTGTTTTATTTGGGAAAGTAATTTTAGCCTTATTGTTAGTGTATTTAGCCTATATGACTACAAAAATTCACTTTGAAATTGTATGGCCTTTTATCGCCTTACATTTTTATTGGATAGGAAAAATTATTTTACAAATAAAAAAGTAAAGCGAATACTTACATATGTTATTATGTAGCTGTAGATTGTATCATTATGAAATTATTGAAGATAATTTAAAAATGCCTCTTGCCTTCTTTTAGCAACTGGTATTAATACTCCGCTAGAGAGTTCACAATACAACTCACCTTTTTTTTTGATTTTTACAATTTTTTTTACGTTTATGATATAAGAGTGATGAATTCGAAAAAAATGATGCTGTAGTAAAGCATCTTGGTATACTCCTAAATTTTTTACTAGAAAGTACTTCTTTTTTATTTTCTAAAATGAATTGCGTGTATTTTCCATCGGCTTTACAATATAAAATATCATTAATTTTAATCAAATCAATTTTATCAGTTGACGTAATTGGTTAAAATTCCACTATTCGTATTTTGAAATTGAAAATTTCTTTTTTGATTTGAACTAAAATTTTGAAAGTTCGTTTCCATTTCTATAGATTGTATTACTTTATAAAGGGAAACCATAAGAGCATTGGGTTGCAAATCGTCTAGCAAAAAATCTATTGCATTGCATTGAAATGCATCATAAGCTTTCTTTTTATCATCTGAAATACAAATAAATTTAGGAAGTGGGTTATCTACTTCTTTCAGTAAATAAAAGGAATTTAAATTTTCATCTGTTGGGTTTAAAAAAACCAAATCGGGTTGGTATTCATTAATTAGCTCAATAGCATCTTTCAAGTGTTCCACCTGTGCACAAATTGCAATAAGTATAGGATTTTCTTCTGCAAAATTTAAAAGCTGTTTTACAACTTCCGTATTGGTATCAATGATTATTGACTTTAATAATTTCATGTGTTAGTATTACACTATTTTTTAACTATTTACACTTGTAAGTTAACAAAAGTTTTTTGTTTTCAATAAATTATAAATGTAAGTATAGGGAAATAATTAATTTACGTGTGTACTTTTAACTTATGTTTTTTTTATTGTTAGCGATAAAAAAATAGGTCACATAAAATCCTTTATAAAAAACGAAGTAAAAATTTAATTTGGATATTTCCTAAATAAATTAAAAACAATTAATGAATGATATTATGTGAACATCCCAAATTAAAATTTACATCAAAACAGCTTTTTAATTAAAACCAATCGGAATGATATCTATTTTCCCCGATATAATAAATCAAACCAATCGATAAATTATAAAAATAACCTGTCTCGGATAATTTAGAATTATGAATTGGATATCCATCAAAACCATATAATTGTTTTAAATTGATATTATAGGTAAAATCTGTAACAATTGCAATTTTATTATTTATTCTATACTGAGGTGTAATCCCTAAACCAATAATATTTGTTTTCTCTGATTCGAATTGAGGTTGTAATGAATTTGCAAAACCAATAGAGCCATCCAAATGAATTAATACACCCAAATTATCTCTTGTCAGATAAGTTAAGCCTATTTTTTTTCCAGCATTATACACAAATGATGCTCCTATTGAATTATATTGTATCCCAATTACACCTCCAGGATCATTTACAAATTTATCTGATTTAAAAATTAATTTAGTACCTACATTTTCTGTAAACATATAGCGAAGCCCTACTTCAAAATGATTAAACCCAGAAAAGTTAGAATTAAATTGTTTGTTATAAGGCTGGATAGCCCCATTGTATCCATAATTCAATTCTAAAGAAACATTATTCAAATTGAATTGAGAATAAACAGTAGAAGTACAAAATAAAAAAAGTGCGATTGAAAAAATTTTTTTTACCATTAATAAGATTTTTGTAATAATAAATAACTTACAGAGACTACTTTGAATACGAAAAAACGTATTGCACAAATAAACTACAAACTTAAAAAAAGATTTTGATAGTGAATAAAAAATACTAAATTAAATGTATTTTTGATAACAAATTTTAATAAATTAATAAATGTTTTGGATTACTAAGAAAAAAGTTTTTTGGAAAGATTTATGGAAAGAGGGCTGTATTGATATGCACAACCATCTTTTATGGGGTATTGATGACGGATCAAAATCTTTAGAAGAAACAATAGCGTTATGCAATGGACTACAAGAATTAGGAATTACAAAAGCAATTGCTACACCTCATACGTATCCGGGACTTTGGAATAATTCGGCTTTAGATATAAACGAAGCATACAACGTTTACAAAAATAGCAAAACAACTGATTTTATTATTGGAGTCGCTAGTGAATATTTAGCAGAAAGTTATTTAGAACAAGAAATCCAACAAAACAGTATTTTAACACTTCCTGGAAACCATATTTTGATAGAGTTTTCAATGCTTTTCCCACCTTCTGATCGCATAATGGAGTCGCTTTTTCAACTAAAACTCAAAGGTTACAAATTAATATTAGCGCATCCAGAACGTTATTTATATTGGAAAGATAATTTACAAAATTTTGAACAATTAAAAACTTTTGATTTATATTTTCAAATCAACAGTCTTTCGCTTTTAGGATATTATGGATCCGATGTAAAAAAATTGAGTATCCAATTACTAGAGGCTAATATGTATGATTACATAGGTACAGATACCCATAGAATTGAAAACATCAATTTTATGAAAAACAATCCGTTACCACTCCAAAAAAGTCACTTAAAGGAACTTGAATTGATAATAGAAGGGAATCAAATATTTGATATTACCTCTTTTTAACAATTTGCTTTACAAAAGACTTTATTTTTTCAAATCGCGACAAATACTTAGAATTGACCCCATAGCCATAGCCATAGCCATAGCCATAATTATACTGATACGAATATGCATAGCCCTTACCATATCCTTCATTTTGACCAACATTATTAAATACAATAAAAGGGTTAGCAATTTTGGATTGGTCCTTCAAATCAGTGATGTATGACATCAATTGTTTATCCGTATAATTGGCTTTTATTAAATACAATACAATATCAGCATATTTCGATATAATAGTAGTATCTGCTACCAACAATGTGGGAGCGGTATCAACTAAAACATAATCGTATTTTGTTCTTAATTCTTCTAACAACTGCCCTAATTTTCCATTTGAAAGAATTTCAGTAGGATTAGGCGGTATAACACCAGAATAAATTACATCTAAAGAGATATCATTTATCACTTCCTGCACTATACAAGAATGGGTATCGATTTCAGAATTTACTAATAAGTCAACTAAACCTCGCTTAGCTTTTTTAGAATTCAGTGCTTTATGCAATTGAGGATTACGTAAATCGGTACCCACTAAAATCACTTTTTTTCCTAAAGCAGCTAATGACAATGCTAAATTGGTAGCTACAAAGGTTTTCCCTTCTCCTTTGATGGTAGAAGCGGTGTATATTATTGGAGATTTTGTGAGCTGTACAGGTAAAACAAAATCTAGATTTGCTACTAATATTCGGAACGATTCAGATAAAACAGTGTGCTCATTTTTATGTACGATTTTACTATTTGACTCAATAAAAGGAATTTCCGCCACAATAGGCACTGTAGGGAGTCCTCGCTGAATCATTTCTTTAGTATGAATCTTGGTATCAAATAAATAATAAACAAAAAGAATTCCAAAAGGAACTAACAAACCTAATGAGAATGCTAATAAAAAGGCCACACCACGCTTGGGAGAAAGCGGGTTTTTATCTGCTATAGCTTCATCGACTATTTTTATAGAGGGATTAACAATGGCTAAATTGATACTTGCCTCTTCTCTTTTTTGCAACAGCAATAAATAAAGGGTTTCCTTGATTTTTTGTTGACGCTCAATCGCACGAATCGTTTTTTCTTGATACGGGAAGGCAGCGTATTGATTTTCTTGCTGCGCTTTCAATTGATCAATGGATTGTATATTGGTTGCTAATACTTTTTGATACGCCAATAAGGAATACTTAATCGAACTTTTTAAATTTTGTTGGATCCCTAATAGTTTACCCACACTAGGATGCTTTTCACCACCATTTGCAATTACTTTTTGGGCTTCTAATACTATTTCATTATATTGCTTTACTAACTCATTAATTCTCATCTCCTCTAAACCAATATTGGCAGGTAAAAGTTCATTATCTTTAACTTCTCTCAAAGCTGCAATAATGATATCACTTAACATAGACTGTGTTTTTGCCTTTTCATATTGAGAGAAAGATTCAGTCTTAGTCGCCAGCAAAGTTGCGGCATCCCCTTCTAAAAAAGAAAGTTTTTGGTCGCGTTTGTAATTGGCCTTATTTAATTCTATAGTATCCAATTCTTTGAATAAATACTCGAAACGTGAATTGACAAAATCAATCGTTTTTTTGAAAACACATTGACGATCCTCTCTACCATCTCGATCAAACACTTGATTTAACGTATTGAGAATCGCATTATTTTTTTCAATAAGTGGCCCTTTAGTAGAAATTGCTAAAAGTTCGCTTTCTTCCCCTACTAAATTCACTTCTATATTATCTTTTAAACGAGCTACTGCATCTTCAAACGAAGATTTCTTTACTTGTAATGTCCTTTTGTTTTTGTAAAGCACAATAGGTGCATTCACTTTCATTGCTATATTATCCACATCATATACTACGCCATAGGAACGTTTTTTCCCATCTTCATTCCAAACATATCCTTTCGAATCATAGTTTATATTCCATTCACCCGAAAACTCCTCTACCTTTTGTTGGTCACCTATCCATTCAATGGTAGGTATATTTTTCCCATATTCCTCCGCTATACGAATTTTACCTTCCGAGAAAAATTGATTGTACAACTGCAATTCATGAACCACCTGACCTAATAAGCGATTGGATTTGATAATTTCTTTTTCATTTTCAATATTAATCTTACTTCGCATGAAAAAATTAACACCACTGGTCGGCATCTTAAAATCGGAGTTAGAATCATCTAATAATTTGATAATCGTTTTGGACTGATACACATTACTTTGATACCTCAAATACAAAATCACCCCCATCATGGCAATAACAACCCCAATTACAAACCAGTACCAGAAGGGTAAATACTTAAAAATTTCCTGTTTTAAATCAAACGATTCTTGTTGGTTTTCATGCGCAGTAGATGCATCCATAAGCGAATAAATTAAAGGCTTCTAATAATTAAAAAGGAAGATAAAATAACGGAAATAGCACCTAGTAAAGTACCTGCATTACCAATGATACCGGCAGATTTCACTTTAGCAGTATTCGGATCTACTACAATTACATCATTGGGCTTGATAAAGTAAAATGGAGAATTCATCCAATCTTTTTGGGTTAAATCAATTTCACCCACCAATTGCTGATTATTTTCCATACGAACGACTTTGATATTTTTACGCACCCCTGTTATATTTAAGTCGCCAGCCAATCCTAATGCTTGCAAAATAGTAAGGTTATTTTCATAAAAGGTATAGGTTCCAGGACTTCGCACTTCACCTAAGATGGTGACTTTAGCATTCACAATACGGCAAACCACTACGGGGTTTTTAAGTAATTGTTTCTCCGTCAATTCCTTTTGAATTTTCTCTTCAATTTGAGTATAGGTCAGTCCTTTAACCAGAATAGTTCCTAATACTGGAATATTGATTTCACCTTCATTAGACACCAAATACCCTTGTAACAACAACTGAGTTCCTTGAATATTTTGTTGCACCCCATTTCCAGCAGACAAATTATACGGCAATGCCAATTCCATATCCTCAGCGGTAATTTTGACACTTAAAATATCATTCGGTTGCACAATAACATCTGACCATTGAAAATTAGCACTATCACTAGCTTTAAAATCATTTAAATAGAGTATTTCTTTTTTTGAAACACAAGAAGTTAACATTACAACACATGCTACTAGTACCAGCACTATCTCTTTTTTCATTATAACTTAATTAAGTTGACAAAACTATCAAATCTATTTTGGATTTCAAAATGTAGACATCATAAAAGATGTAATCCTTAACCTATTGCTGTAATTCATTAGAATTATTTAAAAACAAGTCTGCTACCACTTTTTGAATCCTTTCACGTTCCCTGTCCGTTAAATTGGATCCTGAAGGCATACACAATCCTTTTTCAAAAAGGGATTCTGCAATTTGAGTTCCATAATAAGGACAGTTAGCAAAAACGGGTTGTAAATGCATAGGCTTCCACAAAGGTCTTGATTCAATATTCTCCTTTTCAAAAAGCAAACGAAGCTGTTCTCGGGTAATGCCATTCGTTTTACTTTCCTCTACAATAATAGCAGACAACCAATAATTGGCATACGATTCAGAAGTAGCTTGAAAAACAGTAACTCCTTTTATATTTTTAAAAATATCCAGATAAAAAGCATGCATAGCACGACGAGCTCGTACATGATTCTCCAATACTTCCATTTGTCCTCTTCCAATTCCCGCACAAACATTACTCATTCTATAATTGTATCCAATCTCGGAATGTTGGTAATGAGGTGCTTGATCTCTTGCTTGAGTTGCTAAAAAGACTACTTTTTCTTTAATTTTTGGATCTTTTGTTACCAAAGCTCCACCACCTGAAGTGGTAATAATTTTGTTGCCGTTAAACGATAAAATTCCTATATCGCCTATAGTTCCACATTTTTGTTGCTGATAAGAACTTCCAAGAGCTTCCGCACTATCTTCTATAATTGGAATTTCATATTTTTTAGAAATAGCTTGAATGGCTTCCACTTGAAACGGCACACCATACAGATGCACCGCAACAATTGCCTTTGGTTTTTTACCCAAACGAATACGATCTTGTATAGCGTTTTCTAAAGCAATTGGACACAAATTCCAGGTGGTAGTCTCACTATCTATAAAAACAGGGGTAGCCCCTAAATACACTATAGGATTAGCAGAAGCAGAAAAAGTCATACTCTGACAAATAACTTCATCCCCCGCTTGTACCCCTAAAACCAGTAAAGCTAGGTGAAGTGCTGCCGTACCCGAACTCAAGGCAGCAACATGACATTGCCCCCCTAAATAACGTTCCAAATCTTGTTCAAATCCAGAAACATTAGGACCTAATGGAGCAATCCAATTGGTATCAAAAGCTTCTTGCACGTATTTTTGTTCCCCTCCTCCCATATGCGGAGAAGACAACCAGATTTTATCTGATTTCATAATAAGCATTTATTTTTAGCAAATATAGTATATTCTAATTGAATTTAAGAATGTTTAATGTTACTAAAACAACCCAAATATTGCTACTATTTTAAAATTAAAAGTTCGATGCTCGTAAAATGAATTTCAAACACGAATTACTCGAATTGGCACGAATACTTATCATAATTAAATACGTGATTTTTTTGTTGGAATCTGGTTTTGCTTTATAAAAACTGAAATAAAAACACGAATAGCACCAATTGGCACGAATACCTATTATAATAAAAACGTGTTTTTTTTTGTTGGAATTTGGTTTCTTTTATGAAAAATGAAATAAATTAACGAATATCATGAATTCGCACAAATACTCTAATCAATTAAAGTGTACCCATTTTCTTTCTATCTTCTATTTTTTGGATTAGGGCTTCAACATCTAGAGGAAGATTTAAAAAGGTAGCAGCTAGGATAATCAGATCCAATTTTAAAGAACGATTGTGAAGATACCATATATTTATTCGAACTTTATCAGGCCAAATAACCGTATCATTATACCTTAAAGCGTTCTCTTGTTTAGCAAGTAACTGTTCTTCGTTTTTATATTTTAGAGAAGCCAAACCCGTAATTCCAGGTTTTACCTGCAAAAGAATCCGATCATCACCTTTCAATTGATCTGCATATCCCGGCACATCAGGCCTTGGGCCAATTAACGTCATATCACCTCTAATCAAATTATAAAGCTGAGGCAGTTCATCAAGTTTAGTACGTCTCAGAAAACGCCCAAAGGAAGTTGGTTGAACCCCATCTTTTGGAATACTTCTGAATTTATAAAGAACAAAGGGAACCCCATTCTTACCAATACGTACTTGCTTAAACAACATAACATTGATTTGAAATCAAAAATACAAAAAAGTAAGGTAAAGAGATTGTTTATTTTGATTATTTAAAAACAACTTTAGGTTGTACTTTATAGTTGTTATTAATTAGTGGTCAATGGTCAATTTCAGCTAAGGGGTTGGAACAGGATGTCATAGGGTCAATACTACTGTAGTAATTTGATTTTAGAATTTTCAGTTGAATTTGGTGTTTAACCACTAGGGGCACTAAGAAGGCACTAAGGGCACTAATTTATGTGTTAATTTTTATGTATTTCAGTTGAATTATGCTACACCCCTAAAGTCCCTCAAGGGGACAATTCTACTATTGAATTTTATATTTTTAAGTTTTCCAGTTGGACTTCTTTACACCCCTAGAGTCCCCTCGAGGGGACATTCCTTTTAAGGTGATTTGATTTGTATGGGTTGTTAGTTGAATTTAGTGTTTAACCGCAAGGTGCGCAAGGAAGACACTAAGGGCGCTAATTTATGTGTTTATTTTTATGTATTTCAGTTGAATTATGCTACACCCCTAAAGTCCCCTCAAGGGGACAATCCTTCTATTGACTTTTTACTTTTACTTTTTTCAATAAGAAAATATGCTACAATTAGTAAAATATGCATTTATATAACACAAAACCTCTTAGAATAAAATTCCCCCTTTGAAGGGGGCAGGGGGATGTTACGCTACTATTTTTAAGATTTCTTCAATTATTTTAACCCGTGTCCCAAACAAAATAAAACTCAAACAACGGTGGCTTCGAGTGCCTCAGCCACCGTTTAGATCATTCACAATTCAACAGTGGCTTCGAGAGCCTCAGCCACCGTTTAGACAATTCATTATCCTATTATTTCCATTAGAACTACTGAAACCGTTACCTGAGGTACTCAAAGGCAAAAAATCAATACATCAAACCAAAATACCATAAAGGGATTGTATTTAAAAAGCCACTTTCAATATCATCCTTAACAACATAGCCATTTCCAACTGTCTTTATTTGTTTTAAGCTTTTGTTTTTACCACCTATTTCAAAATCCATAGTTCCAATTTTAAAATCAGCATTTTTCGAAGCAACAACCTGATGATGAACTCGTAATTGATTCAAGAAAAATGTCTCTCTAATGTTTCCTTTATTTGGGTTTTCATAAGCTAAATTATAGACCAAATTGGTATTATCTAAATATACTTTATTTACTTTCCCTAATCCTCTAATCCCATGAGTTTCATCTCGCAATTGCAAAAGCATGCCCGCTTCTTCCATATACAAAAGATAATCCGATATATTGTTTCGGCTAATTGACAATATCTCCGCTATTTTACTCATATTAGGCTTAAAAGGAACACTTTCGGCAACAATAGCCATAAGCTGTTTCAACTTTCTTCCTGTCGATACATTCATATCGGCATATACAGGAATATCACTCTCCAATGTTTGGTTGATCACCTGAAATAACTTTATATCAAAATCAGGCTCTAAAGCAAAAGGATAATATCCAGTTTTAAGATAATCTGCAAATAAAAGCAAGGGATGCGATACTGAAATCACGCTTGACGGACGTGTTACAATTTCTTCTAGCGTAAGCTTTGGCACTTCTATTTTATGAAATAGCAATAAATATTCTCGAAAAGACAAACCTTGCATGGGGTAAAGTACGGCTCTCCTACTTAAATCAGCACTTCCTTTTTTAATATCTAATACGGAAGAGCCTGTAAATATCAACTGCAAATTAGTATGATAATCATAAATTAGCTTCAATTCGTTTGACCAATCAGGATACTTGTGTATCTCATCAATAATGAAATGTGTTCCTCCAAATTTGACAAAATTGGAAGCTACCTCAGAGAGACGATGCTTAGCAAAATAAAAATCATCCGCTGTAACATATAAAGTATGACGAGGATCTAAGTGATTTTTAATGTATTGCAAAACTAAGGTGGTTTTTCCAACACCGCGTGGTCCTACAATCCCAATTAGTCTGTTTTTCCAGTTAATTTGATCATATAAATACCTTGTAAATGAGGTACCTACTCCAGCAATTAAACGATTTGAATATTCAAATAACACATCCATTCTTCTTATTTTTATACAAAATTAACAAAAAACGCACTACTATAGTGCATTTTTTTGTTAATTTTGCACTGCATAAGTGCTTTTTTGGTCAGTTTTCCGTAATTAGTTTCAGTTTTAACGGTGGCTTCGAGAGCCTCAGCCACCGTTTAGACGATTTGTTTTTATGATTTCTATTGAACTACTGATGTGTTTGAATAAAGTAATTAAAGGCAAAAGGTAATGAATAATAGTTTTACGTATTTTGAAATTTGTTTTCAGTAGTTCTCGATACATTTTTTATAAAATAGCTGGGCAATTTTATAAAAAAAACTCGAAGTGACGGGGTGGGATTACTTTTTTTTATTAAAACCAATAGAATCTGTGCCTTCAAGGGTGGTTTGTTAGTGACCAGTGGTCAGGTTACAGTGGCTTCGCTGTTTAGTGGTCAGTAAGTAGTGATCAGTTTGAAGGTGTCGATACCAAAAAAAAAGCAACCATCAGTTTTGACCGATTTATCTGGGTTATAAAAAAACTTCACTTGTTAAAGAGATGCTTGGCAGCATAACAAACTGAGTGGGGAGGGTTAAAAAAGTTTTCAGTCGCGGTGTTCAGTCACAGTGGTCAGTCGCAGTGTTCAGTTGTGATTGAAATCCATTTCCTATGTAAAGTAAAACCCGTGATCATCTGTGTTATATGTGTTCAATTGAAATATTACTTGTTCAAGAGATGCTAAGTAGCATGACAAACTGGGTGGGGAGGTTAAAAAAGTTGTCAGTCGTAGTGATCAGTCGCAGTTGTCCGTTGAAGTTGTAACACTTTTAATAAAAAAGTAGAAACCGTTATTATTGGCTTTATCAGTTTCATCAGTGTTCAAAAAAAAAGTGTGACATCTAAATAACATTCCATCAGCCTTCGACTTCGATCAGGATGACAAACGAGTCAAAAGATTTTAAAGATTTCTAAATTTATTAAATCTGTGTTCCGAAACAAGAACAAGTTCAAGAGCAAGAACTAAAATCAAATGAGATGCTTGGCAGCATGACAAACTGGGTGGGGAAGGTAAAAAAGTTGGCAGTCGCAGTGATCAGTCGCAGTGGTCAGTCGCAGTGATCAGTTGTGATTGAAATCCATTTCCTATGTAAAGTAAAACCCGTGATCATCTGTGTTATATGTGTTCAATTGAAATATTACTTATTCAAGAGATGCTTGGCAGCATGACAAATTGGGTGGGGAGGGTAAAAAAGTTTTCAGTCGCAGTGATCAGTCGCAGTTGTTTGTTTAAGTTTTCAGTCGCAGTTGTCTGTTGAAGTTGTATCACTTTTAATAATAAAGTTGAAATCGTGATTATTGGTTTTATTCGTTTCATCAGTGTTCCAAAAAAAGTGTAACATCAAAATAACATTTCATCAGCCTTCGACTTCGCTCAGGATGACAATCGAGTCAAAAGATTTTAAAGATTTCTAAAATTTATTGAATCTGTGTTCCGAAACAAGAACAAGTTCAAGAGCAAGAACTAAAATCAAATGAGATGCTTGGCAGCATGACAAACTGGGTGGGGAGGGTAAAAAAGTTTTCAGTCGCGGTTTTCAGTCGCAGTTGTCAGTTGCAGTTTTTAGTTGAAGTTGTAACACTTTTAATAAAAAAGTAGAAAACGTTATTATTGGTTTTATCCGTTTCATCAGCGTTCTAATCAAATACCACATGTTCAAGAGATGCTTGGCGGCATGACAGCTGACGTAAAAAGGCTTGATTCCAAAAATACTGAACAGGTAATTGCTCTACTTGACAAACAACTTTCACCATTTAACTTAAAAGATATTTTTATTTTTTTTAATATGTTGGTTTTGAAAAAGTATATGGTTTAATTTGATTGTATTTGGGTTTTACTTCATCCTTTTCAGTGATTGTATCCTTTTTTTCAATATTATTTTTTGATGCAACGTTTTGTTTTTCGTTTTCATTGTTTTTTATAATTTCAACAATACCTTCTTTATCTACCTTATAATATTCACAAAAATCTTGAATAGTTATGGGCTGATGTTTTTGTTTCCCCAAATCTTTTTTTATTTGACTCATCATTTTAAAGCTCATGCTTTCTTTCTTTCCAAAATAAATTTGGATGTCTTTGGCTGTTATTACTTGTCTCATTTTCTTTACTTTTATTTGAAGCAAAATTATTTATGGCTTATATGAATTTACGATACCTTTTTATAGCGAATGCGCTACACCATTGTAGTTTTTACGCTATTCTTTTCTTTGATTAAATCGTAAAAAAGATATTTTTGAGGTTGTCCTTTAATTCTATCCCATGTTTTAATTGGATTCTTAAGTTCGATTTTATTTCCTGATTCTTCATTGAACCAAGTTCTGAATGCTGTTTCTTTAGCCAAAATTAATTTGGGGGTTTCTTTTTCACTCATTTGGCGAAAATAAAAGCCTATTTCATCTTGGTTTGTGGCCTTTGATGCTAGTTTTTGAAACAACTCATAAGCATCATAATCTTTAAATATGTGCGTTGGGAAGTTGGCTTTATCTTTTTTTAAATGTTGATTTTCAACTGAGTTGGTTTTGGAACTCGATTCGCATACCAATTTTTCTATTTTTAGAATTAGTTTTTTGAAGAAGGTTTCTATTAATTGGAAATACGGTGAATCTGTATTAATAAATAATTTAAAATCTTGAAAAAATGCTTTAATACCTTTATACAACAACATTAGATATCCTTCGTATTTATGCTGATTTATAAGTCTTAGAGGATGGTTATCTAAAAGCAAATCTGTTCTCATTCTTACTATTTCCCTTTCATAAAATTGGTCTATTATAAATTCTTCAAAATCAATAGTATATTCTGCTACAAGGTTGACTACTGAATTGGTTATTTCCTTAATAAATGTTTTAATTTTTGTGTTTTCTATTCCTTGCTCTTCTGCTTCTATTTTTAGTTGATTGGTAATGCTTTTGATTGGATAGGTTTTAATTTTAAAAAGCATTTCGTTTACATCTTGTGCTCGTTTATTTAAAGAACTTAAATACGTCTCTAAATCAGAAGATGTATTATTTAAATAGCTTTTAAAGGTGTTTTGAATTTCTTGGATTTCGGCTGTGAACTGACCTACAACTTTAGTTCCTGTTTTTATTTTAATTTTTTTTGTTTCTGCATTAATTATCCCTTGCACACCCAATGCTAAATTTTTAGTTAGTTCTTGGATTCTCGCTGAAATCAGCTCAAATTGCATTGCATCTTTATTATTCGACTTGTTTTGTTTTTCACTGTTTTTCATAGTCTTACAATTATTATTTCAGCAAAATTATTTGAAATTGTTATTTAAACAAAGATACTTTTACATATAGTTTTCAACAGTTTTGTTGAAAAAATTATATTTCTATTTTCTTGTAATTTTATTATACATCCATGCTTTGTACCGTAAGTATCTCCTAAGTATCCCGTACTTATCCCGTAGGTATCCCATAAGAATCTTGAAAGCTGTTGTGGATGAGTTTTCGCTTGTCAATACCATTTATAATGTAATTAGCGTTTGTAGGAGAGATGCTTAGCAGCATGACAAACTGTGTGGGGTGTTTTTTGTTTAACTGTTTTCAATTGAAGAATTTTACACCCCTATAGTCCCCTCAAGGGGACAATCCTTCTAAGGTACTTTGATTTTTAGGGATTTCAATTGAATATTTTTACACCCCTAATCGTGATAACTATCGGGACTTCCGAAGGTTAGAAACAGGCTCTCAATGGATAATTTTTTTATAAACTTTTGACTTTTAATAATTTTTAAAGACAATGATTTCGAATTAGCTTTAAACTACTAACTAATAAATGGTGGTACTGGGAATTGTCCCCTTGAGGGGACTTTAGGGGTGTGGGGATACTCTATAAAAAACGTAACAAGAGAAAAAAGATACTTATTCTTTAGATATGTTATTTTATAAGTTTTCCGTTGGACTTCTTTACACCCCTGTAGTCCTTCGCCGTGGCGGAACAGGCCTCGAGGGGACAATCCTTCTAAGGTACTTTGATTTTTAGGGATTTCAATTGAATATTTTTACACCCCTAAATTCCGAAGGGTCGGAACCTTCAAGGGGACAATCCTGCTATGGAATTTTATATTTTTAAGTTTTCCAGTTGGACTTCTTTACACCCCTGTAGTCCCTCGAGGGGACAATCTTTATAGAGACTATTGACTTTTAATAATTTTAAAGATTATAATTCCGAATCATCTTTAAACTACTAACTAGCAAATGGTTGTACTAGGAATTGTCCCCTTGAGGGGACTATAGGGGTGTTAGCGATTGTTTGTTTTATTAATTAACTCTTGCACAACTTGCTCTAATGTTATACCAACCGAAAACATATTGCGTTTAATTTCTAAATCTGTAAATCGTAAAAAAACAACGCCTTCTTTTTCTAATTCACCTTGCCGCTTGTTATCATATTCATATTTGTATAAATGACTGTCGCCATCTATTTCAATAGCTAACATTAATTCATGACAATAAAAATCTACGATGTACTCTAACATTGGTACTTGTCTATGGAATTGAACGCCTAGCGCTTTATTTTTTATTTGTTGCCAAAGTAGTACTTCGCTAAGTGTGCTGTTTTTTCGAAGTTCTTTAACGTATTCTTTTAATTTTGGATTATAGGGAATGATTTTGTTTTTCATTTTTCAAAAAGTAGTTACACAAACATATTATTTTTTTGAAGGAACTCCAAAACACCCCTGAAGTCCCCTCAAGGGGACAATCCTTCTATGAAATATTAATATGTTTGGATTAAATATGGTTATTCGATGGTCGATTTTCGGTGGTCGTTGGAATTTAGCTTATTAATTCATTGCTAAAAGTCTACTGACTTGTGCTACTTTTAGTTGAGCATAGATACACCCCTGAAGTCCTTCGCCGTGGCGGAACACTCAAGGGGACAATCCTTCTAAGTTACTTTGGTTTTTAGGGATTTCATTTGAATATTTTTACACCCCTAAATTCCGAAGGGTATAAACAGGTTTCTAAGGTTAATTCTTTTATAAATTTTGCCTTTTAATATTTTTAAAGACGATAATTTCGAATTATGATTAAAGTACTAATAAATAAATAGTGATGCTAGGAATTGTCCCCTTGAGGGTTCCGACCCTTCGTAATTTAGGGGTGTTAACGATTGTTTGTTTTATTAATTAACTCTTGCACAACTTGCTCTAATGTTATACCAACCGAAAACATATTGCGTTTAATTTCTAAATCTGTAAATCGTAAAAAAACAACGCCTTCTTTTTCTAATTCACCTTGCCGCTTGTTATCATATTCATATTTGTATAAATGACTGTCGCCATCTATTTCAATAGCTAACATTAATTCATGACAATAAAAATCTACGATGTACTCTAACATTGGTACTTGTCTATGGAATTGAACGCCTAGCGTTTTATTTTTTATTTGTTGCCAAAGTAGTACTTCGCTAAGTGTGCTGTTTTTTCGAAGTTCTTTAGCGTATTCTTTTAATTTTGGATTATAGGGAATGATTTTGTTTTTCATTTTTCAAAAAGTAGTTACACAAACATATTATTTTTTTGAAGGAACTCCAAAACACCCCTGAAGTCCCCTCAAGGGGACAATCCTTCTATGAAATATTAATATGTTTGGATTAAATATGGTTATTCGATGGTCGATTTTCGGTGGTCGTTGGAATTTAGCTTATTAATTCATTGCTAAAAGTCTACTGACTTGTGCTACTTTTAGTTGAGCATAGATACACCCCTGAAGTCCTTCGCCGTGGCGGAACACTCAAGGGGACAATCCTGTTATAGAATTGTTGTTTTTAGTGTTTTCAGTTGAAGAATTTTACACCCCTAAATTCCGAAGGGTATAAACAGGTTTCTAAGGTTAATTCTTTTATAAATTTTGCCTTTAATATTTTTAAAGACGATAATTTCGAATTATGATTAAAGTACTAATAAATAAATAGTGATGCTAGGAATTGTCCCCTTGAGGGTTCCGACCCTTCGTAATTTAAGGGTGTTAACGATTGTTTGTTTTATTAATTAACTCTTGCACAACTTGCTCTAATGTTATACCAACCGAAAACATATTGCGTTTAATTTCTAAATCTGTAAATCGTAAAAAAACAACGCCTTCTTTTTCTAATTCACCTTGCCGCTTGTTATCATATTCATATTTGTATAAATGACTGTCGCCATCTATTTCAATAGCTAACATTAATTCATGACAATAAAAATCTACGATGTACTCTAACATTGGTACTTGTCTATGGAATTGAACGCCTAGCGCTTTATTTTTTATTTGTTGCCAAAGTAGTACTTCGCTAAGTGTGCTGTTTTTTCGAAGTTCTTTAACGTATTCTTTTAATTTTGGATTATAGGGAATGATTTTGTTTTTCATTTTTCAAAAAGTAGTTACACAAACATATTATTTTTTTGAAGGAACTCCAAAACACCCCTGAAGTCCCCTCAAGGGGACAATCCTTCTATGAAATATTAATATGTTTGGATTAAATATGGTTATTCGATGGTCGATTTTCGGTGGTCGTTGGAATTTAGCTTATTAATTCATTGCTAAAAGTCTACTGACTTGTGCTACTTTTAGTTGAGCATAGATACACCCCTGAAGTCCTTCGCCGTGGCGGAACAGGCCTCAAGGGGACAATCCTGTTATAGAATTGTTGTTTTTAGTGTTTTCAGTTGAAGAATTTTACACCCCTAAATTCCGAAGGGTCGGAACCTTCAAGGGGACAATCCTGCTATGGAATTTTATATTTTTAAGTTTTCCAGTTGGACTTCTTTACACCCCTGTAGTCCCCTCGAGGGGACATTCCTTCTAAGGTGATTTGATTTGTATGGTTTTCAGTTGAATTTTGTGTTTAACCACTAGGTGCGCAAGGAAGACACTAAGGGCGCTAATTTATGTGTTTATTTTTATGTATTTCAGTTGGATTATGCTACACCCCTGAATTCCGAAGTGTCGGAACACTCAAGGGGACAATTCTTCTAAGGCAATTTGATTTGTATGGGTTTTTAGTTGAATTTAGTGTTTAACCGCAAGGTGCGCAAGGAAGACACTAAGGGCGCTAATTTATGTGTTTATTTTTATTATTTTAAATTAACATTGTACACCCCTGCAGTCCCCTCAAGGGGACAATACTACGATTGAATTTTATATTTTTAAGTTTTCCAGTTGGACTTCTTTACACCCCTAGAGTCCCCTCAAGGGGACAATTCTTCTAAGGTGATTTGATTTGTATGGTTTTCAGTTGAATTTTGTGTTTAACCACTAGGTGGAAAATGAAGGCACTTAGGACAGTAATTTATGTGTTTATTTTTATGTATTTCAATTGAATTATGCTACACCCCTAAATTCCGAAGGTTCGGAACTTCCGTTTGACGGAACAGGCTCTCGAGGGACAATCCTACGATTGAATTTTATATTTTTAAGTTTTCCAGTTGGACTTCTTTACACCCCTAAAGCTCGTTTGAGAGGGGACAATTCTGCTAAAGACTTTTTGTTTATTCTGTTTTCAGTGGAATATTTTTACACCCCTAGAGTCCTTCCGAAGTTTCGGAACAGGCTCTCAAGGGGACAATACTACTAATTACTTCTGGTTTGTTATAATTTCAATAGCAGTTTTCTATACTTTACTGTAATTTCTATACTCTACTGTACTATTTACACTCTGCTCTTTTTTTCTTGATTTTCAGCATTATTTTTTATTTTAAAGTATTGTAGTGTAGTATTTTACACCATAATTACCTAATTTTTTGAGGTGTTGTTTTATGCTATAGTTTTGGGGTGTTATAAGGCAAGACTGGGTGCGCAACGGTTTTGGTTTTTATCTAAAAATTTACACAATGAAAAATGTATTTTACAAACAGGAAACGGGGTTTCAGAAATCGCGTTCCGCAGTTAGAGGATCCAAAAGAAGTAAAGACTTCGCAGTATTAATTTTAAACAAGAGCAACTAATGGCAAAGTTTGATGGAATTTTTGAGATTAAGGGAACCTTACAAGGGATGTCTTTTTATAAGTCGAAAGATGGGATGTTGATTCGAAAAAAAGGTGGGGTTGATAAGAGTCGCATTAAGAACGACCCTGCTTTTCAACGTACCCGAGAGAATGGTTCTGAATTTGGGCATAATGCCAAAATGGGGCAATTGATGCGTAAATCAGTGGCTAATTTATTGTCTTTAGCGAAAGATTATCGCGTTAGTAGTAGGATGTCGCAAGCGATGAGTCGTATAAAAAATTTGGATTTTACTTCTCCACGCGGTGACCGAAAAGTATGGATTGGTATCGCAAGTGATGAAGGCAAACAAGCCCTTCGTGGGTTTGATTTTAATCTGAATTCGCCTTTTAATTCGGTTTTCAGATCGCAGTATGTGTTAGATACTGTTACTGGAGCTGTTACTATTGCTAATTTTAATCCTGCTACGAATTTGAGTTTACCGCAAGGGGCTACTCATGCTAGTTTTAGCGTTTCGGTTGCTTCAGTGGATTTTGAATTGGAGAATTATGGCACTACTTATAGTCCGAAGGAGAATTTTGCTTTGGTAGATGGCTCGTTGGATTTAACGCTTACTCCAAGTGGTATGCCAGGGGGAACGGGAAGTACCTTTTTTATTTCTTGATTGAATTTTTTCAGGAATTGAATGGGGTGCAGTATCCGTTGAAAAATAACTCGCATAACGTGTTGTATTTGATGGAGGTGGTGTAGCCACTCCTCCTACCCCTATGGTAGTTGATGAAGTCCGTATCGAGAGGTACGGGCTTTTTTGTTAGTGGTCAGTGGTCAGTTAACGGTGGCTTCGAGAGCATTTCGAGAGCCTCAATAAACACCTCAGGCACCGTTTAGACGTTTTGTTATTATGATTTCTATTGAACTACTGATGTGTTTGTATGAAGTAATCGAAGGCAAAAGGTAATGAATAATAGTTTTACGTATTTTGAAATTTGTTTTCAGTAGTTCTCGATACATTTTTCATAAAATAGCTATGGCAATTTTATGAAAAAAACTCGAAGTGACGGAGGAGGGATTACTTGCTTTTCATTATAGCCAATATAACCGGTGCCTTCGAGAGCATATTTTTTAGTGGTCAGTGTTCAGCTTTAACAGTGCCTTCGATACCAAAAAAACGCGACCATTAGTTTTGACAGATTTATCTGGGTTCTAAAAAAACTTCACTTGTTAAAGAGATGCTTGGCAGCATGACAAACTGGGTGGGAAAAGTCTCGACTTCGCTCGACCTGACAAAAAAGTATTTTAATTGATAGTAGTAATTTATTTTCTTAACAACTACATCATTGTCAAATCGAGCGAAGTCGAGATTGTTTTAATGTAACTCATTTTTAAAAAATTTGATGAGTTTTTATAAATAACTTGTACAAGAGATGCTTGGCAGCATGACAAATTGGGGTGGTTAGTTTAAAAAAAAGATTTTAAAGATTAATTTTAATTTCTTCCATCTGTGTTCCAAACTGAAATTAAAATTCAAACAACAATGGCTTCGAAGGCATTCCGAGAGCCTCAATAAACACCTCAGGCACCGTTTAGACGTTTTGTTTTTACATTTTTATTAGAACTGATAAGGTTTTTATATTTATAAGTTGTTTGCTTTTTAGTTGAGAATTTTTACACCCTTGAAGTCCGAAGGGTCGGAACACTCAAGGTGATAATTGTTTTATTGACTTTTCATTATTTTGTTTTTCAGTTGACGCTTTTGACACCCCTAAATTCCGAAGGGTCGGAACCCTCAAGGGATAATTGTTTTATTTATTTTTATGTATTTCAGTTGATTTATGCTACACCCCTAATCCCGATAACTATCGGGACCTCGAGGGGACAATTCTGCAATTGAATTTTATGTTTATACGTTTTCCAGTTGGACTAATTTACACCCCTGTAGTCCCCTCAAGGGGACAATTCTGCTAATGACTTTTTTATTTATTCTGTTTTCAGTGGAATATTTTTACACCCCTAGAGTCCCCTCGAGGGGACAATTCCTACTATAGCTATTTTCTTGTTTTTTTTCAATTGAACTTATGAGAGCCCCCTAAATTCCGAAGGGTCGGAACTTCCGTTTGACGGAACAGGCTCTCAAGGGACAATTACTTCTAAGAAATTTAGTATTGATTAAAATTTATAAATTATTACAAATTCTTAAATCTGTGTTCCAAAAACCTGAAATATAAATTAAACCATATAAGGCATATAAGGAAAATGAAGTTCTCCTTACGTTGAATAAAGTTCATAAAAGAAATGCTTGGCAGCATGACAAACTGGGTGGGGAGGTTAAAAAAGTTTTCAGTTGATATTTGTTACACCCCTAATCCCGATAACTATCGGGACCTCGAGGGGACAATTCTGCAATTGAATTTTATGTTTATACGTTTTCCAGTTGGACTAATTTACACCCCTGTAGTCCCCTCAAGGGGACAATTCTGCTAATGACTTTTTTATTTATTCTGTTTTCAGTGGAATATTTTTACACCCCTAATCCCGAAAGCTACCGGGACCTCAAGGGGACAATTCCATCTAAGAAATAATGTAGTAATAAAAAGTTTAAAGATTTCTTCAATTCCTTCCATCCGTGTTCCAACGAACTTGAAACCTGAAAACTAAAACAACAAGCGCAACACCCTCTGTGTAGCTCTCTCAATAAAATCCACTTCAAAGAAACTCAGTGCAGCTCAGTGTAAAAACAAATGTAAAACACCCCTAAAGTCCTTCCGAAGTTTCGGAACAGGCTCTCAAGGGGACAATCCCACTAGAGAATATTTACTTTAATACCATTTTTTAGATTAATCAAATTTCTTAAATCTACGTTCTTAAAATCAACAACTTGAAACCTGAAACTTGAAAAAGCGCAGCGACCTCTGTGTATCTCTCTTCAACGCAATCTATTTCAAATAATTCTCTGTATATCTCGGTGTAAAAACAAATGTAAAACACCCCTAAAGTCCTTCCGAAGTTTCGGAACAGGCTCTCAAGGGGACAATCCCACTAGAGAATATTTACTTTAATTCCATTTTTTAGATTAATCAAATTTCTTAAATCTGTGTTCTTAAAATCAACAACTTGAAACTTGAAACTTGAAACTTGAAACAAACCTTTTCTACTTACCAACTGTCTTTCCAATATTTCAGTTGTTCTCTGAAATAATTGTTCATTAAAGATAAGGATTGATAAGAGGGGAAAGTGAGTCCATTGTAGTCGTTTGGACCCTGTTTTATAAGAAAATTAGATGGAGCGGGAATGGCACTAATACCGGCTTTTTTGTACAGCATTACCGCTCTGGGAAGATGTAAGGCGTCCGAAACCACAATTACCTTTTTAGTAGTACCGAACTTTTTTACAAATGCCTCGACTTCTTCTGCGGTATTGGAGGGTGTGGTGAGCATTTCTATCTTTTGGCTGGGGATACCTAGTTCAATAGCTGCTCTTTTGGCAACGGATGCTTGGGATTCTAAACCGTATTTGGAATAAGCTGAAGTAACTAGTTTATAATGAGGCAGCTGCCGTGCAATTCGTATACCTTCTACTAGTCGTGTTAAGGTAGTGGATTCTAATTGACTGGTTGCAGGAAGTTTAGGATCTAAACTATAACCCGCTCCTAAAACGTGGATGTAATAGGTAGAAGTAGTATCTAAAAGTTGGGGTTGACAGACGGTGACTTGAGATTCGTATTGTGCCACTAACTTAGTAGGGATCCACTTTGTTGTTGCCATCAAGAAAAACAAACCTATTACAAAAAGTAAAAATCGATTAGAACGCCACCCTTTTTATAAATCCGAAAGCCAACAAAAAAATCCCTAGTAGGAAAAAGGTACTAAGGGATATCATTTCTTGAAAATAACAATACATGATTCAATGATTAGTTAAAGAAAAAATCCCAATTCAGATTGCCATAATTTATTTGCTCTCCATGACCTGGCATTATTATAGTATTCAAATCAAGATGAATCTTGAGTTTCGCAATACTGTTTAGAGCTGCTTCTTTATTTCCCGTTTTTAATTTTGTAACCACAGCTATTTCAGGTATAAGAGAATCACCTGTAAAACAAAATTGTTGATATTGAAAAGATAAACAACCGATATGATGCCCTGGAGTTGCAATAGCTACTATTTTTTGATTGGGATATAAAGTAACCGTATCGAAATCATTTAGCACCACTATATTTTCACCCGAGTATTCAATTGGAGTACCATGATAAAAAGACAAATTAAGTTTACTGTTTGCCAAAGCTACTTTGGTTTCTAAAGAACAATAAATCAAACAATCGGGAAACCTCTTAAGTAAATAATGAATATCCGCTATATGATCATAATGAGCATGTGTTAAAAATACGGCGTCAATATTCTGATTAGGCTGTAAAGCATTTATCGCTTCTATACCGTTTCCCGCGTCTATTAAATAGCATCTCTTTTCATCCACCTCACTTTGTATTAAGTAGGTGTTTGAGTTAGAAGATTTCAATATAAATTTTTTTATTTTAAATTCCATTTATTTAAATCTCTAAATCCTATTTAATTTGTATTAAAATTTTAATTGTCCAAAAAATGACTCCCATTATTATTCCTTCTCTTTAGTTTTAGCCGTTCTTATTTTTAAAATATTCTATAAACCATTCTATAACTCAATATCAAAAGTGTTTATCCACATTAAAATCGAGCTAAAAGCAAGGAAGAACCTATAGTATACAAAAACTTTAGAGTAAACAGATCTCATAAAAAGTGAATGAAAATTTTTACTGCTTTAACTCTTATTGAAAAAAATTACTTTTTTTGCTTTTTGATTTCTTTCGTGCTCATAATGAAGGAATTTATTTAGTTTTTTTTATCATTTATTTAAATAAATTTAACAAATATTCTCCATATCCGCTTTTTTGTAAAGGTGCTGCTATTTGTTTTAATTCTTCTTTTGAGATGTAGCCCATACGATAAGCTACTTCTTCTATTGCTCCTATTTTAAGACCTTGTCTCTCCTCAATCACTTGTACAAACTGTGCTGCTTGCATAAGAGATTGAATGGTACCAGTATCCAGCCATGCCGTTCCTCTATCAAAGACACCTACTTTCAATTTTCCTTGTTTCAGATATTCTGCGTTAATGTCTGTAATTTCTAATTCTCCACGGGGAGAAGGTTTGATATTTTTTGCAATTTCTACAACAGAATTATCATAGAAATATAGCCCTGGAACAGCAAAATTAGATTTAGGATTTTGTGGTTTTTCTTCAATTGAAATTGCATTATTCTGCTCATCAAACTCTACCACGCCATATCTTTCTGGGTCTGCCACTTGATAGGCAAATATTACGCCTCCTTCAGTCTGTGCTGCATTTTGTAACAGCTGAGACATTCCAGAGCCATAAAAAATGTTATCTCCTAGGATTAGGGCAACTTTATCATCTCCAATAAATTCTTCTCCTAGAATAAATGCTTGTGCCAATCCATCAGGACTTGGCTGTTCTTTATAAGAAAACTTACATCCTATCTGAGCGCCATCTCCTAGTAATTTTTCGAAATGGGGCAAATCATGAGGAGTAGAAATGATTAATATCTCATTAATTCCAGCCAACATTAGTGTTGATAAGGGGTAATAAATCATTGGTTTATCATAAACTGGCATTAACTGTTTACTCACTGCTAAAGTTAATGGATGCAAACGTGTACCAGAACCTCCGGCTAAAATAATTCCTTTCATTTTTTTTTAATTTTTTTATATGATTTTTAGTTCTTTTTCTATAAACTTTTTTTCCCCATATCTAATTTCGTAAAAGGCTTGTCCTAACTGTCCATTTTGCCCCTGTAAACTATATTTTTTTATCTTTTGAATATTTATATCTGTTTACTTTTAAAATTTTCAAAAGATTGCAATTTTTTATCATTAAATGCTTCGAAAAAGTAACCTCTTTCATCCGTAATTACCACTGGCTCTAAAATAAAACATCCTTTCAGTTTTGTTTCTATAGCATTCATATTAGTGACTGTATTGATTATTGTAATAGTTTTGATAATCTCCGGAAGTTACGTTATCTAACCATTTCTGATTGGCTAAAAACCAGTCTATGGTTATCGATAAACCTTCTTCGAAAGTTACAGAAGGTTTCCAGCCTAATTCTTTATTCATTTTAGTAGCATCAATAGCATAACGCAAATCATGACCTGGACGATCTTTTACAAAAGTAATTAACTGTTCTGACGTACCTAATGGTCTTCCCAATTTTTCATCCATTTGTTTACACAACTCTTTTACTAAATCTATGTTTTTCCATTCATTAAATCCTCCTACATTATACGAGTCTCCATTTTTACCTTCGTGGAAAACCAAATCAATCGCTTTAGCATGGTCAATAACAAATAACCAATCTCGAGTATACTTACCGTCTCCATATATAGGTAATGGTTTATTATTTAGAATGTTATGAATGCATAATGGAATCAATTTTTCTGGAAAATGGTTGGGCCCATAATTGTTAGAGCAGTTGGTTAAGACTATAGGTAAGCCATACGTATCATGATAAGCTCTTACAAAATGGTCAGATGATGCTTTGGAAGCAGAGTAAGGAGAATGTGGGTCATACTTAGTGGTCTCAGTAAAAAAACCTTCATCTCCTAGCGCACCAAATACCTCATCTGTAGACACATGATGGAAACGTTTTCCTTCATATTTGCCTTTCCAGCTGTGTTTTGCTGCATTTAATAAATTAACCGTACCGATTACATTAGTCATTACAAATTCTAAGGGATTGGTAATAGAACGGTCTACATGTGATTCTGCAGCAAGATGAATTACTCCCTCTGGCTGATGTTTTTCGAAAATCTCTAATACTTGTTTAGCATCTACAATATCTGCTTTTATGAAATGATAGTTGGGTAAATCTTCGATATCTTTTAAATTTTCTAGATTTCCCGCATAGGTTAAAGCATCTAGATTGATAATTTTATATGCTGGATATTTTAAAACGAATTCGCGAACGACATGAGAACCAATAAATCCGGCTCCTCCAGTGATTAAGATTGTTTTCATGGATTAAATCTATTTATTTAACTCTACTCATTATTAACAATGAGTTTTAATTGACTATTTGCAATAAAAAATGATTACAAAAAAATGTTCTTTATTTTTTAAATATTAATCTACTTGGCACATAAATTTTAATCATTACCAAATAAATCGCGGGTGTAAACTTTGGCCGCTACGTCTTCTAATTATGCTGTCATTCTATTAGAGATGATGACATCACATTCTTTTTTAAAAGATTCTACATCGTGCATAACTTTTTAACCAAAAAATGTTTCTTCTTTGAAAACTGGTTCATTAACCACTACCTCTATTCCTTTAGCTTTTATTGCTTAAAAGTTCTACTTTCTCTGGAACAATATCTATTGCTTCCACTTGATGATTTTGCGCTAATAGCATCGCATTAGACCAACCTACATACCCTGTACCAACAACTGTTATTTTCCTTTTATTGTTTTTACTTTTTGATTTTTCAATCAATTATCATTTTATTTTTTATCAAGTTAACCTTTATTTGTTCTCTAAGTAATCACTACTTTTTCTTTGAAACGATAAAAGTGAGTTTCATTATCTTTCACTGTTTTTGTGATAATCATCCCTGCTGCAATGGTATTATTATCTCCGATTTCAATGGTGGGAATAGTAGCACTATTCACCCCAAACATATTGTTATTTCCTACTTTTGTAAAACCACTCAATACTACTTGGGGACCAATAAAGTTAAAATTACCTATTGTAGAATCATGACCTATTGTACATCGAGAATTTAACATATTAAAGTTTCCAATAATTGCTTTTGGTCCTATAGATGCATTATGCGCCACCACGCATCCTTCTCCTACTATAGCAGAAGGTGAAACAATTGCAGAGGGATGAATGAGTGTAGCAAATTTTGCACCTTTTTGAAGAAAGTTTTCTACAATAGTTCTTCTGAACTGTATATTGGCTATGCCCATAATATATTCAGCTTCTTCAGAAACCTCATGATCTTGAATCGTTCCTAAATATGGGCTTACCAAACTGTAACTATCATAATTTTCTTTATTATCATCAATATAACCTACTACATCAAAACAGAGTTCTGGTGCTACCGAATTATTATAATGGGTAATATAGTCTGTGATTTCAGCGGAATGGCCGCCTGCTCCGATGATTATAACTTTTTTCATATTTTATTATCTTGCTGTATACCCTCCGTCTATTACTAAGGTAGTCCCTGTAATCCAACATGCCCCGTCTGATAACAAGAAAGCGCAAGCGTTGGCTACATCTTCTGGCTTACCAAGTCCTAACGGATGATAACTTTTTATTTTTTCATAAGCTGAAGAATCTTGGGCATAGACAGCATTAGAACTCATAGGAGTTACTACAACTCCTGGAGCTACGCAATTTACTCTTATTTTTTTTGATGCTAATTCTAAAGCTAAAGATTTTGTTCCTGAAACGAGAGCCCCTTTCGTTAAACTATAAGTTGTTTTACCTAATTCCCCTACCATTCCCATTACTGAGGCTAAAAACACAATGCTCATCCCATCTGGATTGGCATATTTTAATTTAGTAAGAAGCTTAGTGATGGCAATAGGAGCGAAAACATTGGTTTCAAAAAAAGGTTGTAATTTTTCTGCCGTAATGTTACGAAGTGGCAATGTAGTAGAAATTCCCGCTGCATGAACAATTCCGTCTACTTTCCCTACCGTTTTAAGAGCATCTTCTAACTTTTCAGCAGTTTGCTCATAATCTGTAACATCCGTCACTATGATTTGGTAATTTTCGTTCTCGAAATTCCCTACTGTTTCTAACAATCTTTCCTCTGATCGCCCCAATAAAATTACAAAAGCTCCCATTTGGTTTAGGGTAATAGCACATTGTCTTCCGATTCCAGAAGATGCTCCTGTAACCACAATGGTTTTATTTAATAGGGTAAAAGGATTTATACTCATTCTAATTCTACTAAGTTACTGATAAAACAATCTTGCACATTAATTTGAGCCGTAGCCCAAGACATCCCCACTCCAAAACCGCATAACATTAACTTTTTATTGCCTTGAAGCTTATTCTGCAATTGAGATGCTATAGTTAAAGGTATAGAAACAGAAGATGTATTTCCGAAACTTTCAATACATGAAGGCACTTTTTCTTTATCTAACTTTAATTTTTTGGCTAAATAAGCATTCATATAGTCATTGGCTTGATGAAACAAGTTAAAGTCTATTGTATCATTGGTATTTCCTGATTTCTCGAGTACCGATTTGAAATTTTTTGGAATTTCGCTCAATACAAAATTAAACACCTCAGCTCCATTCATGTACCCATGTTCATCTGTTCTTATGTTGCCATACTCATCTACCACTTTTTCTGTTAATGTGTCTGGTGAACTAGGATTTCTATAGCCCCCTGCATCCATTTTAATTAAGTCTGAAAGAGCACCATTAGAATTGAGTGAGAAAAAACTTTCTCCAAATTTTTCATCTCTTTCTATGATGGCTGCAATTCCTCCATCTCCGAATAAAAAGGCTGTTTTTCTATCTTTAGGAGAATATATTCTAGAACGGGTCTCTCCATCTAATAAAAGTGCTTTTCTAAAGCCTCCCGATTGCATTAAGCCATATACTACCGAAAGCCCATACACGAAAGCTGAACAACCTAAACTGATGTCAAATGCTGCTGTATGTTTTCCTAGCCCCAAACGGTTCTGTAAGAGAATAGATGTTGCGGGCATTCTGTAGTCAGGAGTTTGAGAGATAAAGATTAGCAAATCAATTTCTGATTTGTCTATATTCATATCCGAAATTAATTTCTCTGCAGCTGCGAAGCATAAGTCTGATGCGCACATTCCTTCTGGGGCAAATCTGCGTTCTTTAATCCCTACTTTGTCTACGATATCTTTTACATCTTCTTTATTAAAAAATTGGGTGTAATTGTAATTATCAATAGTATTCTTTGGTACTGCTGCTGCTAAACCCGTAATCCCAATGTTTTTAAAAGATAAATCTGCCATAAAAATGGATTAAGCCTGCGTTCTTTTTATAATTTCGTTAAGTAAATCTCCTAAAGTGATTGCATTTTTAAATGCTTCTTCTTCGATTACCATGTTATACTTATCGTCTATTTCGGCGATTAAAGTTAATCTAGCTAATGAGTCCCACTCATCATAGTCTCTGAAAGCATCTGATAATTGAATCTCTCTGTCTTCAATTTCTAATACTTCTGTTATCATTTCTAAAAATTCTGCTTCCATAATTTTATGTTTTATTTAGTTATTTCCTTTAAAAGGTTCCATTGTTACGCTTGTATCACTTGAGATTCCCTCTCTTATGATGACTTTTTTATCGTTCTCCATACGATTTTGCAATCCAATAAAAAACTTAAATGGTCTACATACCATACATCATATTCAAATTTTTTGTTCCATGAAATGGCGTTTCTGCCATTTACTTGTGCCCATCCTGTTATTCCAGGTTTTACTTCATGTCTGCGTTTTTGGGTTTCTGAATACAAAGGTAAATATTTAATTAATAAGGGACGAGGTCCTATTAAACTCATATCCCCTTTTAATACATTAATCAACTGTGGCAGTTCATCTAATGAAGTACTTCTTACCCATTTCCCCACTTTGGTTAAGCGTTCTGCGTCTGGCAATAAATTTCCTTGTGCATCTCGCTTGTCGCTCATGGTTTTAAATTTAATTAATTTAAAAATTTTACCATTTTTCCCAGGTCTATCCTGTGTAAAGAATGCTGAATTTTGACTGAGTATCAATAATAGGTAAACCCCTATAAATAGGGGTAAAAAAATTATTAAAACCAGCGCTGCAGCTGTTACATCTATTAGTCTTTTAAAAAATAAACTATACATATTAATTGCATATTTATTATATAAATTTAGTAGCATTATAGGGTGTATAATTTAAAGATGCCTTTAAAGCATTACTTTTATAATAATTTAAAAATTCAAAATTAATCTTACTTTTTTGAATGAAATCTACTATACTTTGCAAATCAGAATTTTGAAAAATTTCACCCATTTTTTCATTTTCTACTAATCTTGCTAATGCAGAATTTTGAGGGGCTACACACAAAATTGGTGTTCCTACCGACATTAAATTATATGTTTTACTAGGGATACTTAAATCAGAAGCTTCATTACCAACCGTTACAAGAGCTAAATCAGCTCCTGAAAGTGTGAAAGGCAGTGTCTTGGTATCTTGCCAAGGTAAAATTTTAATATTTTGAAGTTTATTTTTAGCAATCAATACTTCCATCTCTTTATATCTATCACCTCCTCCAATTAACAAGAAAAAAATTTCTGTGTTATTTTGAAATTGTAGTGCTAATTCGATGAGTATTTCTACTGGATGAGCTTTCCCCATGTTACCTGAATACATAACAATAAATTTATCCTCAATTTGATGTGTTTTTAAAAAAACATTTTCTGACTTGGGAATGGGTTTTAGGAATGAATTATCCGTCCAAATAGGCACTACATTTACTTTATTTTTATTTACATATTTAGCTATTCGTTCTTTCATCCCACTGGTAATTGTACTTATTTTTCTTGCTTTTGCATACATTCTTCTATTTATGTTTTCCCATTTTTTAATAATCCATGAATCCTGTTTAAAATAGCCAAATTCAACTAATGCATCTGGATAAACATCATATATTAAAATATCATAAGAATTTTTACAAAATAAAGGAACCCAAGCTGTCAATGGAGGATTTGACACTAAAAACAAATGCGCTTTTGGATATTTAAACTTAATTAAAAATAGTATTTTTAAAAAAGCCCCAACCCAGGTAAACATTCTTTTAAATGTTGATGACCTATCATAAGGAATTAATTTTTCAACTTTAACAGTAGCATCAAGTATTTTGTTTCTGGGATTTAAAAAACCCGTCAAAAGAATTCTTTCTTCATATTCATCCTTAAAAGCATCAATGATATCAATCATTAAATATCCAGCACTTTGATTGACGAATACAATTTGTTTTTTTTTATACATTTTTATTCTACATTTCTTACTACTGTATGACCTCCTTTAGTTAAATGAATGTCTTTTTGAAAAAGTTTTACATCTTCAACCATCATTTCTTCTACCAAAGTCTGTAAATTATATTTTGGTTCCCAACCTAATTTTGTTTTAGCTTTTGTTGGATCACCAATCAATAAATCTACTTCTGTTGGTCTGAAATAATTGGGATCTACCTTAATCATAACTTTATTTAATTGCAATGAAGAAACTATATTTTCATTACCAGTAGTTTTTTGATAAACTTCAAAATTTATTGTATCTAATACACCCACCTCTTCTACTCCACTTCCTTCAAATCGTAAATAAAGCCCTACTTGTTCGAAAGCCATTTTTATAAAATCTCTTACTCTTGTTGTCAATCCTGTTGCAATTACATAATCTTCTGGGGTATCCTGCTGTAAAATCCGCCACATCGCTTCTACATAATCTTTTGCATGTCCCCAATCCCTTTGAGCATCTAAATTTCCCATAAACAATTCATTTTGTAATCCCAAAGCAATTTTGGCAGCTGCTCTTGTAATTTTTCTTGTTACAAAGGTTTCCCCTCTTCTTGGTGATTCGTGATTGAATAGTATTCCGTTACATGCAAAAAGATTATAAGCTTCTCGATAATTTTTTGTAATCCAGAAACCATAAATTTTAGCAACTCCATATGGAGATCTTGGGTAAAAAGGAGAATTTTCGTCATAGAATCCATATTCATTTTTATTCTCTTGCATCCCACCATACAATTCGGAAGTTGATGCCTGATAAATTCTTGTTTTTTTTTCTAAACCTAGAATCCTTACCGCTTCCAGAATTCTCAATGTACCTATCCCATCTACATTTGCTACATATTCAGGTGAATCAAAACTCACCTTCACATGTGACATTGCACCTAAATTATAAATCTCATCTGGTTGTGTTTCTTGTATGATTCTTATTAGGTTGGTAGAATCTGTCAAATCACCATAATGCATCTTAAAATTCACGTTATTTTCGTGTTGATCCTTATAGAGATGATCTATGCGTTGAGTATTAAACGAAGAAGCTCTTCTTTTGATGCCGTGAACACTATAGCCTTTTTCTAATAATAATTCTGCTAGATAAGACCCGTCTTGTCCTGTTATCCCTGTGATTAAGGCTACTTTTTTATTTTGATTCATATTAGTAGTTTTATTGAATTTATACTTTTTGAATATGATTTATCATATCATCATATTTAATATTTTACTTTTTTATGTTTATTTTTATGTTTACACTTATATAAGAGTTATTATGTCTATCTAGCACTCTATAAAACTCAGCTTCAATTCTCAACGTATCATTTTCCTCAAATGATTTCACTTGCATTCTAATAAATACATTACTCTAATACACATTCTACTATTCCATAAACAGAGTTTTATTTTAAGTAGAATTTCTACTATTCACCAACTTTTATATTTTTAGACTTTTTCAATGGTTATGAGCCATTTAACTTCAAAAATAGTCTAGATTTTGTTTTATGTCAAACTTATGGGAGTATCATTTTTTTTCTGAGTTTCACTAATTCTCTCTTTTTTTTGGAGCTCCCCTCTAAAAAAAATACTCTGCCTATGTTACATCTTGTCTTTTTTATTTTGGTTTATCTTTATAAATTTTACAATCTGTGTCGAGAAATTGAAATGGTATTAAATTTTAACTTCTTTAAAATTATCTTGATTCGCTAAAAACCAATTATAAGTTATTTGCAGTCCTTCATCTAACGATGTTTTATACTTCCATCCTGCATTTTTAAGTCGTGAAACATCCATTAATTTTCTTGGTGTTCCGTCAGGCTTTGAGTTATCCCAGATAATTTCACCTTCATGTGCCGTTATTTTTTGAATCTTTAGTGCCAGTTCTTTTATAGTAATGTCTATACCTGTACCAACATTATATAAATGATGACTTAATTTATTCTCCAAAGCAAATAAAACAGCATCTGCTAAATCGTCTACGAATAAAAACTCTCTCATTGGTTTTCCTGTTCCCCACAATTCTACGGGTTCATTTATGCCTGTTTTTTCTGACTTTTCTTTGGCTTCATGAAATTTTCGAATCATGGCAGGCAATACATGAGACGTTTGCAAATCAAAATTATCTCTTGTCCCATACAAGTTTGTGGGCATTAAGCTCACAAAGTCTTTTTTGTATTGTTTCCTTATCGCTTCACAAGCTTTCACTCCAGTAATCTTAGCTATTGCATACCACTCGTTAGTAGGTTCAAGAGATGAAGTTAACAAACAATCTTCCTTTAGAGGTTGAGAAGCCAATTTTGGATAAATACAAGAAGATCCCAAAAAAATAAATTTTTCTACTTCATTTTGATGAGATGCTTCAATTAAGTTATTCTGAATTTGCATGTTTTCCATCAAAAACTGATAAGGGAAATTATTATTTGCCAAGATACCTCCCACTCTTGCAGCTGCATCAATAACTACATCTGGTTTTTCAAAAGCAAAAAAATCTTTAACTTCAGCTTGATTTCTTAAATCTAACTCTTGGCTAGACCTCCCGATTAGATTTTTATATCCATTATTTTGTAATGCTCGGTAAATAGCTGAACCTACCATACCATGATGCCCAGCGATATATATTTTTTTATTTTTCATCATAATTTATGAAAAGAACTAAAATCTTTAATACTTTATTGATTAATACGTTTGCAAAGATAATAATGCTCTCTAATTCATTAATTTTTATACACCTATTTTTATTTATGAATTTCCATTAATGATATCTCCCAATTCCATAGAAGTTATAAATTCAACATCTGGCCATTTTTTTATGATTGCTCCCAATAATTGATCTAATTTTTTTAATCCCTCTGCTCTATTTTCAGGATTTATGGTCCCCATGTAATTCACTCTATGAGAACTAATAGTAGCGGGTTTATGACAGTTGAAAGCTATCTCTATCTCCTTCAAACAAGAGGCTACCCAATCTCTTTCTTTAGGAAACTCTTCACTTATTGGTTCAAAAAAACAATTCCTAGTCAAGTACATTTGTCCCAATCTATTCTTTTTACCTAAGTAACGGAAATGCTTTTTATATTTACCTTCCCCAAAGGCTCTTGTTGTACTTTTCCTGTTCCGATGTATTTCACCCCTTTTTTGCTTAATAATCCTTCTAAATTATTATTAAAAGGACCATTCGTTGGAATAAAAAAAGTAGATTTATAACCAAACAGAGATTCAAATTCATCTAATCCTGTATCTATTACCTTTTCAAGATATTTTAAATCATTTTGGGTATCAATATCAAACGCTGCTCGTAAATCAGCCAATTCTTTACCATTGATTTCTTTGGATAGTGTACTTACTCCATATTCAAAAGCTATTCTTACGGTTTCGTTTCCCTCTTGAAGAAGTTTCATCCAACGTTGCACATTAAGATGTTCTCTTCCGTGAAACACGGGAACCAAAAGCCTTTCTTCTATTCCTTGTTTCCATAAAGAGTGTATTCTATCACTTTGTGGGTATCTTTTAGCGGTTTCTGTAAACAATTCATATTCATATTTCTTAAAACCGTTTGCCTTTATTTTTTCAAAATCAGGGTTAGCCACCACATTCACTCCAGTCATTACAACATAACGACCAGAAGCATCTTTATGTTTACGAAGGACATCCATCAACATCTCCATATCCTCATTGGACTCCAAAGTATCATTTTTCAGATAATGTGAATGTAAAGGAATTCCTTTGGCTTTCATTTCTTCTAATGCCCTTTTGTCAGACATGTAGACCGATCCCCAATCGTCACTTTCTATTACAATTAATTTTCTATTGGTTCGCCATCCAAAAAGATTGCTTACATATATTCTTAATTCTGATTTTTTAGTTCCTGTATACATTTTAATATTTATTAGCTCTCTTTCACTAGAGTTTTAAACAATTGTAAATAATCTTGATACCTATCGTTCTTATCGAAGTGCTTTTCCGCTCTTTGTCTGCATTTTTCTTTATCATAATATTCAGTTTTAGCACTTGTTACTCGTTCAATAGCGGTTTTTAAATCATTTACATTTCCCTTTTCTACCACTATGCCCGTTTCTTTATCAATTGCTTCGGGGCTTCCTCCTGTATTATAAGTAACCACGGGAGTACCACATGCTAATGCTTCAATATTTGTAGTAGGAAAATTGTCTTGGTAAGTAGGATTTACAAATACCTTTGCCAAACTGTAATATTCTGCTAATTCCTCAATACTTTCTGTTCTTTCAATACCTATTATATTTTTAGGTAATTGTGCTATTTGCTTTTTAGTTAAACCAATCAACACTACTTGATAGGCATCAGAAAGCACCTCTGCTAATTTTACAAAATCTGAAAGACCTTTACTTAATTGCCAAACATTAGCAACACCCAAAACAATTATTTTATCCTTTAGATTCCATTTTTGAATTAATTTTTCTACATTTTCTACAGGACTAAATTTCGAAAGATCTATCCCATTGTGAATACAACTTACTGGAAATTTCGATAAAAATGATTGTTTTACTAGACTTTTCAACCAATTTGATGGTGTAATAATATGAAGATTATCTAACTGATTAAAAATCTGCTTTTTATCATTATAATTTTTAAAAGAATTATCTAGTTCAATTGATTTCGGATATAATTTAGTTTTGGGACATTTTTCACATTGTGTTTTCCATTTTTCGCAACCTACTGAATCAAAATGTGTACAATGCCCTGTAAAAGGCCAACAATCGTGAAAAGTCCACACCACTGGGATATTTATTTTTTTCAGATAATCAAATAGTATTTCAATATTTACATAATACCCGTGTATATTATGTAAATTAATAACATCTGGTTTTAATTCTTCAATTTTATTAATTAACTGTTTAGTTGCTTTTCTAGAAGCAAAACCGTGTCTATCCAATAAAAGTGAAACTACACCATGCCAATTGACATCCCATTGATTTCCTATTTTGATTTTATTAGAATTACTCGGCTGATTGCCCCTTCCGTAAGCAATATAACTTTCGTGCCCAACATTAATTAAAACCAGACCTATATCTTCAGCAATTCTTCCTGTTGACCCTGAATTTACAGTTGCGTTAATTTGTAAAACTCTCATTATTCTAGAATCATTTTTTTGTACTTTTTAGAGATTTCATCAATCGTAAACTCTTGAATGCTTTCTGCAGCATTTAATCCCAATTTCAATCTTAAAGATTCATCAGACATTAAAATTTGTAAGTGTTTCTTAAAAGACTCATAATTAAACAATTCTATTAAATATCCATTTTTTTCGTTGGCAATCATATCAGAAGGGCCCGACATGCAATCAAAAGCTACAACAGGTAAACCTGCTGACATGGCTTCACCAATTACATTTGGAAACCCCTCAGAGCTAGAAGTAAAGGCAAAAATTTTACTTTTCAAATAAAAGGGTTCTACCTCTTTTTGACTACCTACTAAAAGACCTTATCTTCTGCTCTTAATTCTTTTATTAACCTTTCTAGTTTACTTCTATTTTTCTGTTTTAAAGCATCATCACCTACAATTATTAGTTTCCAATTAGGGTCATTAATTTCTACAAATAAACGAATTAACTCGTCATGGTGCTTTGTATTAATCAATCTACCAACTGTTAAAACAATTTTTTCTTTATCTATTTTCTTTTCTGATGTTATTTGTCTAATAGGATTCCCAATCACCTGAATATTAGTATGCTTATACATTTTTTCGAATATTGCTTTACCTTTTTCAGTCTGTGCAATTACTCCTTTTGCCTTTGGATAAAGCTTATTTCTAAGCCAATTATGCAACTTTCCTAATGATTTATTTGGCTGACACCTATCTGATACATAAATAGGATATTTCAACCCCCAACACGCTATAAGGACAAAACTATTCCATCTTTCCCCAAAACTTAGAATGCTTTTAGGAGCAATTTTTATTATTTGTCTTCTTAAAAATATTAAAGTTTTTAGTGTATAAAATAACCGATATTTATTTTTAAATTCGAAGGAAGGTTTATGAATTGTAACATTTTCGGGTACAGAATAAAAAATTTCCCTAGTTATACCATAAAGTATTAAATGTATTTCTAAAGTTTTATCTTTAGAAAATTCATTTAACAATTCAGACATCACCCGTTCCATACCTCCAGCGTGTAAAGAAGGAATAACGAGGGCTATTTTTTTTATTTCATCCATTTATTATACCACATTTGAAACATTAATAATTTCCATATAAAAGGCTGATAATGTAATTTATTAAGTTTAAACAAATTTACTTGTTCTGATACCCAAGGGACATTAAACAACCCTGATTGTTCTAAAGCTTTAGGAGATAGGTACTCGTCTATAAGATAAGATAAATCACCTCTTAACCATGAATAAATTGGTAATGAAAAACCCGTTTTTGGACGATTCATCATTTCTTTAGGTATGTAATCATGAACAATATCTTTAAGTATCTTTTTACTTGTTTTGCCATCCCATTTGTATTCTAAAGGCAACTGGGCAGCAAATTCTATTATTCTATGGTCAACTAAAGGCTCTCTGCCTTCTATAGAAACTGACATAGTAGCGCGATCTACTTTAGTCAAAATATCATTTTGAAGATAGCTTTTATAATCAATAGCCATTGCTACTTCTAATGGTTCTTTAAAACTATTTACATCTAAATTTTCTCTAACGATAAAATTTTTGTCGATAAATATTTTTTCCAAAAATGAGCCTGGCAAACTATACATATTATCAAAAACAATTTTGGACTGTGCTGTTTTGTCAAAAGATCTGATTGCATTAATAAATGATGAGATTTTATGTTTCATCTTCCCATGGTCTAAAGTTTCAGGGATACCAGATATAAAACAAGAGCCTACATCACCAATAATTGGCTTTAACCATTTTGGCAAATTATTTATTTTATTTAAATTTCGTTCTAAAAATTTATATGATTCATAACCTGAAAAAACTTCATCACCAGCATCAGCAGACAATACAACTGAAACTGATTTACTAGCTAATTGACTAACCAAAATTGTTGGTATTGCAGAACTATCCGCAAATGGCTCATCATAAAAAAATGGTAACGTAGGTATAATTTCTTGTGCTTCTTTTGTGGTACAGATATATTCAGTGTGATCAGTCCCTAAATATTTAGCTGTTTCTTTAGCAAAGGGGGCTTCGTTGTTACCTTCATTAAAACCAATAGTAAAAGTCTTTAATTTTTCCGAACGATTTGTTTGTAACAAAGATGTTACTAAAGTACTATCATACCCACCACTTAAAAATACACCTACTGGAACATCAGCTATCATTCTATATTCACATGCAGACAATAAAAGTTTCTTAGTTTGACATTTGGCGTCTTCATAACTCAGATTTAATTTTGGTAACTTATAAAAATCTGTTACATCCCAGTATTTTTCAATATTTACGCTAGCTTTTAATAGGTCAATTTCTAAAAAATGACCAGGTGGTAGCTTGAAAGTATTTTTAAAAATTGATTTAGGAGCAGGTATATAGCCGTGATGCACGTTTTTAAAAAAAGATAAATGCTATCTTTATCAATTTCTTTTTGGAATTTTGGATGTTTATGAAAAGCTTTCAATTCCGAAGCAAAAATAAAAACCTGATCAGAGTAATAATAGTAAAATGGTTTGACACCTGCTCTGTCTCTAAAAACACAAACTTTATTAGTAGCACTATCATAAATAACAATAGCAAACATTCCTATAAATTTGTTAACAGCCTTTTCTCTCCATTGTTCATAGCAATGAAGAATAACTTCGGTGTCAGAGTCTGTATGAAATTCATGTCCTAATTCCAACAACTCACTTTTTAATTCTCTATAGTTATAAATTTCACCATTAAAAACAATTGTCAAGTTTTTATATCGCATAGGTTGATGTCCAGCACTAGTCAAGTCTATAATAGACAAACGCGCTTGTCCTAAAGCAATAGTAAATTTATCTTCCTCAAAAATTTCATATCCTTTATCATCAGGGCCTCTATGATCTAAAGTATTGTTCATATCTTTTATGACCATCTTTTTATTGTACCCTATATTCATTGAAAAATCAATAAACCCAGTAATTCCGCACATAATTTATATATGTTTAATAATTTTTTTGATATCAATCTCTCCAATAATTTTTGAAGGTACTCCACCTATTAAAACCCCCTCTTGTTCAAAACTTTTATTGACAGCTGCATTAGCAGCAATTGCATTATTATTGCCAATAACAACATTTCCATATATCTTTGCTCCAGGCCCAATATAAACATTATCTCCAATTATTGGTGCCATACTAGAACCTCCTGAGGCACCAATATTGGTACAAACGTGAATTCTACAATTAGCTCCTACTTTAGCATTCGAATTTACCACAATTGTTCCATAGTGAGGAATTGATAATCCTGGCCCAAATACATTTTCTGGTATTGTAAATCCAAGTTTCATGGATTTTTTCTTAAATTTTATTTTATAATAAAAATAAATTATTTTAGATATAATATTAGATTTATTCTTGTAATATTCACACTTTCTTAATAATAGTAAAAAAAATGCAATATCATTAAATAAATACAAATTAATTAAATCTTTTAAACTTCTATTAGAAATAAAATTTGCCTTTCTATCCAAATAAATATAATTTTTAAGATCTTTTTTTGTTTTAATCATAATATTATTATTGATTCATTAAGCCTCCTAATTGATTTGAACTTAGAAATTCAACCTCAGGCCAATATTTTTTA